>DASUZB010000049.1:0-15920 GCA_036377075.1 Actinomycetes bacterium | reverse complement strand
GCCGCTTGCGCAGTCCGAGCCCGCCGCGTCCGGGCCGACCGACCCCGACACGGTAACGGTGTCCCCGGCGGCGACCGAGCTCGGGCTGACGGGGTCACGGCCTGGCGCCGGGCGAGCGTCGCGCCAACGCCGGAAAGGACTCGACCCGGCCGCATTTGTCAACCGGAACCAGCACGCCTTCAGCAGCGGGGGATTCTACGAAGGCTCGTAGTAGCGAACTGAAGAGGCACGATGCCACAGCCCTTTGTGCCTCAGCCTGTTAATTGTCGACGGGAGACAGCGGCCGGGCGTGGCCGGTTGGCGGCCGCAGCCACAGCGACGCGCTGGCCGGTTGGACGGTCTGGCCGACCACGGCGAGCAGCTCGGCCGAGAGGGTGTCGAGGTCGAGCTCCTCGCGCAGGCGGGCGCTGAACGCCGCGACGGTCCTGGCGGCGTCGTAGCGGCGCCGGTCGAAGCGGCGGTCCACCAGCTCTTGGACGCGGCGGCGGGCCGGCTGGAACGCCGCGGCCACCGCCAGGGTGGCCGCGGCCACGACCAGGCTGGAGTCCTGGCCCAGGAGCTGGCCGAGGCCGAGGACGGCCCCGGCGTAGCCACCGCCCAGCAGCACCGTCAGCAGCCCGTAGGCCAGCGTGCGGCTGACGATGCGGTCCAGGTCGTACAGCCGGTAGCGCAGCACCGCCGCGCCGATCGCCAGCGGCAGGACGGCGAAGCAGAGGCCGGCGGCCCAGCTGATCACGAGCTCGCTGCCGACGCCCATGCCGGCCAACGCCACCAGGATCGCCAGCGACACCAGCACCGCCGCCAGCGCCACCCAGCGCAGTTGCTGGCGCTCGGTACCGCGGGCGCGCCGGAAGCGCACCACCAGCGACAGCGTCCCGACCACGACCGCGACGACGGTGGTCCCGCTGGCCACGACGCCGGTGATCCCCATGGGCAGCTGGAGCGCCCGTGGCCCGAGCGGGTTCGTGACCGACCGGTAGGTCGGTTCGAGCGGCTCCCGCTCCAGCGTCAGCGCCACCAGGAACAGGACGGGCGCAGCCGCCGCGACCCTGGCCCACCAGCGCCAGCCGCCCCCCATCGGCAGCGACCCGGTCGGCGTCAGCAGCAGGACGAAGCCGACGCAGGCGATGCCGGCCACCGTCACCCCAGGGCTGTAGATCGCGGGCCAGCGGGCCGCCGGGAGCGACCCGGGCCGTGCCAGGAGGCCGTAGGGCGCGTACCCGTCGACGAAGCCGGAGAGCCCGGTCGACGCTCCGAGGCCGAGCAGCAGCCAGCCCACCGGGTGCCGGGGCCGCCGCGCGGCCAGCACCGCGCCGACCGTCGACGCGGTCACGATCGCCAGAAGGAAAGGGACGGCGCTGGCGTCCAACTGGACCAGGTCGGCCCGGCCGGCCCGCCGCAGCAGGTGGTCGAACCAGAGCGCGGCGGCGATCCCGAGCATGGCCAGCGCCCACGACGTCCACGCCAGTACGGCCGGCCACCGGCGCGCCGCCCCTGCCGGCCGGCCACCGACGGTCACCGCCCTGATCCCTGGCGCATGCGGCCCCTCCGACCCCGGTCACCGTCCCGAGCAGCCTCGGTCACGCGCCAGTGTGGCCGACGTCCGTCCCCAGAGCGTTACGGATGACGGGCCTACCCAAGACATCCTCAATGCGGTAACAGCAGTTCGAATCTGCTCGGGGCTAGTCGAATACCAGTTCGTACGTCATGGCAGGTCGCCAACGGCTGATGGGCAGGGTTCTCAGGTAGAAGGCGCATGGACCAGTGATCGGATCACGGAAGGAACCACCATGGGATCGGTCGTCATGCAGGCGTCGATGTCGCTGGACGGGTACATCGCCGACCCGTCGGACAACGTCGGCCCGCTGTTCGACTGGTACGGCAACGGGGACGTCGAGTTCACCGGCGCTGACCCGGACCGGGTCTTCCGCGTCTCGGCGGCCAGCGCGGACTACCTGCGCTCGGCGTGGGCCAACGTCACCGCCGGGGTGATCGGCCGCCGCCTGTTCGACCTGACCAACGGCTGGAACGGCCGCCCACCGGTCGGCGAGGCGGTGTTCGTGGTGACCCACCGGCCGCCGACCGACTGGGACTTCCCGGAGGCGCCGTTCACCTTCGTCACCGACGGCGTGGCCAGCGCCGTGGCGCAGGCCAAGGCCGCCGCCGGCGACAAGGACCTCTCCGTCACCCCGGGCAACGTCGGCGGGCAGGCACTGCAGGCCGGGCTGGTCGACGAGGTCCGGGTGGACCTGGTGCCGGTGGTGCTCGGCGCCGGCGTCCGCTACTTCGGCGACTACGCCGGCTCGCCGCTGCTGCTGGAGAACCCCGAGGTCGTCCACGGCGACCGGGTTACCCACCTGCACTACCGCCTGCGCAAGCCCTGACACGCCAAAGGACAGAGTTGCGTGGGTCCGCAGGCGAGCGGCATCAGTCGCCCCCGGCTCTGGCTGGGTCGCTTGCGGCGGTGCTGAGCGAGCGTAGGCGCAGGCCGGCAGCACCGGGCACGCCGATCAGAAGGGCCGTGGCGAGGATGGCCTGGCGCAGGCCGGGGCCGGCGAGCAGCATGGCCGCGGCGATGCCTCCGAGCGGGGGCGTCGCCTGCATGCTGGTGCGCAGCAACCCGAAGACGCGGCCTCGCAGGTGGGCGGGGATCAGCCGCATCCGCAGCGTCTGTGCCCAGACCGTGAGCGGGCCGCTGCCGAACGCCGACAGTCCCAGGAATGCCACCGCGCCTGGTAGCTGAGGTAGGGCGACCAGTCCGAGGAGGAACGCTCCGGCCGCCATCTGGGAGAGGGCGATCGCGCGGCCGAGCGGCCAGCGCGTTGCGACCATGCCGGCGGCCGCCGAGCCGGCCAGCTCGCCGCCGGCAAGAGCGCTGGAGAGGACTCCGAAGCCGGCGGCGCCCCCGCCACCGGTGAGCACCGTGTCGGCGTAGACCGGCAGCAGTACCAGGATGATCCCGAGGCCGACGTTGAACAGCATGAACATGACGGTCGTCGCCATGATGGCCGGCTGGCCGATGACGAACCGCAGGGCGGGCCGCACGCCCGCGCCCTCGCGCCCCGGCGCCGGGTCGCTGCCGGGGTGACGGGTGGGAAGGCGCACGCGCCACAGCAGCGCGGCGAAGGTGAGGTAGGTCGCGGCGTCCACCGCGACCACGTTGGCGCCGTTCAGCCGAGTGAGCAGCCCGCCGGCTGCCGCCGGACCGGCCAGCGTCGCCACGCCGTAGCCGATCGATTCGAGCGCGTTGGCGCTGTCAAGCTCCCGGGTCGGGACCAGTTCGGGGATCATCGCTGGGACGCCGGCCAGTGGCAGCATCTTGAGCAGGGCGAATAGCGCCGCTACCAGGTACAGGTGCCACAGCGCCAGCGTGCCGGCGCGGTACAGCAGCGGCACCGTGGCGAAGGCGGCACCGCGGATCAGGTTGTCGGCGAGCAGGACGGCGCGGCGGTCGAACCGGTCGAGCACGCTCCCCGCGACCAGCCCGCCCACCGCGACCGGCGCGGTGTAGGCGGCGACGAACCAGCCCAGCTGCCGTACCGAGCCGGTGGTCTGGTAGACCAACCACAGCAGCGCGACCAGGCTCATGCTGTCGCCCAGCGCCGACAGCGTCATGCCGGTCCACAGCAGGCGGAAGTCGCGGTGGCCAAGGGTGGTGCGGTAGCGCTTCATCGACGGCGAGTCAACACCGGTCCCCCGGACCGGGGCTTGCGAGTCCTTGCGCGATGCTGTCGGCCGCTTGCGCTACTGTCGCGGAATGTTGCCGGCGGAGGGAGCCAGCGGCGAGCCAACTCCGGGGGTTGGTGTGTTCGTCCACGTCGCTGGTGGGTCGGTCGCATCGGTGGACCGGTTTCGCCACCATCCCCGTCCGTTCCGGGACCCCGCCGAGGAGTGGTTCGACGGCGACGAGGTGATCTTCACCACTGGCGGCGGCTGGCGGATCGGCGGGCGGCGCGGCTGGGTCGACGCCGGACCGGGCGTGGTCGTGCTCGGGCATGACGGCGAACCCTTCCGCTGCGACCATGGGGCTACGCTCCCGACCGACCGGAACCTCGCGGTGCGGCTGAAGCCCGGCGCGCTCGGCACGCTGCTGGACCCGAATCCCGACCCGCTCAGCGCGATGCTCGCGGAGCGGCCACTTCCTGACGTGGCAGCGCTTCCGCTCACTCCCGAGGTGGAGCTCACCGCGCGCAGGCTCGCGGCCGAGACAGACCCACGGTTGCCTGGCCGTGGGCTGCGGCTGGACTGCCTGGTCATTGACCTGCTCGTGGGGCTTCACCGCGCGGCCGGCAGCCCGGCCTCGACACCGCGGGCCGTACCGCCGCGGCAGCGCGAGGCGGTCGAGGCAGTCCGGCGCCACATCGATGCCCACCTGGGCGAGGACCTGGACCTGGCGACGCTCGCGGCGCTTGGCAACACCAGCCCGTTCCACTTCAGCCGCCTGTTCCGCGCGGTCACGGGCCTACCCCCGTACCGCTACCTGCGCCGTGCCCGGCTCGAGCGGGCCGAGCGACTCCTGGCGGGCGGCGACGCGACCGTCACCCAGGTCGCGCACCAGGTCGGGTTCTCCAGCGTCAGCCACTTCATCGCCGCGTTCAGGCGTCACACCGGCACGACCCCGGGGCAGTACCGCGCCACTCACCGGGCGGCGGAGGAACAACGCGGCTCATAACGCTCGGAACAAGGTATGGCTCCACCCCCGCTCGTGCGGGCGTGGCCGCTGCTGCTCGCCGGTCCGGCCGCCCTCAGC
The DNA here is from genome assembly GCA_036377075.1 of Actinomycetes bacterium. GTDB lineage: Bacteria > Actinomycetota > CALGFH01 > CALGFH01 > CALGFH01 > DASUZB01. Next base: position 11,170 of record DASUZB010000049.1, on the reverse strand, counting down.
GGGCCTCGAGGAAGGTGACCACCGCCAGGACGCGGCGGTGGTCCTCCTCGTCCTCGGGCAGGCCCAGCTTGGCCAGGATGCTGCGCACGTGCTTCTCGACGGTCCCCTCGGTGACCCACAGCCGCCGCGCGATGCCCGCGTTCGAGCGCCCCTCCGCCATCAGCGCCAGCACCTCGCGCTCCCGCGCGCTGAGCGCGGCCAGCGGGTCGTCGCGCCGGCGGGCGCCGACCAGCTCGGCCACCAGCGCGGGGTCGACCACCGAGCCGCCCCTGGCGATGCGCTGCAGCGTGTCGACGAACTCGTCCACGTCGGTGACGCGGCGCTTCAGCAGGTAGCCGATCCCGCGGCCGCCGGCCAGCAGCTCCATGGCGTGCTCCACCTCGGCGTGGGCCGACAGGACCAGGATGGCGGTCCGGGGGTGCTCCTGGCGGATCGCCCGGGCGGCCTCGAGGCCCTCGGTGGTGTTGGTGGGCGGCATGCGGATGTCCACCACCACCAGGTCGGGCCGGTTGGCGCGGACCAGCTCGAGGAGGCGACGGCCGTCGCCGGCCTGCCCGACGACCTCGAAGCCCGAGCGTTCCAGCAGGCTGGCCAGGCCCGCGCGGAGCAGGACGTCGTCCTCGGCCAGGACCACCCGCACCCCGCTCGCGGCCGGGCGGCCATGGTCCCCGTCCGGACCCCTGGTGGGGCCTCCCTGCATCGTCATGCTCAGGATTATCGGCCAGCCTCCCAGCCCGTTGCAGCTAACCGGTATCGAGGATGCCGGCTGGCCGTGGCGACAGCCGCCCGATCGAAGGCCAAGCTGGCGGCGTCAGGGATCAGACCAACCAGCGAGCAGGGCGAACGGCGCGGCGTCGAGCAGGGAGCGACCGATGGCAGGCGTTGGCAGGTGGCGGGTCGTCGCGGCCATCACCTTGGTGGCGGCCGTGGGGCTGGCGGGCTGTGCGGTGTCCGTGGCGAGGGCGACCACCGCGGCGGCCCGGCCGCCCGAGCACCTGATCGTGGTGGTCGAGGAGAACCACTCCTTCGAGCAGATCATCGGCTCGCCGGCCGCGCCGTTCATCAACCACCTGGCCGCCCGAGGCACGCTGCTCACCAACTACTACGCGACCACCCATCCCTCCCTGCCCAACTACGTGGCCCTCCTCAGCGGCCGCACCCCCATCCGCAGCGACTGCCGCGCCTGCACCTTCGCCGGGCCGAGCCTGGTCGACCAGCTGGAGGCCCACGACGTCTCCTGGGCCGCCTACCTGCAAGGGCTGCCCGGGCCCTGCTCCACCGTGGTGGGCTCGGGCGCCTACACCGAGCTGGTCGACCCGTTCATGCACGCCGTCCGGGTCCGTGACAACCCCGACCGCTGCGACCGGGTGCTGCCGTTCAGCCGCTTCCACGCCGACCTCGCCGAGGGCCGCCTGCCCACCGTCGTCTTCGTCATGCCGGACCTCCACCACGAGATGCACTCCGGTCCGGTCCGGGTCGCCGACGCGTGGCTGCGGCGCCTGGTCGGCCAGCTCGCCACCAGCCCGCTGTGGCGGCAGGACACCCGCCTGGTGGTCACGTTCGACGAGAGCACCCGCCACGACGTGCGCTCCTGCTGCGACGGCCTGGGCCGCGGCGGCCGGATCCCAACGATCGTGGCCGGACCGCGGATCCCCCAGGGCCACGATCCCACCCCCTACACCCACTACTCGCTGCTGCGCTCCATCGAAGCCGCCTTCGGCCTGCCGTTCCTGGGCCACGCCGGCGACCAGGCCACCACCACCATCCCGGCCCTGGCGCGCGCTTGAGCGGGCGCCTGCGGCGGCGGGTGGGTCCGTCGTCAGGGCGAGCGGAGGGCGTCGGTGGGTGACAGCCGCGCGGCGCGCATGGCCGGGTACAGCCCGGCGACCGCGCCGATCACCACGGCGGCGCCCAGCCCGGCCCAGACGGCAGCGGCCGGCACCAGCGGCCGCCAGCCGCGTGGCAGCGCCACGGCATAGGTGGCCAGGACGCCGAACGCCACGCCGGTGGTGCCGCCCAGGATGGCCAGCAGCACCGACTCGGCCAGGAACTGGACGGCCACGTGGCCGCGGGTGGCGCCGAGCGCGCGGCGCAGGCCGATCTCACCACGCCGCTCCAGCACCCCGATGACCAGTGTGTTGGCGATTCCGATCCCGCCGACCAGCAGGGCCACCGCGCCCAGCCCCAGCAGCAGCGAGGTGGTGGCGTCGGCCACCGCCAGGCGGGCGGTCAGGGCGTCGGAGGGGCGGCTGACGGCGACCTGCTCGGGGTGCTCGGGGTTGGCGGCGGGGGCCAGCAGGGTGGCGACCGCGGCGGTGCGGGTGGTCTCAGCGCGGACGTAGATCTCGCTGGGGTGCTGGTCGTAGTCGAAGTCACGGGCGGCGACCGCGAAGCCGAGCAGGGCGGAGCGGTCGATCTCCGGAGCCAGCTCGACCGGGTGCAGGATGCCGATGACCACGAACCAGTGGCTGCCGAGGAAGATCCGGGTGTCGGCCGCCGCTCGGGTGATGCCCAGTTGCTGGGCGGCGTCGTGGCCGAGCACCACGGTGGGGTAGCGGGCGGTGGCCGGGCCGAGGAACACGCCGCTGGCGAGCCGGGCGTCCAGCGCGGCCAGCAGGCTGGGGTCGCAGGCGCGCACCGACAGCCCGCTGGTGCGGTAGCGGGGGATGCGGTCGGTGCGGTAGACCTGCACCCCGGTCAGCTCGGCGCTGGGTGCGACCCGCTGGACCCCGTCGGTGCGGGCGATGGTGGCCGCGGCGCTGCTGGGAAGCTGGGCGGCCTCCTGGGTCAGGGCCTGGCCGGCCGCGACCGTGAGCAGGTTGGTGCCGAGCCGGTCGATGCGGGCCAGCAGGTCCGACTGGCTGGAACGGGTGATCCCGAGCACCGCCACGATCGCGGCGATGCCGATCGCGATCCCCAGCACCGACAGCACCGCCCGCAGCCACCGGGCCCGCAGCCCGACCGTCGCCAGCGGCAGCAGGTCGGCGGCGCGCAGCCGGGACGCGGGCAGGCGAGCGGCGCCCGGCGGCGGGCCGGTCCGGCCGTCCGCGCTCACCCGCCCTGCCCCTTGTCGCCGGCCACGTGGTCGTCTGCCACGACGCCTCCGTCGCGCAGCCGGACATGGCGGCGCATGCCCGCGGCGACGTAGGGATCGTGGGTGATCACCACGATCGTCACCCCGTCGGCGTTGAGCGCGGCCAGCAGGCCGAGAATCTCCGCCCCGGTGGCACTGTCGAGGTTGCCGGTCGGCTCGTCGGCCAGCACCACGAGCGGGCGTCCGACGATCGCCCGGGCGATCGCCACCCGTTGCCGCTCCCCGCCCGACAGGTGCTGGGCGCGATGGTGGAGGCGGCTTGCCAGGCCGACCCGCTCCAGCGCCGTGCTGGCCTGCTGCCGCCGCGCGCTGGTGGACAGGCCGTGGTAGAGCAGCCCGGTGGCGACGTTGTCCAGCGCGCTGAGCTGGTCGACCAGGAAGAACCGCTGGAACACCACGCCCAGGTGGTGGGCGCGCAGCCCTGACAGGCGCCGGTCGGAGAGCCGTTCCAGCGCTTGGCCGGCGACGCGGTCGTGGCGCCCAGCGCCACCCGGCGGCTCGTGGAGCGGTTCCTCGAGTCCACGCCCGAGCCCGACCGCGCCAAGGCGGAGTCGCTCGCCGCGCTCACCGATCGGGAACGGGAGGTGCTGACCCTGGTGGCGAGGGGGCTCACCAACGCCGAGATCGCCGGCCAGCTCTACCTGTCCGAGGGGACCGTGAAGACCCACGTCAGCCGCCTGCTCGGCAAGCTCGCCCTGCGCGACCGGGTGCAGGCCGTGGTGCTGGCCTACGAGACCGGACTCGTTCGCCCCGGCTCCTGACGCCACGGTCGCTCGCCCACCTGGCCGGCTTCGAGGTCGCCGGCCGGGTTGACAGGAATCGGCTTCCGGCGGGCTGGCGGTTGCGGTACCGTCGCGGACACGATGACGATGCTCCGCGAGCGTGCCACCCGGGTCGTCGTCGCCGTGGTGGCACTGGTCGCCGTGGGCTGGTCCGTGAGCGCGCCGGCCACGGCGCCGGCGGCCACGAACGGTTCGGATCGACGCGCCGTCGGCTTCCTGGTGCACGTCGACGGGGCCGCGTTGGGTGATCCCCGGCCTGGGCTGCGCGAGCTGATCCAGCGGGGCAGCCAAGGCGGCTGGCCGGCCTCGGCCGCCGGCGAGCTGGCCGTTGCCGTGGTCGTCGCCGCGGCGTGGCGTGGCCGACGCTCGTCGTTGCCAGCCTCGCGTCCTCGCCCGCGCCGCATGGCCGCAGGGCGGGCGTGCCGGGCGCCGCCGCCCGCGCTTCAGCGAGCCTGACCCCCTCCTCCTCGTCTCCGCGTTCCTGCTGGGTCGCTCCTCTCGGCGCGCCAGCAGGGACGGCGCGGTGTCGCCGTTGCCTTGTCGCCGGGATGTGGCCTGCAGGCCGCTACGGGGTGGTCGCGCCATTCGCCTTACGAATCGAGGCCCCGATGGACTTCAACCTGCAACCGGGAGCGGTCGGCCGCCGCGAGCGGTCCCTGGCCGGATCTCAGGACAGGTTCGCCGGGTGGGCGCAGCGGTACGAAATGGATGCCCTGTCCCGCCTGCTGACGGCGCTGCAGCTCCGCGCCATCGCTCACCTCAGCATCACGGCCGCCGACCGGTTCCTGGACGTCGGCTGCGCCACCGGCGCCGCGGTGCGCGGCGCCTCCGCGACGGTCAGCCTCGCGGTCGGGATCGACCGCTCCGCCGCGATGGTCCGCAGCGCCCGGGCGCGCGCAGCATCGTTGCCGAACGAAGTGTTCCTGGTGGCCGACGCCGAGCAGCTACCGTTTCCGGCGGCGACCTTCACCGCGGTCCTGTCCACCTCCACGCTCCGCCACCTCAGCGATCCCGTGCGTGCCGTCCGCGAGCTGGCGCGGGTGGTCCGGCCGGGCGGCCGCGTCGTCGTGGCTGACTTCCTGGCATGCGGGACCGTCGCGGAACGCCACTGGCGGAACGGTCTGGGACGGCGCCGGCGCGAGGCACGCTGGGTCGACCCGCTGCAAGCCGTATCCGCCGCCCCGATCGGCGTCATCGAGGTCGTCCGCTTCTCGACCGCCTTTGGCTACTACGCGATGGCTGCGGCGGCCAAGCCTGACGTCCCGGCGCTGAACGGCGGGCGACGGTCGCGGCGCCAGGTGGCTCGTTCCCTTCTCGGAGTGTCGGCGAGGAGGGTGGCGGGGTGACCCACCAGTTCCGCCCGCGGGCGGCCGGCGCCCAGTTGTCTCGTCATCTTGGATGGCGCCTGTTCGGCGTCGTGGTGTTGCTCGGCGTGGCGGGCTGGCTGGCCGTCAACCGTCCCGTCCGGCTCGGCCTGGACCTGCGGGGCGGCACGCAGATCGTCCTCGAGGCCCAGGACACCGCCCGCCAGCGCGTGGACGCGGACACCCTGGCCCGGACGGTGGAGGTGCTGCGCCGCCGGGTCGACCAGCTCGGCGTGGCCGAGCCGACCCTGCAGCGCTCGGGCGACCGCCGGGTCATCGTGGAGCTGCCCGGCGTCTACGACCCGGGCGAGGCACGACGGGTGATCGGCCGGACCGCGCAGCTCACCTTCCACCCGGTGCTCGGGGTCGCCGGGGGCCAGGGGGGCACGGGGTCGACGACCACGACCCGGCCGCCAGGTGCCGGCGGCCAGCTGGTCCTGACCGACGAGGACGGCACCCGCCTGCGGCTCGGTCCCGCACGGCTGACCGGGGACGCGGTCGGCGACGCCGACGCGGTGCTGGACCCGCAGACCGGCGGCCGCTGGGAGGTGCAGGTCCAGTTCCGCGGCGACGGGGGCGGCCCGTGGGCGAGGCTGACCGGCCAGGCCGCCTGCGCGCCGGACGGGGACCCCCGCCGGCGGGTGGCGATCGTGCTGGACCGAAAGGTCATCTCCAGCCCGCAGGTGGACCCGTCGGTCGCCTGCGACCAAGGCATCCGCGGCGGGACGACGGTCATCACCGGCCAGTTCGGCGAACGGGACGCCAAGGAGCTGGCCTTGCTGATCCGCGCCGGCGCGCTGCCGGTGCCGGTCAACGCGGTCGAGCAGCGGACCGTCGGGCCGACCCTCGGCGAGGCGGCGATCCGGGCCAGCGTGCAGGCGGCCGTGCTCGGCGCCGCGCTGACGATCCTCTACATGGCCGCGTACTACCGCCTGCTCGGCGCCGCGGCGGCGGTCGCCCTGGGGTGCTACGGGCTGCTGTCGTTCGCGGCGCTGCTGGCGCTCCGCTCCACGCTGACGCTGCCCGGTATCGCGGGGTTCGTGCTGGCGATCGGCATGGCGGTCGATGCCAACGTCCTGGTGTTCGAGCGCGCCAAGGAGGAGTACGCCGCCGGTGGCAGGTTGCGCGTGGCGTTCGCGCGGGGCTTCTCCAAGGCGTTCAGCGCCGTCGCCGACTCCAACATGACCACGCTGCTGGCCGCCGGGCTGCTGTTCTTCCTCGCCTCCGGGGCGGTGCGCGGCTTCGGCGTGACGCTCTCGGTCGGGGTGGTGGTGTCGCTGTTCACCGCGCTGGTCGTCACGCGGGTCCTGGTCGACCTGGCCGTCCGCGTCCCGGCGGTGCGGTCGCGCCCTGGCCTCCTCGGACTGGCCTCCGGCGGCAGGCTGCGCGGCTGGCTCGGTTCGCGCGGCCCTGACCTGATCGGGCGGGCCCGCTGGTGGCTGGCCGTCTCCCTGGTCGCCTTCGCCGTGGCGGTCGCCGGGCTGGTGGTCAGGGGGCCGAACCTCGGGCTCGAGTTCACCGGTGGCCGGCTGCTCGAGTACCGCACCCAGCGGCCCGCCGACCTCGACGCCACCCGGCGCGCGCTGGCCGACGCCGGCTTCGCCCACGCCGTGGTGCAGGCATCGGGCGACCGCGACCTGACCGTGCGCACCGCCCAGCTCGACAGCGCCGCCGAGCAGCGGATCGACCGGCTTGTCAGGTCGGCCGCCGGGCCGACCGAGCGGCTGCGGGCCGAGTTCGTCGGCCCGACCATCGGCGCGGAGCTGCGACGCAAGGCCGTGGTCGCGCTGGCGGTGGCCCTGGCCGCGCAGCTTGCCTACATGGCGGTCAGGTTCCGCTGGACCTTCGGCGCCGCCGCCGTCCTCGCCATGTTCCACGACGTTGCCATCCTGCTGGGCGTCTTCGCCTGGCTCGGCAAACCGCTGGACGGGGTGTTCCTCGCGGCCCTGCTGACCGTGATCGGCTACTCGGTCAACGACTCGGTCGTCGTGTTCGACCGCATCCGGGAGCGGCTCGGCGAGCGCACCCGCGAGTCCCTGGAAGCCCTGGCCAACCGGGCGTGCCTGCAGACCGTCCCGCGCACCATCAACACCGGGATGGGCGCCCTGTTCATCCTGGCGGCCCTGTTCGTGCTCGGCGGGGAGACGCTGACCGACTTCGCCCTGGCACTGCTGATCGGCATCCTGGTCGGCACCTACTCCTCGGTGTTCCTGGCCGCCCCGCTGGCGGTGACGTTCGAGCGCCGCCGCGGCCCCGTATTGCAGCAGCGGGGGAGCTGAGGCCGTGCACACCGCCACCCTGCTGCTGGAACTCGGCGGGGTCCTGCTCGGCCTCGGCCTGCTGGGGCGGCTGGCCGGCCGGGTCGGGCTGTCGCCCATCCCGCTGTACCTGCTGGCCGGCCTGGCGTTCGGCAAGGGCGGGCTGTTGCCGCTGGTCACCGCGCAGGACTTCGTCCAGGTCGGCGCGGAGATCGGGATCATCCTGCTGCTGTTGCTGCTGGGGCCTGTTCGCTGCGGTCTTCTTCGTGTTCTTCGGCTTGCAGACCGACCCGCGCCAGCTCCCGTCGGTCGCCCTTACCGCCACCGTGCTGGCGCTGGTGACCACGGCGACCAAGCTTGCCAGCGGCTGGTGGGCCGCCCGCCGCGCGGGGATCGCCGCCTCCGGGCGGCTACGGGCGGGCGCCGCCCTGGTGGCGCGCGGCGAGTTCTCCATCGTGGTCGCCGGGCTGGCCGTCGCCGCCGGCCTCCACCCGCGGCTCGGTCCCCTGGCCGCCACCTACGTGCTCATGCTGGGGGTCGCCGGGCCGGTCCTGGCCCGCCTCGCCGACCCGCTCGCCACCCGGCTTCACCGACCCGCGGGTAGCGGGCGTGCTCACTGAAAGCCTGCCCGTTCGAGCTGGTCGGTGGCATCGGCGGGAATGGTGATGGTCCAACCGCTGCCGCGCAGCTCGGCCCTGGAGACGCTCTGGCGGTGGACCTCCTGGCCGGCATAGACGGCGACGAAGGTCCACTGGTCACCGATGTCGACCACCTCGGAGAACGTGGTCTGCGCCTTGGCCGTGGCCGACCCGACCGGTAGCCGGCTGCCGGTCCGGTCGACCGCCTCCAACGTCAACGGCAGGCTGGTCTGGTTGTCCACCCTCAGGGTGACGTGGCCGACGTTGGAAACCGGCGCGGCGCGTAGGAGCAGGACCGCGCCGACGGCCGCCGCCAGCACGGCTGCGGCCAGCAGGGCTTGCAGGGCCGGGTCGGTCCATGTCGGCGGCCGGTCGAGGCGCGCGTTCACAGGGTTCACCTCCGCTGGGCAGCCGGCGGGTCGCCGCTGCCGTCGCTTCCGGCCCCGCGCCACGCGGCGCGGGAGCACGGTCAAGTGAGCTGGAGGTGGCTGGGTGGAGCCCTGGACCAGGCGCGACGCCGCCGGGTGCGCACGTGGGCGGCGCCTCGGGAGCGCCACAGGCCACGTCGCGAGCCTGGGGCGGCTCCCACCAGCGCGGCGACGAGGGCGACCCAGCCGCCGCCGGCTGCTCCCCGGCGGCCGCCCTCGAGCGTCGCGCCGCGCTCCACGCCCTGGCCCCCGACCAGCAGCTGCCTGGCAGGCAGCGGTGCCGCCGCCAGGCCGTGGCGTGAAGCCGGCTCGGCGCCGAGGTGCGCCAGCGCGGCCCCCGACCACAGCAGCCCGACGAGCACGGCCCCGGCCAGCAGGGCAGTGGCAGGTCGCGGGCGGGTCGTGAGGGCCATCCGGGCAACCCTACTCCCGACCGTGGCGAGGAACGAGCCGTCCGGCCTGGCCGGTGATAGCGTCCAGGTTCTGGATGGAGGCGATCACGTGGCGGACGAGGACCGGGCACCCCCTGGCATCAACCTGAACGTCGCACACCCCGCCCGGGTCTACGACTACTGGCTCGGCGGCAAGGACAACTTCCCCGCCGACCGCGAGGTGGGTGACCGGGTCCTCGCCATCGTGCCGGAGATCCTGCAGAGCGTCCGGGCCAACCGTGCCTTCCTGAAGCGGGCGGTGCGGCTTGCCGCCGAGGAGGGCGTCGGGCAGTTCCTCGACATCGGCTCCGGCCTGCCGACGGCGGAGAACACCCACGAGATCGCCAAGCAGGTGGAGCCCGGGTCCCACGTCGTCTACGTCGACAACGACCCGGTCGTGGCCACGCACGGCCGCGCGTTGCTCGCCGACTGGGAGTCGACCACGGTCGTCCAGGCGGACGCCGGCGAGCCGGCGACGATCTTGGGCCACCCGGAGGTGCGCGGCCTGATCGACTTCGACCAGCCGGTCGCCGTGCTGATGCTGGGGGTCCTGCACCTGGTCGCGGACGAGCGCGACCCGTACGGGATCGTGGCCCGGTTCCGCGAGGTGATGGCGCCGGGCAGCTTCCTGATCTTCTCCCACCTCACCGCGGACTCCGACCCGCAGCGGGCCAGCGAGTACCTCGCGATCATCAACCGCTCGTCAGGTGACGCCAGGGCGTTCATGCGCAGCCGTGACCAGGTCGAGCGCTTCTTCGACGGGTTCGAGCTCCTCGACCCGGGCGTGGTCCCGCCAGACCGGTGGCGCCCGGAGATCCCGGGCGCCATGCGGCACTTCTGGCTGTGGGCCGGCGTCGGCCGCAAGCCCTGAGAGCAGCTTCCCGGTCCGCCTGTCGATCCGGGCCCGGCGGGCGGCTAGCATGCACCCATGGTGGGCGGGATCATCGGGCGGGACGGGGAGCTCGTGTCGGTTGGCGCGTTCCTCGACCGGGTGCCGCGCGGCCCCGCGGCGCTGGTGATCGAGGGCGAGTCGGGCAGCGGCAAGACGACGCTCTGGCGGGCGGCGACCGAGGCCGCGCGGCGGCGCGAGTACCTGGTGCTCACCTCCCGACCGGCCGGACCGGGGGCCGGGCACTCCTTCGCCGCCCTCGCCGACCTGCTCGCTTGGGTCGACCCTGCCACCCTCGACCGCCTGCCCGCCCCGCAGCGCCACGCGCTCGATGCCGCGTTGCTGTCGACGGAGGCCGAGGAGCCGTGGCTCGACCGGCGGGCGGTGCCGGCGGCGGTCCTCTCGGTCATGCGGGACCTGTCGGGCGCCCGGCCGGTCCTCGTCGCGGTCGACGACGCGCACCGGCTCGACGCTCCGACGGCCCAGGTGCTGGAGTTCGCCGCGCGGCGGCTCTCCGCCGAGGCGGTCGGTTTCCTGGTGTCGGTGCGTCCGGGCGCGGAACGCCCGAGCCCTTCCGCCGAGCGGTCGCTGGACGAGGCGCGAGAGGCGGTCGGTTCCCTGATAGCGAAGCGACCGGGCGCGGAACGCCGTCCCCACGGCTTCGAGCGGTCACTGGACGAGGCTCGCACGGAGCGGTTGCGGCTGGGGCCGCTCCCACCCGGGAGCCTGCACCGGCTCATCGTGGAGCGCCACGGGCAGGGGCTGCCGCGGCCGCTGCTCACGCGGGTCGCGCGGGCCTCGCTCGGCAACCCGCGGCACGCGCTGGAGATCGCGGGCGCGCTGCTCCGGCAGGGCCGACCGGCCCCGGGGGACGTCCTGCCGGTGCCGCAGGACGTGCGGTCGCTGGTGGCGGCCCGGGTCAGGCGCCTGGCGCCGGCGACGCGCGAGGCGCTGCTGCTCGCCGCGGCGCTGTCGCGCCCGGTTCCCGGTGTGGTCGTGCCGGAGAGGCTCGCCGAGGCCGAGGAGCAGCGGCTGGTCGCCATTGGCGAGGACGGGAGCGTGACCTTCACCCACCCGGCGTTCGCCGCCGCGGTCTACGCGGCCGCGCCGCGGGAGCGGCGACGAGCGGCGCACCGGGAGCTGGCCGCCCGCGTGACCGAGGTGGAGGAGCGCGCCCGCCAGCTTGCGCTCGCCGCCGACGGCCCGGACGAGGAGGTCGCCGGGCTGCTCGACCGGGCGGCGACCGCGGCAAGGTCGCGGGGCGCCCCGGAGGCGGCCGCCGAGCT
>DASUZB010000048.1:0-11210 GCA_036377075.1 Actinomycetes bacterium | reverse complement strand
CACCGGGTCGCGGTGACGGTGGTCGCCGGGACCGCCCCCGGCGTGCTGCGGGGCCTCCCCGACCCGGACGCGGTGTTCGTCGGCGGCAGCGGCCGTGACCTGGAGGGCGTGCTGAAGGAGGCCGGCGGCCGCACCCGGCGGGCGGTGGTGGTCGCCCTCACCGGGATGGAGCGGGTCGTCCCGGCCGGCCGCGTGCTCGCCGGCGGCGGCCTCGAGGTCGAGACCGTGCTGCTGCAGGCGGCACGCCTGCGCGGCATCGGCGAGCTGCACCGCCTGGTGCCGACCAACCCCGTCTTCCTGGTCTCGGGGGTGCGGCGGTGATCGGGCTGGTGTGGGCGACGCCGCGCGGCGCCGAGCTGGCGGCCCAGCTCGAACGGGCCTGGCCGGACGCAAGGGCCTTCCCGGGCCGGCCGGCCGCGGCGCTGCGGGCCGCCTGGGCCGAGAGCGACGCCCTGGTGGCGTTCATGGCGGCCGGCGCGGCGATCCGCCTGGCCGCGCCGCTGCTCGCCGGCAAGCGGGTCGACCCCGGCCTGGTCTGCGTCGACGACGCCGGCCGCTTCGCGGTCGCCCTCACCGGCGGCCACGCCGGCGGGGCCAACCGGCTCGCCGCCCGGGTGGCCGAGACGCTCGGCGTCCAGCCGGTGGTCACCACGGCCAGCGACGCGCTAGGCCTGCCCGTGCTCGACCAGTTCGGCGCCGACCTCGGCTTCCGCCTCGAGGACGGCGGCGACCTCGCCGCCGTCGCCGCCGCCCTGGTCGGCGGCGAGCCCGTCACGCTGGTCAGCGACCAGCGCTGGCCGCTGCCGCCGCTGCCTGGCAACGTCACCGCCGCCGACGGCGGGCTGGCAGGCCGGGGTCCATGGCGGCCGGAACGCCCGGCGGCCGACCTGGCCGCGCCCTGCCTGGTGGTCAGCGACCGGGTGGCCGCGTGGCCGCGGCCGGCGGTCGTCTGCCGGCCGCCGTCGCTGGTGGTCGGCGTCGGGTGCAGCCGCGGCGCGACCGCGGAGGAGGTCCTCGACCTGGTCGACGCGGCCCTGGCCGGCGCCGGCCTGGCGCCCGCCTCGGTGGCCGCGCTCGCCAGCGTCGACGCCAAGCGCGACGAGCCCGGCCTGGCCGCGGCGGCGCGCGCCCGTGGCTGGCCGCTGCGCTTCCACCCGGCCGCCGAGCTCGCCGCGGTGCCGGTGCCCAACCCCTCCGACGCGGCCGCGAGGGCGGTCGGCACCCCGAGCGTGGCGGAGGCCGCCGCCCTCGCCGGCGGCCGCGCCGAGCTGGTGGTGCCCAAGCGCAAGGCGGCCCGGGCGACCGTCGCGGTCGCCCGGACGCGGCCCCGCGGCCGGCTCTACCTGGTCGGCACCGGCCCCGGCGACGCGGCGCTGCTGCCGCCGCTCGCCAGGGACGCCCTGGCCCGCTGCGAGCTGGTGGTCGGGCTGGACCGCTACCTAGAGGGGATCAGGGGCCTGCTGCGCCCCGGCACGCGGGTGGCCGCCAGCGGCATCGGCGGTGAGGTCGAGCGCGCCCGGACCGCCCTGGCCGCGGCGGCCGCCGGCGCCGCCGTCGCGCTGGTCAGCGGCGGTGACGCGGGCGTCTACGGGATGGCCTCGCCGGCGCTCGCCGAGGCCGGCGCGGACGTCGAGGTGGTCGTGGTGCCGGGGGTCACCGCCGCGCTGGCCGCGGCCGCCCTGCTCGGCGCGCCGCTCGGGCACGACCACTGCGCCATCTCCCTGTCCGACCTGCTCACCCCGTGGGAGGTCGTCCGCCGCCGGGTGCGGGCGGCGGCCGAGGGCGACTTCGTCGTCTGCTTCTACAACCCGCGCAGCGCCGGCAGGGACTGGCAGCTGGCCGAGGCGCGCCTGCTGCTGCTGGAGCACCGCAAGCCGGACACGCCGGTCGGGGTGGTGACCGACGCCTGGCGGCCCGGCCAGCGGGTGACCCTGACCACCCTCGGCGAGCTGGACGTCACCGAGGTCGGCATGACCACGACCGTGGTGGTGGGCTCGACCCTGACCCGGGTGGTCGCCGGCCGCATGGTCACGCCGCGGGGGTACCGGTGAGGCGGGCGGTCCACCCGATCGAGGCGGAGAGCTACCGCATCCTCCGCGGCCTGGTCGACCTGTCCGGGCTCGGCCCGCTCTCCCGCGCCGTCGCCGAGCGGGTGGTGCACGCCTCCGCCGACCCGGCCTGGGCCGGCGACCTCGTGCTCGACGAGCGCGCCCTCGCCGGCGGGCTGGCCGCCCTGCGCGCGGGCGCGCCCGTGGTGGTCGACGCCCGCATGGTGGCCGCCGCGGTCACCTCCCACCCCACCATCTGCGCGCTCGACCTCGCCCCCGCACGGCGGGACGGGGCCGCCCAGGGCGCCGCGCCGCTCACCGAGGACGGGCCGCTCAGCGAGGACGGGACGGCCCGGGCGGGGGAGACCCGCAGCGCCGCCGGAGTGCGGGCGGCGTTCGGCCGGGTCGGGCCTGGCGCGGTGTGGGTGGTGGGCTGCGCGCCGACCGCGCTCGACGCCCTGCTGCGGCTGCCGGCCGCGCCGGCGCTCGTGGTCGGGCTGCCGGTCGGCTTCGTCGGCGCCGTCGAGGCCAAGCAGGCGCTGGCGGCCAGCGGCCTGCCCGCGGTGACCAACCGCGGCCCCAAGGGCGGCTCGGCGGTCGCCGCCGCCGCGATCAACGCCCTCCTCTACCACCAGGAGCCGGCGTGAGGCGGCCCGCCCTGCTGGTGGCGGGGCACGGCAGCCAGGACGCGGCCGGGACCGCCGAGCTGCTCGCCCTGGCCGACCGGGTCCGTGCCCTCGACCCGGACCTCGCCGTCGCCTGCGGCTTCGTCGAGCTGTCGCCACCGCCACTCACCGTCGCGTGCGCCGACCTGGTCGCCGGGGGCGCGCACGAGGTCGTGGTCGTGCCGGTGATGCTGCTTGCCGCCGGCCACGTCAAGGACGACGTGCCGGCGCTGCTCGCCCGGCTGCGGCGGCAGCACCCGGCGGTGCGCTTCCGCTACGCCCGCGAGCTCGGCATCCACCCCGACCTGCTCACCGTGGTCGACGAGCGGCTGGCCGCCGCGGTCCCCGCCCGGGAGCGGGCCGGGACCGCGGTGCTGCTGTGCGGCCGTGGCAGCTCCGACCCGGACGCCAACGCCGACCTGCACAAGGTCGCCCGGCTGCTGTGGGAGGGCCGGCCCTGGCCGCTGGTCGAGACCTGCTACGTGGGCATCACCGACCCGCGCCTGCCCGCCGGGCTGGAGCGCTGCCGCCGGCTCGGCGCGCGCAGTATCGTCGTCGTGCCCTACTTCCTGTTCACCGGCCGGCTGGTCGGACGCATCCGTGCCCAGTGCGCCGCCTTCGCCGCCGAGCACCCCGAGCTGGACGTGCGCGTGGCCGGCTACCTGGGGCCGGACGAGCGCGTCGCCCGCCTGCTGCTGGCCCGCTACGCCGAGGCGCAGGACGGGGAACCGCGGATGAACTGCGACCTGTGCGTGCACCGGGTCGCCCTGCCCGGCTTCGAGGCCAAGGTGGGGGCGCCCGCCACCCCCCACTACCACCCCGACGACCACGAGGAGCACTGATGTCGCTGCACCTGGTCATCGGAGGCGTGCGGTCCGGCAAGAGCGAGCTGGCCGAGCGCATCGCCGGCGCCGCCGGCGCGCCCGTCTGCTTCGTGGCCACCGGCTCGCCGAGCGACCCGGAGATGGTCGAGCGCATCGCCCGCCACCGCCGGCGCCGGCCGGTCGGCTGGCGCACGGTCGAGAGCGACGACCCGCCGGCCGTGCTCGGCGTGGCGCCACCGCCGCTGCCGTCGCGGCGGCGCGGGGCCCCGCCGGTGCCGCCACCGCTGGCCGCGCCGGACGAGACGGTCCTGGTCGACGGGATCGGCTCCTGGGTCGCCCGGCTGATGGTGGCGGAGGGCCTGTGGACCGACGCCGAGGTCGCGCCGCTCGGCCAGGACGGCGAGACCGGCTGGGAACGGCTGCTCGACCAGGTGCGCGCGTTCGCCCACGCCGCCTCCACCCGGCCCGGCCTCACCGTGGTGGTGGCCGAGGAGGGCGGCCTCGGCCTGGTCCCGCAGGGCGCCGGCGCGCGCCGCTACCTCGACCTCATGGGCGAGGCGATGCAACTCCTCGCCAAGGCGGCCGCCGAGGTGCAGCTCGTGGTCGCCGGCCAGGCGATCGGCCTCGAGCCGGCCGCCGCCGTGCCTGCCGCCGCGGACCAGCCCACCGCCAGCCGCGTCGACCTGCCCGCCTGGCCCGGCCCCGACCAGCAGGAGCCGTCCGCGCCCGAGCAGGAGCCGTCCGGACCCGACCTGCCCCACCCATCGGTCCCGGAGGCACCGGCCAGATCCGGTGCGGAGCGACCCGGACCTGTCGAGCCCGACCAGGCAGGCCGACCCGCTGCCGAGCGGCCAGGGCCGTCCGGACCGGAACCGGCTCGTACGCCCGGAGGCGAGCGTCCTGGCCCGGCTGGGCCGGGGCCTGGCGGGCTCGACGGGGTGGCGGGGCCGGCGCCGTCCGGGAAGGGCGCGCCCGCCCCGCCCGCCGCGGCGGCGGCGCGGGCGATCCCCACCAAGCTGCGCCTGCACGGCGACACCGTGGCCGCCCCCGGGCAGCTCGACTTCGCGGTCAACGTCATCCCGGGCGGTCCGCCCGCCTGGCTCCGCGGTGAGCTGCTGGCCGCGCTCAACCACGCCGGCTCCTACCCGGACCAGGGTCCCGCGGTCGCCGCGCTGGCCGACCGGCACGGCCGCGACCCCGGCGAGGTGCTGCCGACCAACGGCAGCGCCGAGGCGTTCTGGCTGCTCGCCAACGTGCTGCGACCCGCCCGCCCGGTGGTGGTCCACCCCTCCTTCACCGAGCCCGAGGTGGCCATGCGGGTGGCCGGCCACACCGTCCAGCGGGCCTACCGCCATCAGGAGAGCTTCGCGCTCGACCCCGGCGCCGTCCCCGACGAGGCCGACCTGGTGGTGGTCGGCAACCCCAACAACCCGACCGGCAACCTCGACCCCGCCGACCAGGTCGCCTCGCTCGCCCGCCCCGGCCGGGTCCTGGTGGTGGACGAGGCGTTCATGGAGTTCACCGAGGACGAGGCCGAGTCCCTCGCCGGCCGCGGCGACCTGCCCGGCCTGGTGGTGGTGCGCAGCCTCACCAAGCTGTGGGCCCTGCCCGGGGTGCGGGCCGGCTACCTGCTGTGCGCACCGGACCTTGCCGCCACCCTGCGGGCCGCGCGCCAGCCGTGGAGCGTCAATGCCGTCGCCTGCGCGGCGCTGGCCGCCTGCGCCGGCGACCGCGCCACCGCCGCCCGGGTGGCCGAGCGGGTCGCCGCCGCCCGTGAGGAGCTGGTGCGCGCCCTCGGGCGGCTGCCCGGCGTGCGGGTCTGGCCGTCGGCGGCCAACTTCCTGCTGCTGCAGGTGCCGGCCGGGCCGGCGGTCCGCTCCGGGCTGGCGGGGCGCGGCATCGCGGTACGGCCGGCCGACAGCTTCCCCGGGCTCGGCCCCGACTACGTCCGGGTCGCCGTGCGCTCGCCGGAGGACAACCGCCGCCTGGCCACCACCCTGCGCGAGGTCCTCGGTTGAGCCGTTCCGAGCCCTTCCCGGCGGCGGCCACGTGACCGACCACCGGACCACGGCGCGGCGCGCGGGCGCGGCGGGGGAGCGCGCCGGGCCGCCCGCGCCGGTGCTGCGGCCCAGGCTCGCCCACGGAGGCCTGGTGGTCGACCTCGGTGCGGCGCACCGCTGCCTCTCCTCGGCGCTGCTCGGCGGCGGGCTCGGGTGGCTGCGGACCTGGCTGAACCTCCAGGTCGCGCGCGACTACGCGCGCACCGACCCGGAGGCCCACCTGGCGGCCGCCGCCGCCGGCCTGCCCGGCCCGGTGGTGGGCATGATGACCGCCGCGCCGGTCGCCGCCCACCAGGTCGGTAGCGCGGGCGGCGCCAGGGCGGTGGCCACGGTCGGCGTCGGGCACGCGCTGGCGGCGGCCGGCACGCGGCCACGGGCCGCCCCCGCCAGCGGCACCGTCAACCTGCTCGTGGTGGTGGACCAGCCGCTCAGCGACGCCGGCCTCGCCGGGGCGTTGCAGACCGCGGTCGAGGCCAAGGCGCAGGCGCTCGCCGCCGCCAGGGTCCGCGCCGCCAACGCCGACGGCTGGGCCACCGGCACCGCCACCGACGCGCTCTGCGTCGCCTGCCCGCCCGGCTCGACGGTCCCCTTCGCCGGGCCGGCGACACGGGTCGGCGGCGACCTCGCCCGCGCCGTGTTCGACGCGGTCCTGGCCGGCGCCCTCGCCGACCGCCGCCGGCGTGAGCGGCCCGCCGGCGGAGCCAGGGACGCAGGGTGAACGGATCGACACTGACCAACAAGGGGAGGTGGCCCACCGCCGCACGCCACTTCGGGGTTTAGGAAGGCGGCCCACCGCCGCACGCCACTCCGGGGTTTTGGAAGGCGGCCCACCGCCGCACGCCAGTTTGGGGTTTAGGTTTAGGGAGGTGGGCCGGAGCCGCGCGCTGGCTGGACGGAGGAGCGACGGAGGAGCCCCTGGCGACGACGGAGCGACGGGGGAAGCCAGCGCACAGAGCGGCGCAGGCCCACCGACCGTTTGAACAAAGGAGCGAAGCAATGCTGAGCGAGCTGCGGGTGGCGGAGCTGGCGGCGGGCGTCGAGCCGGTCGACGGGGAGGCGGAGGCGGCCGCGCGGGAGCGGCAGGAGCAGCTCACCAAGCCGAGCGGCAGCCTCGGCGGGCTGGAGGCGCTCGGCGCCCGGCTCGCCGCGATCGCCGGGCGCTGCCCGCCGCCGGTGCCGCGGGCGCCGGTGGTGGTGGTCGCGGCCGGCGACCACGGCGTGCTCGCCCAGGGGGTCTCGCCGTGGCCGCAGGAGGTGACCGCGGCCATGGTGGCCGGCATCGCCGGCGGCCGGGCGGCGGTGAACGTGCTCGCCGGCGTGGTCGGCGCCCAGGTGACCGTGCTCGACGTGGGCGTTGCGGCGGACCTTCCCCCGCACCCCCGGGTGCGGCGCGCCAAGGTCCGCCACGGCACCGACGACCTCTCCGAGCGGCCGGCGATGACCCGTGAGGAGGCCGCCCGCGCCGTGCTCGCCGGAGCCGGCGTCGCCGAGGAGCTGCTCGACGCCGGCGCCGACCTGCTGGTCACCGGCGACATGGGGATCGCCAACACTACGCCGGCGGCGTGCCTGGTGGCGGTGTTCAGCGGCCGCCCCGCGGCCGCGGTGACCGGGCGCGGCACCGGCATCGACGACGCCACCCTCGCGGTCAAGGTCAAGGTCGTCGAGCACGCCCTCGCCCGCCACGCGCCGGAGCCGGCCGACCCCCTCGGGGTGCTCGCCGCGGTCGGCGGGCTGGAGCACGCCGCCCTCACCGGGCTGCTGCTCGCCGGGGCCGCCGCGCGCGTCCCCGTCCTGCTCGACGGCGTCAACGCCGACGCGGCCGCGCTGGCCGCGCGCGCCTTCGCCCCGCACGCGGTCGGCTACCTGGTCGCCGGGCACCGCTCGGTCGAGCCCGGCGCGACCGCGGCCCTGGAGGCGCTCGGCCTCGACCCGCTGGTCGACCTCGGCATGCGCCTCGGCGAGGGTACCGGGGCGCTGCTCGCGGTCCCGATCGTGCGGGCGGCGGCCGCGGTGCTGGGCGGCATGGCCACCTTCGCCGAGGCGGGCATCGGCGGCTGAGCGCGGCCTCACGAGCAAGCTGGCCGCCACGGGCAGGAGCGCAGCTCTAGGCCAACGTGATGGTTTCGCGACCAAAGCGTGCCGCTTCCGCCGCCGACTCGGCAAAATCGGGAAAGGCGGCGTCGTACTATCGGTGTGGGGAAAGTGGCAGCCCATGACGGTAGTGCCATGGCAAGCCAAAGCCGGCTCTGGTCCGCGTGACCCTCCAAGCACCCAGCGCGGCCACGGCCACCCAGGACTTCGACCGAAGCCCTCCCGGGAAACGCGACCGGCTTGCCAGAGCGGTGAGCGTGCGCGATGCACGCCCCGCGACGTGGCAGGCACGCCGTCCCAGCCGCGAGCCCCCTGCGGCGGGAGCCACTTGCTGCGGGCCGACCGGTCGAGGCGCCGACCATGCCGGATCATGGAAGCGCCCCCAGCGGCCGGCCGGTCGGCCTGCAGCATCCCTTCGCCCACTCCAGCACCCGTCCCCGCCACGCCCGACAATGGCGTCCCCAACCCACCTGGAGGCGCGACCATGGTCCTACCGCGAGGCACCTACACGAGCTGGCGCTGGCGCCGCGCCGCCGCCGGAGCCAGCGGCCTGGCCTGGGACCTGACCGTGCTCCGTGACCCCGGGCCGACGACCTACTTCTGGGCGCAGCAGTGGAGCTTCCAGCGCGGGAACGTCGGCTACTTCGGGCTCCAGGCCCACGACCTCCGTGACGACGGCAGCGTCGGCAAGCTGGCGGTCTTCTCGATCTGGTCGGCGGTCGGCGGCGCCGACAACCCTGGCGCCCACGCGGGCGTGGAAGGGACGCCGTTCTGGACCTGCCGCCTCGGCTACGGGTGGGAGCCCGGCCGCACCTACCGCCTGGCGGTGCGCCGCACCAGCCCGGGCTGGTGGCGCGCGTCGGTCAGCGACGTCGCCAGCGGGGCGGCGGCCGTCGTCGGCAGCATCCAGGTGCCGCCCGGCTGGGGCGGCCTCGACCTGCTCAGGAGCCCGTCGCTGGTGTGGACCGAGTTCTACGGCGCCAACGCGCCCGGTGGCGTGGCCTCGTGCGAGGGCATCCCCCACGCGGCGGTGCGGTTCGGCTTCCCGTCGGCGGACGGGGCTGACGCGCCGCAGCCAACCGGGGCTCACGCGCTGCAGCCAACCTCCCCGGCCGGCCACGCCAACTGGCTCGGCGACGGGGACTGCCCCAATTCCAGGGTCGGGGACGTCGACGGCGGCGTCGTCCACGAGATGGGCATCCCCGAGCCGACTTATTGAATGACCGGTAGGAGCCCTGAGGCTGCAGCCGTAGGGTTCCAGGGTGCCGGCAGGTCGCTCCACAACCCCGCTGCCACTCAAGGTCTGGGTTGGCTCAAGAACGGTTGTGCGGTCCTGCCGGCACCCGACCGGGAGTGGCTCAACAGAGGTCTGCCCAGCCCCAAGTCGGCCTGCCCTCCTGATCTTCCTGTCCGCCTTCGAGAAAGGTGCCCGCATGCCGGTGACCATCGGGTCGACCCCCACAAGGCCTCCCACACCGCCGCCGCGCTCGACGAGCACGGCCACCTGCACGGCCAGCAGCGCATCACCGCCACCCTGGAGGGCTACCAGGCCCTGCGCCAGTGGGCTGGACAGTGGGAGGATCGACGCTGGGCGGTGGAGGGCGCGCATGGGATCGGCCGGGCGCTGGCCCAGCGGCTGGTCGGCGACGGCGAACAGGTTCTGGACGTGCCGGCCAAGCCGGCTGCCCGGGTGCGGGTGCTGTCGGTCGGCCACGGCCGCAAGAGCGACCCCCACGACGCAATCTCCGTGGCCATCGCCGCCCGCAGCGTTCCCTGCCTGCGGCAGGTTGGCGTGGAGGACCAGGCGGTGGTGTTGCACCTGCTGACCAAGCGCCGCCAGGACCTGGTGGCCGCCCGCACCCAGACCATCAACCGGCTGCACCGGCTGCTGGTGGACCTGGTCCCCGGCGGCGCCCGACGCAACCTCACCGCCAAGCGCGCCGCCGCACTGCTGGCCGCGGTCACCCCCGCCGGTGCGCCGGCGGTCACCCGCTGGGAGCTGGCCACCGAGCTGGTGGCCGACGTGCGTCAGCTAGAGGAGCGGATCGCCGCAGTGGAGGCGCGCATCAAGACCGCGGTCGCCCAGTCCAACACGACCCTGCTGGCGCTGTTCGGGGTGGGGCCGGTGCTGGCCGCCAGGTTCCTCGGCGAGGTCGGCGACGTCGGCCGGTTCCCGACCAAGCACCACTTCGCCGCCCACACCGGCACCGCCCCGCTGGAGGCCTCCAGCGGCCAGGTCATCCGCCACCGGCTGTCACGGGCCGGTGACCGCAAGCTGAACCACGCCCTGTACATGATGGCGATGGTGCGGTCCGCCGGCCCAGCGCCGGGCAGGCCTACTACCGGCGCAAGCTGGCCGAGGGCAAGTCGCCCAAGGAGGCGCTGCGGTGTTTGAAGCGGCGGCTGTCGGACGCCGTCTACCGATGCCTGCTGGCCGACCAGCACCGCCAGCCGAGCCCGGTCGGACTGGCCTGAGCGCCGACTGCCTGCCGCCGGCGTCGGATCGCGGTTGTAGTGTCAGGCGAAGGCGTCCTGCCAGCGGCGAAGCCCGATCATGATCTGCAGCGCCTCATCGAGTCGTCGGGCGTGCCGCCGCTGGCGTTGGCGCTCGGCGTTCGTTGCCGGAGCCGGCCACGCGGTCCCGGGCGTGTCACAGCCTGGTGCTGCGGCGGGTCAGCGCTGTTGCTCGGCATCCAGGAGTGCGAGGGCGTTGTGGATGCCCTGCTCGAGGACCGCGTCGGCGAGTTGTCGGTCGGCCAGGGCGCGGGAGAGCTGCAGCGTCCCGACCATCATGGCGAAGACGCTGAGCGTCTTCACGCGTGCCGAGGGCGGATCGTCGGGCGCCAGGCGGGCGGCGATGTCGTCGACCATGGCGAGCAGGCCGTCGGTGTAGGCCCGTTTGGTTGCCTGCGTGCAGCGGCCGATCTCATCCAGCAGGGCGGCGGACGGGCAGCCGTCGTCGGGGTTGTCGCGGTGCTGCACCGACAGGTACGCCCGCACGTACTGCTCCAGTCCGGCAAGGTCCGGCGTCTGGGCGCTGACGCTGGCGCGCTGTTCGCGGAGCTGGTCGGCGACCGCGGTGGCGACCAGCTCCTGCTTGGAGGCGAAGTGGGCGTAGAAGGCGCCGTTGGTCAGCCCCGCGTCGGCCATCAGGGTGGCGATCCCGGAGCCGTCGATGCCGTCGCGCTTGAGCCGGCGGCCGGCCGTCTCGATGATCCGCTGCCTGGTCGCCTGCTTGTGCTCTTTGCCGTACCGCACCACCACTCGCTCCTTCACTCGCCGCAAGGACCCTCTTGCGCTCTGCCGACTCTCCATGCATAGTATTACGAACGTAATCCAATGAGCAAGGAGTGCAGGATGACAGCAACTCGGCCGGTGGCGCTCGTGACGGGTGCGTCCTCAGGCATCGGCAAGGCGGCCGCGCTGGCCCTCGTCGGCGCGGGCTTTGAGGTGGTCGGAACCAGCCGCAACACCTCACGACTGAGCCCCCGCCAGGGTGTGACGTACCTCGACCTCGACGTG
>DASUZB010000047.1:0-11519 GCA_036377075.1 Actinomycetes bacterium | reverse complement strand
AGACCCGGCCCTTGTTGGTGAAGAACAGCACCCAGTGGTGGGTGTTGGTGATGGCCAGGAACTGGACGATGTCGTCCTCTTTGAGGTTGGCCCCCCGGACCCCGCGGCCGCCGCGGTTCTGGGCCCGGTAGTCGCCGAGGGCGACCCGCTTCACATAGCCGGTCCTGGTCACGGTGACCACCACCGGCTCGGCCGCGATCAGGTCCTCGATCGACAGCTCGCCCTCGTCCGGGCGGATCTCGGTGCGGCGCGGGTCGGCGAAGCGGCGCTTGATGTCGAGCATCTCGTCCTTGACGATCGAGCGGATCCTGGCCGGGTCCGCCAGGATCGCCCTGAACTCGGCGATCTTGGCCTGTAGCTCGGCGTACTCGTCCTGGATGCGCTGGCGCTCCAGGGCGGCCAGGCGACGGAGCTGCATGTCGAGGATGGCGGTGGCCTGGACCTCGGAGAGCGAGTAGCGCTCCATGAGCTGGCCGCGCGCGGCGTCGGCCGACTCGGCGTTGCGGATGAGGTTGATGACCTCGTCGAGGTGGTCGAGGGCGATCAGCAGGCCCTCGAGGATGTGCGCCCGCTCCTCCGCCTTGCGCAGCTCGTAGCGGGTGCGCCGGATGACGACGTTGATCTGGTGGGCGTTGTAGTGGCGCAGCACGTCGGCCAGGTTGAGCAGCCTGGGCACGCCGTCGACCAGCGCCAGCATGATCACGCCGAAGCTGTCCTGCAGCTGGGTGTGCTTGTAGAGCTGGTTCAGCACCACCTGCGGCACGGCGTCGCGGCGCACGTCGATCACCAGCCGGGTGCCCTCGCGGCTCGACTCGTTGTTGACGTCCGAGATGCCATGGATGCGCCCGTCCTTGACCAGCTCGCCGATGCGGACCAGCACGCGGTCGCCGGAGACCTGGTAGGGCAGCTCGGTGACGACGATGCTCTGCCCGCCGCGGCGGTTCTCCTCGATGCGCACCTTGGCGCGCACGCGGATGGAGCCGCGCCCGGTGAGGTAGGCGTCACGGATGCCGGCCGTGCCCATGACCGCCGCCCCGGTCGGGAAATCGGGGCCTTTCACGTAGCGCATCAGGTCTTCGCTGGTGAGTTCCTGATTCTCGAGCAGCGCCACGGCCGCGTCGATGACCTCGCCGAGGTTGTGCGGCGGGATGTTGGTGGCCATGCCGACCGCGATCCCGGACGAGCCGTTGGCCAGCAGGTTGGGGAAGCGGGCCGGCAGCAGCGTCGGCTCGACGGTCTGGTTGTCGTAGTTGGGGACGAAGTCGACGGTGTCCTTGTCGATGTCCCGCAGCAGCTCCATGGCCAGGGGGGAGAGCCGCGCCTCGGTGTAGCGCATGGCCGCGGCCGGGTCGCCGTCCGCCGTGCCGAAGTTGCCCTGCCCGTCGATCAGCGGGTACCGCGAGGCGAAGTCCTGGCCGAGCCGGACCATGGCCTCGTAGACAGGACTGTCGCCGTGCGGGTGGTACTTGCCGAGCACGGAGCCGACGATGTAGGCGGACTTGCGGCGCGAGTCGCCGGCGCGCACGCCCTCCTCGTTGGCGCACCAGAGGATGCGGCGGTGGACGGGCTTGAGCCCGTCCTGCACGTACGGCAGAGCTCGTCCCACGATCACGCTCATGGCGTAATCGAGGTAGGAGCTCTTCATCTCCTCCTCGAGGTCGACTGGCTCGATGCGGCGGGCGTCCGGCACCTGTGTCCCTTTCCTAGCTGATCATCACGCCGTTCGCCGGCTCGCCGTGGCGGGCCGGTGCCGGCGGTTCACCTCAGATGTCCAGGAAACGCACGTCCTTGGCGTTCCGCTGGATGAAGTTGCGGCGGTTCTCCACGTTCTCACCCATCAGGATGGTGAAGATCTCGTCGGCCACGGCCGCGTCCTCAAGGCCGACCTGCAGCAGCGTACGGCGCTCGGGGTCCATGGTCGTCTCCCACAGCTCCTCGGGGTTCATCTCGCCGAGACCCTTGTAGCGCTGCGGCTGGGCCTTGCTGCGCGAGTTGCGCTTGTACCACTGCTCGCGCTCGCGCTCGGTGTAGGCGTAGAAGACGTCGTGCGCGCCGCGCCCGTACTTGATCTTGTAGAGCGGCGGCTGGGCGATGTAGACGAAGCCCGACTCGACCAGCCCGCGCAGGAACCGGAACAGGAAGGTGAGCAGCAGCGTCCGGATGTGCGAGCCGTCCACGTCGGCGTCGGCCATGATCACGACCTTGTTGTAGCGGGCCTTGGTGAGATCGAAGTCCTCACCGATGCCGGTGCCGATGGCCGTGATCACGGACTGGATCTCGATGTTCTTGAGGGCCTGGTCGAGCCGCGCCTTCTCGACGTTGAGGATCTTCCCCCTGATGGGAAGGATCGCCTGGAACGTACGGTTGCGGGCCTCCTTGGCCGAGCCGCCGGCCGAGTTGCCCTCCACGATGTACAACTCGGCCTGGCGCGGGTCACGCGACGAGCAGTCGGCCAGCTTGCCGGGCAGGGACGACGACTCGAGCAGCGACTTGCGCCTGGTCAGCTCGCGGGCGTTGCGGGCGGCCATGCGGGCGCGGGCGGCCTGGATGCACTTGACGATGATCGCCTTGGCCTGGGCGCCGTTCTCCTCGAACCACTCGTCCAGGGCCTTGTTGGTGGTCGTCTGGACGAAGCCCTTGATCTCGGTGTTGCCGAGCTTGGTCTTGGTCTGGCCCTCGAACTGCGGCTTGCGCAGCTTGACCGAGACGATCGCGGTCAGGCCCTCGCGCACGTCGTCGCCGGTGAGGTTCGGGTCCTTCTCCTTGAGCAGGCTGTTGGCGCGCGCGTAGCGGTTGATGGTCGAGGTGAGGGCGGCGCGGAAGCCCTCCTCGTGGGTGCCGCCGTCGACCGTGTTGATGGTGTTGGCGAAGGTGTAGAGCGAGTCGTTGTAGCTGGAGTTCCACTGCATCGCCACCTCGACCTGCGAGGTGTCCGTCTCGCCGGAGAACGAGATGATCGCGGGGTGCACCGGCTCCTTGGTCGAGTTCAGGTGCGCGACGAAGTCGCGCAGGCCCTCCTTGAACTCGTAGCGCTCGGTGTGCGGCTCCTCGCGCTCGTCGGTGATGGTGATGGCCAGTCCGGCGTTGAGGAACGCGGTCTCCCGCATGCGGGTCGAGATGATCGCGTAGCCGAAGTTGACGTCCTCGAAGATCTCCGGGTCAGGCCAGAAGGAGATGGTGGTGCCGTGTCCCCTGGCCTTGCCGACCCGCTCCATTGGGCCAACCGGTTCGCCACGCTCGTAGGCCTGGCGGTAGCGGTAGCCGTCGCGCACCACCTCCGCCTCCAGGCGGCGCGACAGGGCATTGACCACCGACACGCCGACGCCGTGCAGGCCGCCCGAGACCACGTAGGAGTCGCTGCCGAACTTGCCCCCGGCGTGCAGGGTCGTCATGACCACCTCGAGCGCGGGACGGTGCTCGGTCCTGTGCTCGTCGACCGGGATGCCACGGCCGTTGTCGGTCACGCGCGCGCCGCCGTCGGCGGTCAGCGTGACCTCGATGTGGTCGCAGACACCGGCCAGAGCCTCGTCGACCGCGTTGTCCACGACTTCCCAGATGAGGTGGTGAAGGCCGCGGTGGCCGGTCGACCCGATGTACATCCCAGGGGTGTTGCGGACCGCGGTGAGACCCTCGAGAACAGTGATCGAGCTGGCGCTGTAATCAGCGGCAACGCTTGTAGCCATCGGACTCCTCGTCAATGCCCGCAACGCGCACGAGTCGAGTAGCGCCCCACCGGGCCCGAGGGCCCGGCAAGCGCGTGCGCGGTTCGCGGGGAGGGGAAAGATCCCTTGCAAGTATAGCACGATCAGACCGTGCACCGGCGCCGTTCACGCAGGTCAGGAGCCACGTGACGGTCCAGCCACGGCGGCCCTGGACGGGTTCGTCCCCGAGGTGGACCACCCCGCGGCGGCGGCGCCCATCGCCACCGGTCAGCGCCATCGTCTGCCCCGCGCGCTGGGGTCCTCGGTGCGTACCCGCACCGAGCTGACCATACCGGGCCCGCACACGCCGGCGATCCGGTCCATCAGGGTTCCATGGAGGTAGGCGAGCTGGGTCGCCCACGCCGCCGAGTCGGCAATCACCACCAGCGTGCCGTCGTCCTCGAGCCGCAGCGGTCGGCAGTGGGCGGCCACCGCCTCGCCGACCACGTCCGGCCAGCGCGCCACTACCCGGCTTGCCTCCAGCCGCTGCTGCCAACCCCGGGCGCGGAACGCCCGGGCGATCTCCTCCCCGACCAGCACGGGATCACGACTCACGCCCGCTCACCACCTCCGACGTGGCCCGACCGCACTCGGTCCACGTGGTTGTCGTATACCCATTCCCGGCGGCCGGTCCTCCACCTCGTGCAGTCCGGTGCGTCCCTGCGCCGAGCGCTGGCTGGGACGGGGCTCGCGGCCGCCACCCCGGCGGCGCGCCTGCGTGAACGCGGAGCGGCGCCCCCGCGATGGACGGGACGAGCCTGCTGGCGCCGGCGCTCATGCCGGAGCCGCCGGGACGATCGAGCCAGGTTCCACGTGGAACATTGAAGCGCCGAGCTGTGACGGCACCTCCTCGGCCACGGCGGCGGTCACGATCGCCTGCTCGGCGGAGAGGGCGGCGGCGGCAACGCGCTCCCGGCGGGACCGGTCGAGCTCGGCGAACACGTCGTCGAGCAGGAGCAGCGGCTCGTCCCCTTCGGAGGTCAGCAGCCGGTGGGAGGCCAGGCGCATGGCGAGCGCGAGCGACCAGGCCTCTCCGTGCGAGGCGTGCGTTCGGGCGGCCAGGCCGCGCAGGACGAGCACCAGCTCGTCGCGGTGCGGCCCCGACAAGGTGATCCCCCGCTCCACCTCACGGCTCCGGTCGGCAGCCAGCCGCTCACGCAGCAACCGTGACAGCTCCTGCGGGTCCGGCGGCGGCCCCTCCACCTCCCCGAGCACGGTCGAGCTGTAGGTCATGGCGAGCGGGTCCTCGCGGCCGGCCAGCCCCTGGTAGGCCTGCTCGACCAGGGGGGCGAGCAGGCGCACGAGCCGCAGGCGCTCCGACCAGAGGTCGGCGGCCGCGGTGGAGAACTTCTCGTCCCAGACGTCGAGGGCGGCGAGGCTGGCGCCGCTCGGGAGCCGCCCCCCGGTGGACCGTAGGAGGCTGTTGCGCTGCCGCAGGATGCGCTCGAAGTCCTGCCGCGTGCTGAGGTAGCGCGGCAGGCGCTGCACCGCGAGGGTGTCGAGGAAACGGCGGCGCTCTTCGGGGTCGCCACGGACGAGGGCGAGGTCCTCTGGCGCGAACAGCACCGCCCGGACGATGCCGAGCAGGTCCCGAGAGCGCGGCACCGGGGCGCGGTTGACCCGTCCCCGCACCCCGCTGCCAGGCCGGATCTCGAGCTCGAGCAGCACCACGCGGCCCGCTTGGACCGCCGCCCCCCGGATCACCGCCGCGTCCGCCCCGGCGCGGACGAGGGCGGCGTCCTGACCGAGCCGGTGGGAGCCGAGCGTGGCGAGGTAGCCGACGGCCTCGAGCAGGTTCGTCTTGCCCGACCCGTTTGCTCCGACCAGGGCGCTGACCCCAGGCCGCAGGTCGACGGCCGCCGCCGGGTGGTTACGGAAGTCGGCGACCTCCAGGCGTCGTAGGTGCACCGGGGCCGCGCGACTACCCGGGCAGGCGGACCGGCATCAGCAGGTACAGAAAGCCGCGCCGGTCGTTGCCGTGGACGAGCGCCGGCTTGAGGCCGTCGCGGACCTCCAGGACCACCTCGCTGTCGCTCACCCCGGCCACCCCGTCGCTGAGGTAGGCCGGGTTGAACGCCACCGTGAGGGACTCGCCCTCGTACTTGGCCTCGACCGAGGCCGCGCCGCGGCCGACGTCCTGCAGGCTGCCGTCGACCTGGATGCGGTCGCGCTCGAAGGTGAGCCGCACCGGGTTGTTGTTCTGCCCGTACGGCGCCACCTGCTTGAGCGCGTCGAGCAGGCCCTGGCGGTCCACGGTGGCGATGCTCTCGTAGCCGCTGGGGATGAGGTTGCGGACCTTCGGGAACTCCCCCTCCACCAGGCGGGAGGTGAGCCGGCGGCCGCCGCCGGCGAAGGTCACCTGGTGCGGCTCGACGCCGATCTCGACCTCGGCCTCGCCGGCCTGGGCCCTGGCGGCCTCGGTGAGCGCCCGCGCGGGGACGAGCGCCGTGGTGGGCTCGTGCTCCCAGGTCCAGTCGAGCTCGCGCATGGCCATCCGGTACGAGTCGGTCGCGGCCAGGGTGAGCTGCTCCGCCCCGACCTCGAACAGGACCGCGGTGAGCACGGGGCGGGCCTCGTCGTGCGAGGCCGCACGGCAGACCTGCGTGGCCGCCTGCGCGAGGGTGTCGCCCGGCAGCTTGCCGACCTGCTCGAGGGAGGGCTGGGCGAGGGTGGGGAAGTCCTCGGCGTCGAGCAGCCGGAGCTCGTGGGAGACCTGGCCGCAGCGGACGGTGAGGCCACCCTCGACCGCCTCGACGTCGACCACGCCGGTGGGGAGGTTGCGGACCACCTCGCCGAAGATCCGGCCAGGGACCACCACGCGGCCGTCGGCCGCGCCGCGGACCAGGACGACCGCCTCACCGGTGTGCTCGAGGTCGGTGGAGGCGAGCCGGAGCTGCTGGTCGAGCAGCTCGATGAGGGTACCGCCCAGCACGGGCAGCGTCGGCCGGGTGGAGACGGTACGGCTCACCCAGGCAACCGCATCGGCGAACGAGTCGCGCTCAGTCGTGAACTTCAAGGCCTGACCTCCACACTGTCCCCAGGGATTGGTCTTTATGGGAAGAGAGAAATAGATCTCCAGGTAGTACTAGTAGGCGCTGTGGGAATGTGGACACGGCACGGCTGGAGCAGGTCAACCGTCCCGTGGCCGTCCCTCCAGCGTTGGGGAGGAGGGGCCTGCCCGTCCCCAGGGGCGCCGCCGGCGTGAGGGCCGCGACCCGCCGTCCCCCGCCGGTCAACATGTCGTCCCCACCTTGTCCCCACGCCACCGGTCCGCCGCGGCGGTGCCCGCACCTGGGTGGGAGCAGCGGGCGGTCGCCGGCAGCCTTGGTATACCCGATGGCCCCGACAGCGAAGGCGACGACCGGGCCGGCTGCGGGCGGTCGGGGTGGCGGGGCGGGCCGGCCGTGGCGGCCAGGCGGCAGGTGGTCGCTCATGTGCCCTGCTGCGCTCGGACCTTGACCCGGTTGGTGAGCTCCTGGACCTGGTTGTAGATGCTGCGGCGCTCCTGCATGAGGCCGCGGATCTTCTGGGTCGCGTGCATCACCGTGGTGTGGTCGCGGCCGCCGAACGCCTGGCCGATCTTGGGCAGGGACAGGTCGGTGAGCTCGCGGATCAGGTACATGGCCATCTGCCTGGCGGTCACCAGCAGGCGCGAGCGGCTGGAGCCGGTCAGGTCCTCGATCGTGAGGCCGAAGTAGGCGGCGGTCTCGGCCATGATGATCGGCACCGACACCTCGTGGCTGCCCTCTTCGGGGAAGAGGTCCTTGAGGACGATCTCGGCCAGGGGGAGCTCGATCGGGCTGCGGTTGAGGGAGGCGAACGCGGTGACGCGGATGAGCGCGCCTTCCAGCTCGCGGATGTTGGACTGCACCTTGGAGGCGATGAACGACAGCACGTCGTCGGGCACGTTGAGGCCCTCCGCGCTGGACTTCTTGCGCAGGATGGCGATCCGGGTCTCCAGGTCCGGCGGCTGCACGTCGGTGATCAACCCCCACTCGAATCGTGAGCGTAGGCGGTCCTCGAGCGTGGCGATCTGCTTCGGGGGCCGGTCGGAGGAGATCACGATCTGCTTGTCGGCGTTGTGGAGCGCGTTGAAGGTGTGGAAGAACTCCTCCTGGGTGCGCTCCTTGCCTTCCAGGAACTGGATGTCGTCGATCAGCAGGATGTCGTTGTCGCGGTAGCGGCGCTGGAAGGCGCCGGCGCGGTCGTCGCGGATGGCGTTGATGAAGTCGTTGGTGAACTGCTCGCTGGTGACGTAGCGGACCCGTGCCTGCGGGAACAGCTTGCTGGCGTAGTGGCCGATGGCGTGCAGCAGGTGGGTCTTGCCGAGGCCGGCGCCGCCGTAGATGAACAGCGGGTTGTAGGACTTGGCGGGGGCCTCGGCCACGGCGACCGCGGCCGCGTGGGCGAAGCGGTTGGAGGAGCCGATCACGAAGCGCTCGAAGGTGTACTTCTCGGTGAACTGCGAGCGATCGGCCGGCACCAGCTGGGGGCGCTGGAACGCCACCTGGCTCGAGCCGGCGTCCTCGTCGCGGACGTCGTCGACCTCACGGACCGTGACCCGGATGCCGAGCGGCCTGCCGGCGATGCGCGCCAGGGAGGCGAGCATGGTCGGCGCGTAGCGCTGCTCGACCCACTCCTTCACGAACTCGTCCGGGACGGCGAGCACCAGGACGTCACCGGTGATCGCTACCGGGCGCGTCTGGGCCAGCCAGGCCTTGTGGGTCGAGCCCGAGCCTTCAAGGGAATCGAGACAGGCCGCCCAGATCGCTGCCGCGTCTTCGTGGAGCTCTTCGGCCACGCGCCTGCGCCCCTTTCTGGCAACTCCACGGCACTTGGCCGCGCCTGCACCCGACCGCTGCAACCAACATATCCACATCTCCATCCACAGGTGTGGAGAAGCGCTGCCTGCGGAGCGGAGACCCCACAGCGCGAGTACCGGGAGAGACGGCGGACCACGTAGCGTGGCAATGGCCGTACGGGGAAGCCGGCCTGTGATGATGCGGGCCGTCAGCGAGGGCCCGGAGGATAGCATCGACGCTCGAACGCCCTCAAGGGCTTGGCGCCGACCAGTTCCGGCTTCTTCCACCGCCGCCCGGCCGCGTTGACGCGCCATCAGACTCGCCCGTACCATCAATTCTTCGGTGCGCTCACGCACCCTCGCTCTTGCCTGCCCTCCACGCCGATGGGGTTAGGAGCCACTGTCGTGAAACGAACGTTCCAGCCTAATACCCGCAAACGCGCCAAGACCCATGGCTTCCGCATTCGGATGCGTACGCGCGCGGGCCGCGCCATCATCGCCCGCCGCCGGGCCAAGGGCCGCACGCGCCTGACCGCCTAGGGTCCACGTATGGCAACCGTGGACCGTCTGAGCTCCCCCGCGGCGTTCCGTTCCGTCTTCCAGAACGGCCGATCCTACGCCGAGGGGTCGGTGGTGGCGTACGTCGCCAAGCGCGCCAACGGTGCCGGCCCGGCCCGTGCCGGCTTCGTGGTGAGCCGGAAGGTCGGCGGGGCGGTCGCCCGCAACCGTGCCAAGCGCCTGCTGCGGGAGGCGCTGCGCCTCGAGGGCAGGGGGCTGCCGGAGGGCCTGGACCTCGTCCTGATCGCCCGCCCGAGCGTGGCCACCGCCTCCTACCACGACGTCGCCAGCGACCTGCGCAAGATCCTTGCGGCGGCCGGCATGGGCGGGGGCACGGGGTGAGCTCGCAGGAGCCGGGCGCGCGGCGGCGCAGGGGGATCGGCGCCTCGATGGTCGGGGCGATCCGCCTCTACCAGCGCTGGATCAGCCCTGCCCTGGGACCTCGCTGCCGCTTCTACCCATCGTGTTCGGAGTACGCTGTACAAGCGATCAAATTGCATGGTGCGGCTCGCGGATCCTGGCTGGCCGCCCGCCGTCTGGTGAAGTGCCAGCCGTTGCATCCGGGGGGGATCGACCATGTGCCCCCTGCGACCGGTCGGTCCAGGGCGCGCCGCGCGGCGCACGCTGCCGCGGTGACCGCCCGACCCTCCGAGAGAGGCTCTCTGTGACCGCAGATGATTGAGCTGTTCGACGCCTTCCGGGACGCTCTGTACACCGTTCTCAAGACCTTCCAGCACATCTCTGAGCCGCTCCTCGGCTCCCAGAGCTACTGGTTCTCGATCGTCATGCTCACCGTCGCGGTGCGGGTCGTGCTGATCCCGCTGACGGTCAAGCAGGTACGGTCCACCAGGGTGATGCAGGAGCTGCAGCCGGAGATCAAGAAGCTGCAGGCGAAGTACAAGGGCGACAAGCAGAAGCTGACCGAAGAGACGATGAAGCTCTACCAGGAGAAGGGCTTCAACCCGCTCTCGGGCTGCTGGCCCCTCCTGGCCCAGATGCCGTTCTTCTTCGCGCTCTACCGCGTGATCTACAGCAAGCACCTGGCCGGAGAGGCGAACATCCTGCTGGGCAAGAAGTTCTTCATCGTGCCGCTCTCGGACACCTGGTCGCGCATGGACTGGGCGCACCGGTTGACCTCGCCAGATGGCCTGATCATCCTCGCCCTGATCCTGGCGATGTCGCTCACCACCTACATCTCGCAGCGGCAACTCCTGTCCAGACAGGGAGCAGCGGCCCCTCCGCAGCAGCAGATGCTGATCAAGATCCTGCCGTTCACGTTCTTGATCTTCGCGATCAACGTCCCGCTCGCGATCATCATCTACTGGGTTACCACCAACCTGTGGAGCATGGGGCAGCAGTACGTGCTGCTGCGCTCGGCCCCGCCGCCGCCGGCAGCGGTCGCCCAGCCGGCTACCGCCAACGGCGGCGAGCGCAAGCCCGCCGGCGCGCTCGGCTTCTTCCGCAGCCTGGTGCAGCCGACCGGAGAGGCGGACGCCGAGCCGTCGGCGAACGGGGGTGGCGGTGGCAAGGTGAGCGCCAACCGCCCGGCGGCCAAGGGCTCGCCGAAGGCCGCCAGGGCGACCGGCGAGGGGAAGGCCACGGTGGACGGCAAGGCGAGCCTACCGGACAAGGGCAGCGCTCCTGGCAAGGGGCCACCGTCGGGCAGGGCCACCAGCGCGGGCACCGGCAAGGGTAGCCAGCAGGCCAAGCCCGGGACCGGAGCGCGGGGTGGCCAGTCCAGCGGGTCAGGCAGCAGGCGTTCGAGCAGAAAGGGCAAATCGGGTGGCGGACCACGCCGAGGCAAGCGCTAAGACCGTCGAGGCGGCGGTCGCCGCCGCCGCTTCGCAGCTCGGCCTCCGCGCCGACCAGGTCGACGTCGAGGTGCTGGAGGAGCCCGTCCCGTCGACCTTCGGCGTGATCGGGAGTCCCGCCCGCGTCCGGGTGACCGCTCGCGCGACTCCTGCCCCCACCGCCTCCTCCGGCTTGGCTGCGTCCCCGGCGTTGGCGTCGGTCGGAGCGGGAGCCCAGGAGGCGGGCCGGGCCAGAGGACAAGCGTCGCCCGATCGTGCCGCCGTGGCGCAAGCCGGTTCTGGCAGACCGACCAGGGAGCGGGACGACGAGCCCCTCGACGACGACGCGATCGCGGCCGACACCGAACTGGCGGCCGACTTCATCGAGGGGCTCTTGGACGTGCTCGACCTCGACGGCGACATCACCACCTGGGTCGACCCGACCGGCGGGCACGTCGACGTCGAGGGGTCCGGCCTCGACATGCTCGTCGGCGTCGACGGCGAGGTGCTCGGAGCGCTCCAGGAGCTGACGCGCCTCGCCGTGCTGCGGCAGACGCGACACCGACCGCGCGTCCACGTCGACGTCGGCGGGTTCAAGGCGCGACGGCAGCAGGAGCTGGCCGACATGGCGCGCAGCACGGCCCGCCGGGTGGTGGAGACTGGGCAGCA
>DASUZB010000046.1:0-4215 GCA_036377075.1 Actinomycetes bacterium | reverse complement strand
AGCACCGCGGATGAACGCCGGCGGCACACGATCAGGCATCAGAACCTCCGCCATTCGCCGCTGCCGGGCCTCCAAGCTCTCGTGCCACCACCGGGCAAGCACTACATCCTCGTCCAACGCCGCGATCCCCTCGTCAGCCGGCAAGAACTGCGCGAAGCTTGCTGCGTTGCGGTCGGCCACGATCACCCCGTCGAGGTCTAGCACCGCTGAATGCACCGAGAGCACCGTCAGATCCCCTCGATGCTGCTTGAGCAGGGTGTACAGCATCGCGTTGCGGGCGTGGACGTACAGGTTGGCGTAGCTGTGAAGAGCGCGGCTGGATTCCACCACCCAGACCCGCTTGCTCGCCCGCCGCGCCTGCACGTCCTCGCTCGCAACCGAGACGTGCGACTCCAGTGTGCGTCCCGCCAAGCGGCGGCTGAGGTTTCCCCTCGCAAGGATCGACCCGACGTTCGCCATGTCGGTGATGTAGTGCAGCTCCTGGATGCGCGAACGCTCCATGCCGCAGCCGCACCTACCTCCCCATGGATGGCCCGCCCATCCGAGCGTGGCACCTTCATGCCAATCCCCTCACCACCGCCATCGAACATAGGTTCGACCGAGAGCATTGTGCCAGGGGAAGGTGACACCGACCCTACTACGGCTTGCCAGGTGCAACCACCAGTCTCCAACGCGGGTGTGGACAGAGCGCCAACCGCTCCGATTCCGCCACCTCCCGTATCCCTTTACGACCTTCGGTCGCCAGAAGGGAGGAAGCATGCATTCGAGAAGAAGCGCTCAACCTGCGCAAGCGCTGGACAGAAGTCGATGCGCACCGCCCGCACCTTCGTCTGGCACGCCGGCGACCGCACGGCTGGTGGTCATCGACGCCATCGATGAGGCCGCGGCACGCTTCTTCGAGCACCACGGCTTGATCGCCATGCCTGGCAACCGCCAGCGGCTCGTCCAGAAGATCGGCGACATCGCCGCCGCCCTCGGTAGGTAGTCCCAAGTCCAGTCACCGGCATGCAGCCGTTGCCGTGGTGCTACGGTAGACGCAGGGGACCACGGGAGACGCAGGATGGTCGCGTCGAAGAGGCTGGGGATGGCGGTGCTTCCCCGTCCGCCGCGCACCCGGACCCTGGTGGTCGCGGTGGGCGTCCTCTTGCTCCTGTGGGCGGTCGTCGCCGTCGCCCACCTCTACACCGACCTGCTGTGGTTCCGTGAGGTCGGCAAGACACGGGTGTTCTGGGGCGTGCTCGGCGCCCGACTCCTCCTCGGCGTGGTGGCGGCGACCGTCACCGGGGCGTTCGTCGCGGCGAACCTCCTGCGGGCGCACCGGCAGGCGCGGCGGAGCGGGCAGCAGGGTGACGAGTGGCCGGAGCCGACCGGCAGGGTCGGGGTGGTCGCCCGGCAGCTGCGGCCGCTCTCGGTCGGCGTCGTGGTCGTCCTCGCGCTAGGCAGCGGGCTGCACGCGGCCGGCCGCTGGCAGGCCCTGCTGCTGTGGCGCAACCGGGTGCCGTTCGGCGACGCCGACGCCCAGTTCCACCGGGACGTCGGCTACTACGTGTTCACGCTGCCGCTGCAGCGGCTGGTGTTCGGGTGGCTGCTGTTCACCCTGCTGGCCGCGCTCGTGGTGGCCGGCGCGGCGTACTTCCTGCTGGGCGGGATCCGGCCGGCGCTGGCGGGGCGGCGGGTCGCGCCCGAGGCCCGCGCCCACCTGTCGCTCCTGGTCGCCCTCGTCCTGCTGCTCAAGGCGTGGGGCTACCGGCTGGACCAGTTCTCGCTGGTGTTCTCGCCGCGCGGCGTCGTGACCGGCGCCTCCTACACCGACGTGCACGCGCAACTCCCCGCGCTGCGGCTGATGGTGCTGCTGGCGCCGGTGTGCGCCCTGCTGGTGATCGCGACCGCGCGGTCGCGTGGCTTCGCGCTGCCGGCCAGCGGCCTGGTGCTGTTCGCCCTGTCGTCGATCCTGGTCGGGGGCGTCTACCCCACCTTCGTGCAGCGCTTCCAGGTGGCCCCGCAGGAGCTGCAACGGGAGCTCCCCTACATCCAGCGAAACCTCGACGCGACCCGCAAGGCGTACGCGCTCGACAAGGTGGAGACGACCGAGTTCGCCGCCTCGGAGGACCTGCCAGCCTCCACGCTGCGCGCCAACGACGTCACGGTCGGCAACATCCGCCTGTGGGAGCCCGGCGTGCTCAAGGTCGCCATCCAGAACCTGCAGGCGATCGGGCAGTACTACGAGTTCAGCGACGTCGACGTGGACCGCTACCCGATCGGGGGAACCCCGCGACAGGTGATGATCTCAGCGCGCGAGGCCGACCCGCGCAACCTCGACCGCTCGGCGCAGACGTGGCAGAACCTGCACCTGGCCTACACCCACGGGTACGGGGTGGTGGCCGCCCAGGTCAACACCGCGGATGCGTCGGGGCGGCCCGAGTTCGTGGTGAGCAGCTTCGACCAGCAGGGAGCGGCCATCCCGATCCGCCAGCCGCGCATCTACTACGGCGAGCCACCGCCGGACACCGCCAACTACCTGGTCGCCGCGACCCGGCAGCCGGAGGTGGACGCTCCCGGACCCGGCGGCCAGCCGCAGGCGTCGTTCCGCTACGAGGGGCGTGGCGGCATCCCGCTCGGCGGGCTGCTGCGCCGGCTCGCCTTCGCCGTCCGGTTCCACGACGTCAACCTGCTGATCTCCAGCAACCTGACCTCGCGGTCCCGGATGATCATGTACCGCGACGTCCGCGAACGCCTGGACAAGGCGGCGCCGTTCCTGCAGTGGGACGGCGACCCGTACGTGGCGGTGGTCGGCGGGCGCATCGTGTTCATCCGCGACGGCTACACCACCACGGACGCCTACCCGTACTCCGAGCGGGTCCAGATGGAGGCGGCGGCGCGCCGCGACGCCCTGGGCGACCGGGGCGTCCACGGCCGGGCGAACTACCTGCGCAACTCGGTCAAGGCGGTGGTGGACGCGTACGACGGCACGGTGACGCTGTACGCCTTCGACGAGGGCGACCCGCTGCTGCGGGCCTGGCGGAAGGCGTTCCCGGGCCTCTTCGAGGCCCGCTCGTCGATCCCGGCGGACCTCCAGGCCCACCTCCGCTACCCGGAGGACCTGTTCGCGATCCAGGCCAACCGCTACGCGGCCTACCACATCACGGCGGCCAAGGACTTCTATTCCAAGCAGGACTTCTGGGCGCTGCCCGAGGACCGCTCCGGGCAGCTCCGGCCGAGCCTGGGCGCCGCCGCCACGCCGCTCGCGGTCGGCGACACGCAGCAGCGAGCCCGGATGCGCCCCTACTACCTCCTGGTGAAGCTGCCGGGCGAGAGCCGCGAGCATTTCGTCCTGGTGATGCCGTTCACCCCCAACAACAAGCAGAACATGGTCGCCTACATGGCGGCCCGGTCGGACCCCGACGGCTACGGCACGATCACCCTGTTCAACCTGCCCCGCTCGCGCACGGTGTTCGGGCCGACGCAGGTGAACGCGCAGATCCTCGCCGACCCGGACGTGGCCAAGGAGCTCACCCTGTTCAACCAGCAGGGCTCCACCGTGACCCTCGGCAACCTGCTCACCGTCCCGATCGGGAACTCGCTGCTGTACGTCCAGCCGATCTTCATCCAGGCGAGCCAGGGCGCCATCCCGGAGCTACGGAGGGTCGCGGCGTTCCTGAACAACCGGCTCGGCTACACGGCGTCCCTGGAGGACTCGATCGCCCAGGTGCTCGGCCAGGCGCCCGAGTCAGCGGGGCCGGGTGGACCGGCAGCCGCGAAGTCCCGGCTCGCCCAGATCCTCGCCCAGGAGGCCGAGGCGTTCCGCCAGGCCCAGGACGCCCTCGACCGCAAGGACCTCGGCGCCTACCAGCGGGCCATCGACCGCCTCGGCAAGCTGATCCGCGAGGCCCAGCAGGCGACCACCGCCGCTCCGACGTCCACCGTCCCGGCCCAGGGACGCTGAACGCCTCCGCTGCGTCGTCGAGCCGCGGCCCCGCTGTCCACAGATCGTCGCGGGCCTGTCCACTCCTGCCGTGAGCCTCACGTACGGTGAGGTGAAGAGCAGCACGCTCTGTGGTCGCCATCGAAGCACTGTGTTGGCCGACCCTCGGCCCACCTGGTCTATACTGGAGGTATATATCATGCCTGCCGTTCTGGAGGGCCCTCCCATGCCCGACACCCGCATCGCCAAGCTCTTCCGCAACGGGCGAAGCCAAGCTGTCCGGCTCCCCCATG
>DASUZB010000045.1:0-3344 GCA_036377075.1 Actinomycetes bacterium | reverse complement strand
GCCCCTGACCTCGACTTGGACAGGGAGAGAAAGATCCTTGGCCAGTGCCTCCAGCGCGCCCTCCAGTCCATGCTCGGACAGCACGCGCGCGTGGAGCCCGTGGGCCAACCGGCGCAGCTCCTCCAGCGTTCGCGCGAGCTGGTCTTCGGCGCGGGCGACCTGGTCCCTCGTCCGCTTGCCGGAGGCCGACCGTCGGCCGCGGCGCAGCGTGTCCGCCAGCTCCCCGAGCCGCCGCTCCGCTCCCTCATGCAGGCGGCGCTCCAGCCGCTGGCGTTCCTCGTCGCGCGCCGCCAGGATCCGTCGACGCGATGCCGCCAGCTCAACGACCCGGGCCTGCACCTCGGCCCGGAGCCGGGCGTTGGCGGCCGCGAGCCGGGCCGCGGACGCCACCGCCTCCAGCAGGCCTGGGTCCTCCAGCACCGCCGGGTCGTGGACGAGGGCGGCGACCGGCTGGCCCTGACGCTCCACCACCGTCACCGAGCGTCCCGAGCCGGGAGGGGGCAGGGAGAGCGTGCGGCTCTCGGCGTCGATGAACACCGTCCGGTCGGGCAGCCAGTAGCCGAGCTCGAGAGACGGGTCGCCAAGCGCCCGTGACAGTTGGCCGCGGAGCGTCCCGGAGTGCGCCTCGCCGAGCTCGACCACCAGGTCGGCGACGGCCGCCCGCTGCCATGGGGCGACCAGGAGACCCGCCAGCAGACCGCCGGCAAGCACGCACAACGACACCTCATACACGAGCAGCGACAGACCGCCGACGTTGCCCGGTGGCAGCAGCAGCCGAGCCGCCGCGATTCCCGCGAGCACCAGGCTGAGCCCGGCGGTGGCCTGCAGCGCGATCAAGCGCGCCCGACGGGTTCGCCCGACCGCCCCGACATAGCCACGGGCGGAGACAGCCACCAGCAGCCCGGCCAGCACGATCGTGGCGACCTCGCTGTCCCAGACCGGCGTGATGACCGCCGCGGCGTAGCCGACCGCTACGGCTGCCTTGGCAAGCCGCGACGACGGCCGCCCGGACGGGTAGGTGAGCACCAGTTGCACCAGGGGACCGCGGTGCAGGTACACCAGGTGCGCCGCCACCCAGGCCACCGCCGCGACCCCGACACCGGCGAAGTTCCCCAGGAACCAGGTGAAGCCGGTCGCCGCCATCAGCGGGCCGCTACGGCTCTCCGGCCGGCGGGCCCAGGCGACCAGCCCGCAGCCGATGAAGGTCCAGCCGACGGCGAGATCGGGAATCCAGTGCCGCGGATCGCCCCAGCCGAACCCGATCCATTCGGCGGTCACGCCGAGGGCGGCGCCGGCCAACCCGACCGGGCCTAGCCGCCGCATCATCGCCCTCAGCCGGTCAAGGCGGCGAGCGCCTCCCCCGACAGCCCGCTCTTGGGGATGAACCCGCGTGCAGATGTCGATCGGAGGCGAGCCCCGTAGGCGGCCGCGTCACGGCTGGAGATGAGCACCACCGTGGGGGGATCCGGTGCCATGGCGAGCTGCTCGGCCACGGCGAGGCCGTCGACATCCGGCAGCTG
The DNA here is from genome assembly GCA_036377075.1 of Actinomycetes bacterium. Taxonomy (GTDB): domain Bacteria; phylum Actinomycetota; class CALGFH01; order CALGFH01; family CALGFH01; genus DASUZB01. Next base: position 1,824 of record DASUZB010000045.1, on the reverse strand, counting down.
GATGTCGAGCAGGACGATCTCGGGCCGCATGACGGCGACCGCCGCCACAGCCTCCGCCCCGTCGGTCGCCTCACCGATGACGTCGAAGCCCTCGGCCTGGAGCAGCGCCCGGGCCGAGGTCCGGAACGCCGCGTGGTCGTCGACGATGAGCACGGTCGGACGCATGGGCTGATCGTCCCACATGCCACCCGGGCACACACTGTGGCCAGCACCAAGCAGGGCCTGAAGCCACCTCGGATCCTCCGGCCTGCAGCCAGGCTGAAGCTCTCAGCTGAGCCAGCCGTCGAATCCCGGCCAATTGGGAGGAGCATCACATGAGGCAGGTCGTTCGTCCCCACCGCCGCCGGGGTGCCTGGAGGCTGGCCCGGTACCGGCGTGGGACCTCCTCGGAGCCGAACTCGGCCCCCAGGTCGACCAGTAACCGGGCCCGGGACTCCAACGGCCGGTCACAGCAAGGCGCGCAGGTTCAGGAGCGGCTGCCCGGGCCCTCCGACAGCGCCTCGATCGGCGGAGCCGCCTCCTCCCGGTAATCGGCCTCGGCGGTCTCGTCGCTGCCCCTGCCGGCCCCGGCGGCGTCCAGCAGCGGGGTGGCGACGGCCGCGACCAGGAGGTTGACCACCAGCGCGACGAGCGCCGGGTAGACGGTGGTGTCCAGGCCGAACAGGGTGAACGGGGCGACCGACTTGAAGGCGGCCGACCAGGCCATCCAGGTCCCCACCAGGATCCCGGCGGCCCAGCCCAGCAGCAGCGCGCCGCGGTGGAACCAGCGGGTGTACAGCCCCAGGACCACCGCCGGCAGCGTCTGCAGGATCCACACTCCGCCGAGCAGCTGCAGGTTGATGGCGTATTCGGTCTTGAGGAACAGGACGAAGGCGAGCGCGCCGAACTTGACGACCAGCGAGACGAGCCTGGCCATGTCCGCCTCCTGCTTGGGGGTGGCGTCCGGCCGCAGCCACTCGCGGTAGACGTTGCGGGTGAACAGGTTCGCCGCCGCGATCGACATGATCGCCGCCGGCACCAGCGCGCCGATGGCGATGGCGGCGAAGGCGAAGCCGACGAACCAGTCGGGGAACATCTTGTCGAACAGCTGCGGGATCGCCAAGTTGTTGGTAGACGGATTGAGCCCGGCCGCGATCGCCATGAAGCCGAGCAGGGCGAGCAGCCCGAGCAGGAAGCTGTAGGCGGGCAGGATGGCCGCGTTGCGCCTGACGACGTTGCGGCCGCCCGACGCCAGCACCGCCGTGATCGAGTGCGGGTACAGGAACAGCGCCAAGGCGGAGCCGAGGGCCAGGGTGGAATAGGCGACGAACTGCTTGTCGGCCAGGATCAGCGCGCCCGGCGGCGTGTGCTTGGGCAGGGTCTGGCCGGCCGCGTCGAAGATGTGGCCCCAGCCGCCCAGCTTGGCTGGGATGTAGACGACGGCGACCAGCACGGTGATGTAGATCATCGTGTCCTTGACGAAGGCGATCAGGGCCGGCGCCCGCAGGCCGCTCTGGTAGGTGTAGGCGGCCAGGATGGCGAAGGCGATGAACAGCGGCAGGTCGCGCTCGAGGGCGCTGGCGCCGCTGCCGCCGATGCCCATGCCCTGCAGCACGACCTGGATGCCGACCAGCTGCAGGGCGATGTAGGGCATGGTGGCCAGGATGCCGGTCGCGGCCACCGCCAGCGACAGCCCGCGGCTGCCGTAGCGGCCGCGCACGAAGTCCGACGGGGTCACGTACTGGTGCTTGTGCGCCACCGACCACAGCCGCGGCATCACCAGGAACACGAACGGGTAGACGATGATGGTGTAGGGCAGCGCGAAGAAGCCGAGCGCGCCCACGC
>DASUZB010000044.1:0-14791 GCA_036377075.1 Actinomycetes bacterium | reverse complement strand
TTCACCGCGGTCAGGGCGGCGGTGAGGGTGTCGACCACGGGGACGCCGGTCGCCTCCAGCGCGTGCCGGTGGTGCGAGCCCCCGTCGTACAGCACGCAGCGGGCACCCACCACCCGCGCCGCCGCCAGGTCGTCCAAGGTGTCCCCCACCACCAGCGCCGCCGAGCTTTCGACCTCGAGCGCGGCCAGGTGGGCTGCCAGGTGCTCGGTCTTGCCGCCGCCACCGGCGACGCGCAGCCCGTCCACGCGGCGGAAGTAGCGGCCGATTCCCAGCCGCTCCACCAGCGGCACCAGATCCTGGTGCCGCCACATCGACAGCAACGACTGGGTCAGGCCGGCCGCCTGGGCCGCCGCCAGCGCCGCCCAGGCGTCGGGCGCCAGCCCAACCCGCTCCAGCCGGGCGAGGTAGCTGTGGTGGAAGGCGTCGTCGAGCGTCCGCCACTCGCCCGGCTCAATCGGACGGCCGGCCACCTGCTCATAGAACCGCTGGACCGGCCGAGTGAAGTGGCTGCGGTAGGTGTGCGAGTTGATCGAGGGGAGGCCCGCCAACGCCAGCGCGTCGTTGACCGCCGCGACCACCGCGACGTGGTCGTCGAACAAGGTGCCGTTCCAGTCCCAGACCACGTGGTGGACGCCTCCACCGGCATCGCGGCGGTCGCCGTCGCTGTGCCCCATGCAGGCAGTGTAGGGCGATGGTCACAGGGCTCGGCTGAGGCGTGGCGCCACCATCCACGCGATCTCCAACCGGTGCAACCACCGGGGATGCCCGCTACACGGGGGCGATTTCTCCCACGACACCAGCGTGGTGTGCCCATGCCACGGGAGTACCTTCAGCCTCGACGACGGAGCGTTGCTGCACGGCCCAGCCACTGCGCCGCAGCCCGCCTACCTCACCCGGGTGCGCGACGGCAAGGTGGAGGTCCGGCTGGCCCGCTAGGAGGGTTCCCGGGCGGGGAGGCCGTTGCGGCGGGTGACCTCGCTGAACCAGCGGGCGCTCTGCTTGGGGGTGCGGCGCTGGGTGGGGTGGTCGACGTATACCAGCCCGAACCGCATGCTGTAGCCGCGCGCCCACTCGAAATTGTCCATCAGCGTCCACACGAAGTAGCCACGCAGGTCGATGCCGTCGGCGATGGCCCGGTGCGCGGTGCGGAAATGGCTGTCCAGGTAGGCGACCCGGAGCGGGTCGGCCACGGTGCCGTCGTCGCCGACCTCGTCGGCGAAGGCGGCGCCGTTCTCGGTCACGTACAGCGGCAGCGGGCCGTAGTCCCGCTGCACGCGGCTGAGGACGTCGTACAGGCCCTGCGCGTCGATCTCCCAGCCCATCGCGGTGCGCGGGACGTCGCGCGAGACGAACTCCACGTCGTTGCTGCCGACCCACACCGAGGTGGAGCCCGGCCGGTGGCGCGGGCCGTCGCCGGCGCGGACCACCATGCGGCTGTAGTAGTTGATGCCGAGGAAGTCGAGCGGCTGCCCGATGGTCCGCTCGTCACCCTCGTGGACGTGCGCGGTGTCGGTCGCCGGGGAGAGGTCGTCGAGCAGGTCCTCGGGGTAGCGGCCGCGCAGCACCGGGTCGAGGAACTGCCGGTTGAAGAGCCCGTCGATGCGGCGGGCGGCGTCGAGGTCGGCCTTCCGGTCGCTGGCTGGGTCCATCGGATACAGATTCAGGGTGATCCCGAACGAGGCGCCACCGGCGCCGGGGCCGTGGGCGCGCATCGCCTGGAGCGCAAGCCCATGCCCGAGCAGCAGGTGGTGCGCGGCGCGGACGGCCGCGGCGGGCTCGGTCCTCCCCGGCGCGTGGGTCCCGTCGGCGTAGCCGAGGTAGGCGGCGCACCACGGCTCGTTGAGGGTGGTCCACCAGGCGATGCGGTCGCGCAGCCGCTCGTACACCGCGTCCGCGTACTCGGCGAAGCGCCACGCGGTGTCGCGCTCCGGCCAGCCGCCGGCGTCCTCCAGCACCTGCGGCAGGTCCCAGTGGTACAGGGTGATCCAGGGCTGCACCCCCGCCTCCAGCAGGGCGTCGACCAGCCGCTGGTAGAAGTCGAGGCCCGCCGGGTTGAGGGGACCGCGCCCGCTGGGCTGCAGCCGCGGCCACGCCACCGAGAAGCGGTAGTGGGTCGCGCCCAGCTCGGCCAGCAGGGCCACGTCCTCGGCGTAGCGGTGGTAGTGGTCGTCGGCGACGTCGCCGGTGTCGCCGTTGTGGATCGTGCCCGGCCGGTGCGCGAAGGTGTCCCAGATCGAGTGCCCGCGGCCGCCCTCAGCGACGGCGCCCTCGATCTGGTAGCTGGCGGTCGCAGCGCCCCAGACGAACCCCTCCGGGAAGCGGAGCAGGCCGTCCTCGTGGTCGTCGGGTGTCACCACTGCCACAACTCCTTCGGCGCGGCGAGCGGCTCCAGCGCCTCCCACAGCTCCGGCGGGACGGGCAGGCTCGCGAGGTGGACGGTCTCGTCGACCCGCTCCGGGCGGGAGATGCCGATGATGGTCGAGGTGATGTGCGGGTCCCGCAGGGAGAACTGCAGCGCCGCCGCGGCGATCGGCACGCCGTGCTCGGCACAGGCGGCCTCCATCGCGCGGATGCGGCGCAGCACCTCGTCGTCCGCAGGCTGGTAGGCGTAGGTGGAGCAGGCGCCGCTGCCCTTGGCGAGGATGCCCCCGCCGAAGGGCGCGCCGTTGACCACGCCGACGCCCAGGGCAACGGCCTCGTCGAGCAGGTCGCTGGCGGAGCGGTCGACCAGCGTCCAGCGGTTATGGGTGATCAGCACCTCGAACACGCCGGTCCGCAGGTAGCGGGCCATCAGCTCCACCGGGCCGCCGGCCACGCCGAGGTGCTCGACCAGGCCCTCCCGCTGGAGCTCCACGAGCGCCTCCACCGGCCCGCCGGGGGCCATGCCGTCGGCGAAGCTGATCACCTCGGGGTCGTGCAGGTACAGCAGCTGCAGTCGCTCCAGGCCGAGGCGCTCCAGGCTTCCCTCGGCCGAGCGCCGCACCTGGGCGCCGGAGAAGTCGCCGGTGTCCCCGTCGGGGTCGACCTTGGTCGCCAGCACGAAGCCCTCGGGTAGGCCGCCGGCCTCGGCGAGGGCGGCGCCGATGCGCCGCTCGCTCTCGCCGCCCGAGTAGCCCGCGGCGGTGTCGATGAAGTTGAACGGCCCCTGGAGGACCCGCCGCGCCGTCCGGACGCCCTGCTCGGCGCTGACCTCGTAGCCGAAGTTCTCCGGCATGCTGCCGAGCGGTCCGCCCCCGACGCAGACCGGGGTGACCTCCAGGCCCGTGCTCCCGAGCGGCCGCCTGCCGAACCCGGCCGCGCCGGCGCCGGGGCTCATCGGGCCGGCACCGCGCGCAGCGGGATGCCGTCCAGGTCGGTCAGCAGCCTGCCCGCCTCGCCGTCCGCGCCGCCGCCGACCTCGCGGGCGCCGGCCGCGGCGAGCCGCCGCAGGGTCGCGTCCGGGTCGTCCACGCCGATGCCGATGTGGCGCAGCCCCAGCCTCGGCTCCCGCGGCGTCCAGGGGTTGGCGGTCTTGGGCGCGTCGAAGGTGAACACCTCCAGGACCACCCCGCCCGCCTGCAGGTAGGTGATCAGGAACCCGGTGGGGCCGCCGAGGTCGAGCTGGCCGATCACCTGGTAGCCGAGGACGTCCCGGTAGAACCCTAGGGTCGCGTCCAGGTCGGAGACCGTCACGGCGACGTGGTCGAAGCTCGGGCCGGCGCCGCGCGGGCGCCGCTCGGCGGCGGCCCGCTCCCGCTCCGCCAGCTCCGCCGACCAGGTGGTGTGGTAGTGCAGGTGCCCGTCGATGATCTCCAGCAGGGCGCCGTCCGGGTCGCGGAAGAACGCCAGCCGCACCTCGCCGACGGCGTCCTCGGGCTCGACGGTGAACTCGACCCCGCCCTCGCGCAGCCGCTCCGCCTGCAGGTCGACCTCGCCGACCTTCCAGCCGACGTGCCGGATGCCGAGCTGCAGGTCGTCGTCGTAGCGCCAGCCGCCGAGGTCCCCGGACCCGACGCCGACGAGCTTGACCAGCGCGGGCCCGGCCGACAGCCAGCGGACCCGGTCCGCGCGCGACCAGGAGACGTCGCCCGCCGGGCGGAACCCGAGCAGACCCTGGTAGAAGTCGAGCGAGCGGGCCAGGTCGCTGACGCCGATCTCGATGTACCGGATGCCGCTTGGAACGGGCAACTGGAGCCTTTCCGTCGGGTGTCAGGGGTCAGTACTTGGTCGCGCCGAGGGTGAGGCCGGCCACGAAGCGCTTCTGCATGCGCACGTACACGAGCACGATCGGCAGCACCGACATGGTCAGGGCGGCGCACATCAGGGTCCAGTCGGTGGCGTGCTGGCTGCGCGTCACGGTGAACAGGTGCGGCTGCAGCGGCAGCAGGGCGGTGTTCTGCAGCAGCGTGTTGGCCAAGAGGAATTCGTTCCAGGTGGCGAGGAACTGGAAGACCACCACGGTCGCAACCCCCGGCGCGGCCAGCGGCAGCATGATCCGCCAGAAGATCCTGAACTCGCCGGCGCCGTCGACGCGCGCCGCCTGGATCAGCTCGTCGGGCAGCGTCTCGAAGAAGGCGCGCATGAGGAACATCGCGAACGGCAGCGAGACGCCGATGTAGACCAGGATCAGGCCCTGCCGCGTGTTGAGCAGCCCGAGGTTCTTCATCTGCAGGAACAGGGGCAGGATCAGCGCGGTCGCGGGCAGCATCAGCGTGCTCAGCAGGACGACGTAGATCACCTGCTTCCCGGGGAAGCGCAGCTTGGCGAAGCTGTAGCCCGCCAGGGTCGCGAGCGCGAGCACCACCACGACGGTCAGCGCCGTGACCACCACGCTGGTCATGAAGTGGGAGGGGAAGTCGAGCAGCGACCATGCGCGGGTATACGCGCCGAAGGTGAAACGGTCCGGCACGAAGCCGCCGCTGAAGACGGTGTCGCGGGGGCGCAGCGAGGTCAGCACCATCCAGACGAACGGGTAGACCGCGGCCCCCGAGAGCGCGACCAGCAGCACGTAGCCGGCAGAGCGGCGGGCGGCGCGGCGCCGTCGGATGGCGGGCGGGGTGCGGTAGCGACCCTCGCGCTGACCGCCCGGGCCGGCGAGGCGCCGGGCCGCGGGCCGCGCGGCGCCCGGCGCCTCAACCGACAATGCGTGCCCTCCTCGCGATCCGCAGCTGCGCCAGGGTGACCACGATGCACAGCACGAAGATGACCATGCTGATGGCGGTGGCGTAGCCGAAGGCCGGCGTGGCTCCCGACTCGGTGCCGAAGGCGAGCTTGTAGAGGTAGGTCCCCAGCACCTCCGAGGCACGGTTGGGACCGCCGCCGGTCATCACGTAGATGATGTCGAAGGTGTTGAGGCCGTTGATCAGGTTGAGCAGCACCACCACGCCGGTGACCGTGCGCAGCATCGGCACGGTGATCCTCAGGAACTGCTGCCGCACGTTGGCCCCGTCGATGCGCGCGGCCTCGTACAACGTCAGGTCGATCCCCTGGAGCCCGGCCAGGAAGATGAGCATGAAGAAGCCGACCGACTGCCACAGCGATACCGCGATGATCGCCGGCAGGACGGTCGAGGGGTCGGCGAGCCACGGGTGCGCCAGCGCCCCCAGCCCGACGTCGTGCAGCACGCGGTTCAGGCTGCCGAAATTCGGGTCGTAGATGAGCTGCCACAGCAGGGCGGTGACCACGAACGAGATGACGACCGGGATGAACAGCAGCGTCCGGAAGACCACCGAGCCGCGCCAGCCGGCGTTCAGGAACACGGCCAGCAGCAGCGGCAGGGTGGTCTGCAGGATGGTGGTCACCGCGGTGTAGAGCAGGGTGGTGCGCAGCGCCTTCCAGAACACCGGGTCGCCCAGCAGCGAGTGGAAGTTGCGCAGCCCGACGAAGTGTGGCGTGGCGAAGCCGGACCACTCGGTCAGGCTCAGGTAGAACGCGCGCAGGAAGGGGTAGCCGACGAACATCACGAAGAACGCCGCGATCGGCAGCACGAACAGGTAGCCGACCGCCCCTTCGCGCGTTCGTGCCGTCACCGGGTCCGGGCCTTCTCGACCTCCGCCTGGACCGTCTTGGCGACCTTCTGTGGCGGGGACTGGCCGCCGAGCAGCGCGGTGAAGGCGTTGGTCGCCGCGCCCGAGGAGCCCTTGCCGAACAGGATGTGCGGCGCCCCGTTGCCGTCGAGCAGCCACGAGGTCATCACCTTGACGATCGGGTCGCTCACCTGGTCGACCACCGCCTGGGTGGAGGGCATGCTGTTGGAGTCGTTCATGGTCTTGGCGTAGCGCGCCGGCTCGTACAGGAACTTGATGAACTCGAGCGCCGCGTCCATGTTCTTGCTCTTGGCGCTGACCGAGAGCCCCGCGCCCGCCTGGTTGCCGCACCAGTGCCGCGCTCCCGACGTCCATGCGGGGGTCTGCATCACCTTGTAGCGCTGCAGGAACGGCTTCTTGGCGTTGGCGGCGAAGCCCTGCGGGGTCCAGGAGCCCGAGTAGAACATCGCGGCCTTGCCGGTGTAGAGCAGCCGCTGGGCCTGCTCGTCGTCGATGCCGTTCATGTTCGGCGCGAAGGCGCCGCCCTTGACCAGCTCCTCGGTCTTGGTCAGCGCCTCGATCACCTTCGGGTCGTCCCAGCGCGCGCCGTTGCGCCCGTAGTCGAGGTCGAGCACCAGCTGCGGGTTGTCGGACGCCTGGGTGATCAGCGGCAGGACGAAGTCGGTGGCGACGCCGCCCTGGTTGTTGGCCAGCACGCAGGGCAGCAGGCCGGTGCTGCCCTTGATCTGGTTGGACACCCTGATCAGGTCGTCCCAGGTCTCCGGGACGTCGACCTTGGCGCGAGCGAAGATGGCCGGGTCGTAGAAGATCCCGAAGGTCTGCGCCATCCAGCCGATGGCGTACTGCTTGCCGTTGTCGCTGTACTCGTCCCTGGTCGACTTGAAGAAGTCCGCCAGGAACTGCTCGCCCAGCTCGGCCTTGAGGTCGGCCGCGATGCCGTTCTTGCCGTACGTGATGGCCAGGACGTGGGGCCCGAAGATCTCAGGCGGGTCACCCGCCGAGACCGACGCCTGCAGCGCCGGCAGGTAGGCGTCGTAGTCGATGATCCGGTTCTCGATGACGATGTTCGGGTGCGACGCCTGGAACTCCTGGATCAGCTTGGGCCACTGCTCCTGCTGCTCGGTGTACCAGGTCCACATCCGTACCTTGGCCTTGCCGCCGCTGCTCGCGCCGCCGCCGCTCGAGGAGGTGCCCTTGTCGCAGGCGGCGAGCAGCCCGGGAGCGGCCAGCGCGGCGGCGCCCAGCAGGCCACCCCGCAGCACGTCCCGACGGGTCACACGGGGGACCATGGCAGCTCCTTTCCGTCACGCTCCGGGAGGCGGCTCCCTGCCCACGACGATCGTCGGTTGTTCCAAAATGCCTGTCAACGAACCATCTCCGCAGCGTATGGGTCCTATTCGCAGTTGGCGCGCCGACCGTGGCCGCGCCCGCGCCGTTTGGTTCAATCAGGATCGTGAACGAGTCGGAGCAGGTTGCGGTCGCGTCCGAGGCGGTGGCGGGGCAGTTCCCGTTCCGCGGCCACGCCGTCGTGGTGATCGGCGGGACCAGCGGGATCGGCGCCGCCATCGGCGAGAAGTTCGCGGCCCTCGGGGCGAGGGTGACGGTGGCCGGGCTGCGCGCCGCCGAGACCCCGCCGTCACTGGCGGCCGTCGCCGGCACCGCCGAGGTCGACATCACCCGCGGCGACGACCTCGAGCACTTCCTCGCCGGCCAGGCCGAGCTGCACGTGCTGGTCAACGCCGCCGGCGTGATCCAGCGCCTCGACGAGTACCGGCCCGAGGTGTTCGCCCGGGTCGTGGAGGTCAACCTCATCGGCACGATGCGGGCGTGCGTCAGCGCCCGGCCGCTGCTGCTCAGCTCCGGCGGCTGCATCGTCAACATCGCCTCGATGCTCAGCTTCCTCGGCGGTCCGGCGGTGCCCGCCTACACCGCCAGCAAAGGCGGCGTAGTGCAGCTCACCAAGGCGCTGGCGGTCGCGTGGGCGCCCGAGGGCATCCGCGTCAACGCCGTGGCGCCTGGCTGGATCCGCACCGACCTCACCGCCGACCTGCACGAGGATCCGGAGGCCGCCCGGCGCATCGTGGAGCGCACCCCCATGGGCCGCTGGGGCGAGCCCGCCGACGTCGCCGGGGCGGTCGCCTTCCTCAGCGGGCCCGACGCCCGCTTCGTCACCGGCGCGGTGCTCCCAGTCGACGGCGGCTACCTGGCGACCTGACCCGGAGGGGGAGAACGATGACGACCCAACCTGCCGGCCCCGTGGTGGCGCTCTCGGACGGCGTCCTGCCGGAGATCGCCATGGCGGTCGAACCGGACGACGAGCGCGTGTGGGTGCCGCAGGCCCCGAACGTGTGGTTCCGGCCGCTGCTGTTCAACACCGTGATCGGGCAGTGGTGGAACCTGCTGCGGGTGACCTCGTCCGGCATCGTCTCGCGCCACCGTCACCCGGGCGCGGTCTTCGGCTACGTCATCAAGGGCAAGTGGCACTATTTCGAGCACCCATGGGTCGCCGAGGCAGGCCATTTCGTCTACGAGCCGCCCGGCGAGATCCACACGCTCGAGGTGCCCGACGACTGCCAGGAGATGGTCACCTTCTTCAACATCAACGGGGCGATGATCTACCTGGACGAGCGGGGCGTGCAGATCGGGTACGAGGACGTCTTCACGAAGATCGAGAGGTGCAGGGCGCACTACGAGAAGGCCGGCCTCGGCGCTGGGTACGTCGACCAGTTCATCCGCTGAAACGGAGTGTGTATCCTCGGCCCACCGGGCACGAGGAGCGCCATGGACTTCAGGCGGGTTTTCCATTACCGGGTCGACTGGATCATCAGCTTCGTCGCCGTCGCCCATCATGGAGGATTCTCCGCCGCCGCGAAGGCCCTGTACCGCTCGCAGCCCCGCGTCAGCAGCCACGTCGCCGGCCTCGAGCAGGAGCTGGGGACCCGGCTGCTGGACCGCTCGGTCCACCCGGTCCGCCTCACCCCCGAGGGCCGTGCGCTGCTGCCCCACGCCGAGGAGATCCTCCAGCGCCTGAACGTGCTCGCCGACCTCACCGCCGAGGGCGGCCGCGTCGTCCGCGGTGAGGTCTGGCTCGGCGTCTACCCCAGCGCGGCCGCGTACCTGTTCCCGCCGGTGGTGCGCGGCCTGCAGCGAACCCATCCGCAGGTGCGCCTGGTGCTGCGCGAGGGGCCGAGCGTCGCCCTGAGCAGCGCCCTGGCCGGCGGCGACGTCGACCTCGCGATCCGTCCGGTGCTGCCGCTGGTCAACGACGACCACGTCACCAGCGTGGTGCTGTGGCGCGAGCCGCTGGTCGCGGTCTTCCGCCGCGACCATCCCCTGGCGGCGGCCACGTGCCTGCGGCTCGAGCAGCTCGCCGCGCTGCCGCTGGTCACCATCGGCGAGAGCCGCGACGGCCACGCCCGCCAGTTCGAGACCAACCTGGCCTTCGCCAACGCCGGGCTCAGCCCCGACATCGCCGCGCAGACCAACCAGCCGCAGACGCTGATCTCCATGGTCCGCCACGGGCTCGGAACCGGCGTCACCAACAGCCTGGCGATGACCACCGCCAACATCGACGGCGTCGCGCTGGTCCCCCTGGCCGACGCCAACTGCGAACGGGTGGTCGCGGTGTGGTGGCGGACCGACCAGCCCCGCTCCCCGGCCGTGGAGGCGGTGCGCGACGCGATCTGCGCAGTGCCGTCGCCCCGCTGGCCCTGGAGCCAACCGGCCGCCGCGCGCGGGCAGCTCGCCCCCCAGCGACGTTGATCTACAGCCAAGGGGTGGGGGCGCCGTGCGGCGCCCCCACCCATTCACCGGGCTACCTGCCGATAAGACGAATTCTCGATGCGACCGAGGCCGAGTGGCAACTGAGCTCGCATCCGAATGCGTTTACCGTGACGTCGGCCGAACCAGCGCCGAAGCGTCCGTTGTCGCCGGTTACTGACGCGGACCAGCCGGTAGACGGCGCAGTGCAGTCAACGTGCCTCGAGAACGTCCCGCTGACCGTGACGCGCCTCGCGAACAGCTGTTTGAGCGTGCCGCTGAGGTCGACCGAGATCGCCCGCGAGCACGTGACCGTGCCCGAGATCGTTGCCACCCCGGTCTGGGCGCTCACCGTCCCCTGGCTGTTCACGGTCACGGCCAGTTGGAGGGGCGCGTAGACGTGAACGAGGAAGCTTCCGGTCGCGACGTTGCCCGAAGCGTCGGTCGCCTGGCAACTGACGGTCGTCGTCCCAACCGGGAAGAACGAACCCGACGAAGGAGTGCAGCTCACGGTCGGGTTGGGGTCGCGATCGTCACTGGCCGTCACCGAGTACGAGACGTTCGTACCGGACGCGTCCGTGGCCTCGACGGTGATGTCGCCCGGCAGGTTGAGCGTCGGCGGCGTCACGTCGGGCGGCGGCGGCGGGTTCTCGATCCTGATGCGACCGAAGAGCGCTGGATCGGCGCCCTCGCAGTGCTGCTCGAAGGTTGCGTCGAAGACGAGCAACTCGCCGGTCGACGCACGCGAGATCTGGTTCACGTCGAACTGGCCGGTGAGCGTGTTGCACCCGCGCCCGTCGCCGGAAACGCTGAGACCCGGGGCACCGTCGTTGAACGGATAGCGCAGCGCGCCGGTGTAGGACCCCTCCACGAGCGGCTCGCCGGGCGTCGCGGCGAGATCCACGTACCACCAGTGGTCGTAATTGCCCTGGATCACCGAGGCGAAGAAACCGCCCCCGTCCTGCGAGAACGAGCCTTGGATCGTCGAATCGTCGGACGTGTACAGCTGCTCGATGCCCTGCCCGATGTAGTCGCCGGGCTCGCTGTTCATATACAGAAATGTCCCCGAACTCGGGACAGCGATCGACCCGGGCGGAAGCGTGACCGACGCCCCGGCCGAGGATGCGCTGCCCAGCAGGATCGCGACCGAGGCGAGCGCGGTCACGAGCGCGCGCAACCGCAGTCGCGGCAAGACCTTCATATGACCCTCCTAGCGTTGACGCAGATGGCCCAGAGCGTGAAGTCGTTGGCGCTGCCGGGTTCGACGAAGTGCTGAAGACCACCCGCCAGCTGGCTCGGCGGGTCCGGCGCAATGTCAACCGTCAGGCCGGGCGAAATCGTTACTTTTGCCCGGCCGTTCAAGAGCGCCCGTCGTAGGTACGGATGCCTGCGCGCAACGATCCGGGCGTCACGCTTGCGCCCCTGTCATGCTCGCGAGGAGGTCGTGACGAGGCTGCTATGCCCGTCAAGTGCCGCGGGCGTGTGGTTCCACCATGGAGCCCTGAGGGATCTCGACCGGGACGACCAGGGGCCGGCCGTCGGCGTCCAGCACCTCTCGGCCGTGCTCGTCGTAGACGCCGTGCACGGGCTGCCCGTCGCGGGTGAGCACCGGGTTGCCGTCGCGGTCGACGTAGTACTGCCGCAGCGCCTGGCCGTCGGCGCGCTTGATCGGCCGGCCGTCGGCGTCGAGGAAGACCGCCGATCCCCACGGCATGCGCCGCCGCGGGTCCTTGCCGTCCGGGGTCGGCGCCAGCTCCAGCCCCGGCGCCACCCGGCGCATCGCCTCCTCGGGCTCAAGCTCCGGCCAGGGCGCCTGGGGCGGCGGCGGGACCGCCACCCCCTCGGTGAGGTCCAGCACCCGCCGGCGCACCGCGGCGGGGTCCAGACCACCGCGGCCCGGCGGCGACCCGGTGGTGACGGTGGCGTCGGCCGCCCAGTGGCTGGCCAGCGCTAGCAGCACGTGCTCGCTGGTGACCTCGGCGTCGGCCAGCAGCACCGCCTCCAGGTTGGCGCGTTCCAGCACCAGCTGGAAGGCCGGACTTGCCACCCTCCAGCCGCTGCCTGGCTCGAACGGGTCGACGAAGCTGCGCTCATGGGCCCGCCGCAGCCGCTCGGCGGTGACGCCCAAAGACTCGAGCACCGCCCGCGCGGACCCGGGGCAGTCCGGCTGCACCAGCGCGGCCAGCAGGTGCTCGGGCCCGATCCAGTCGTGGTGCAGGGCCTTCGCCTCGTCGGCTGCGAGGTTGGCGACCTTCCAGACCTGTGCGGAACGGCCGCCGACCGGTGGGAGCTCCGGACCGCGGTGCAGCGGCCCACGGTCCGGGTGGGCGGCGGCCCACGCCTCGATCGCCGCCCGTGGCCAGGCACGGCCCCCGTCCAGCGACGGCTGGGACGGCGGGAAGGCGCGATCGGAGCTCGCTAGGTCCACGACGCGGCCGCGGGTGACGCCCAGGATCCGGGCGGCCTCGGCGGCGGTGAGCAGTTCGGTCATGGGCGCCATTGTCGGCCGCCGCAGCCGTGCACGACCAGACCAGCACGCCGTAGGCGAACATGCCCGCGGCGGTCGCCGGCCCCGCCGGGTCGCCGCGGTCACTCGTTCAGGGTGCTGGCCGCGGCCGCAGGCAACAGCCCAGGTCGCCTGACCTGGGCTGTTGGTGCGCGCCGCGAGGGATTCGAACCCCCAACCGCCAGATCCGTAGCCAGCGTCCACCCGTCCCCGCCCGTCCTCCTGGTCCCTTCCCGTCCCCGTCTTCCCAGCCCAGCGGCCATGCCGGCGGGCCGAGTCGGGCATCCGTCCTCGCCCGTCCCGCGCCGCTTGGTCGCAACGTGGTCGCAGGTCCGGGCGTTGTTGCCAGACACGGCATCTGGCAACGATCGATGGAACGTGGCGGAAGAACCGAGACCCGCAAGCGAGCCGTGGATCTCCGGTTGTGCATCGGGGTGGTGTCGTCTAGCTTCCGCGGGTGACGTCAAGGCATGACGACCCCAGGCTGGCCCGGTCACTGAAGGAAGATGCCGAGCGGTTCCCCGACGAGCGCGGGGAGCTCCTCCTGGAAGCCGGTGCGCTATGGCAGCGGGCGGGTGACCACGCCCGAGCGATCGACCTGTTCGAGCAGGTCGTGGCGATCGGCGGCGAGGACGGAGAGTTCGCTCGGGTGTCGCGAGCCGAGAGCCTCTTCGAGCTGGGACGCGAGGAGGACGCGCTGGCGCAGCTCGACGCCCTCAAAGAGCTTCCTCCGTCGTCGCCCGGACCGTGCCAGATGGCCGGGGAGCTGCTGGAGGCAGGCGCGAGGAACGAGCTGGCGCTGGTCTGGTTCGACCTGGCGGTCTCCCTGCTGACCCCGGAGGAGCGCGCCGCGATGCGTTCGGCGGGAGCCTCGGGCCTGTACGGCAAGATGATCGTGGCCGGACGCCAGCGGGTGCGCCGCGCGCTGGGCCTGCCGGACGATGAGCTGGACGACGGCGTCCCAGCACCATGGATCCCCGACCTCGACGGCTTCGTGTCCACCGACGAGTTGCTGGAGCTCCCTGGCCGCATTCCTGGTCGGCAGGTGCGGTCGCTGTTCTGGCAGGTGCGCGAATTCGACGAAGCGGTCCGGCGCTGGCCGGCGATCTTCAGTGCGAACGGCCCCGACTACACCGCGTACCACGCCAGGCTGGAGTCCCGCTGGCGGCAGTTGGTGGAACGGGGTGTCGCACGCATCACCCTGGTGCCGGCGAGCGCCGACGGTCTGGCCCGGTTCGCGGAACGGACTGATGGCGACCCTGGCGAGGAGCACACACGCAAGGCGTACATGGACGAGATCGCCGCCGCCGCGATCGAGTGGCCACCAGCCCGCAATGCCGCCTGCTGGTGCGGTTCGGGCCGCAAGTACAAGAAGTGCTGTGGAAATCCTGCCACCAGGTCGACAGCTCGATGATCCTGGGTGAGTGGCGGTTGGATCCCGTGACGCCCAGCAACAGGGCCGATCCAGCTCCCGGCCCCTGAGGGCGGCAGGGGGTGCGTACTGTCGGGGCGATTGGGGATACTGCTCGCCTCTTGGGCAGCAACAAGGACCTCCGTCGGAACGACGCTGACATGAGCCAGGAACTACAGGCCAAACCGTTCGCCCACTTGGACGCGCCCAACGCCGAGCTGTACCGGCGCGTCATGGGCGTGTTCGTGGCGGCCAAGCGCAGGTTCCTGGTGCACCTACGGCCGGAGGACCTGGCCTCCTCGCTGGGCGAGGCGGGCGGTGCGCCGGTCGACCTCGCCGCCGTCGAGGCTGCGCTCAAGCAGCTCGAGCAGTGGCGCAACCTCCGCGCCGACCCGGACACCAGCCGGGTGACCACCGTCGACGACTTCTACCGACCCCGCTTCCTCTACCAGCTCACTCCCGAGGGCGAGGCCGCGGAGCTGGCGCTGGCCGCCTACGACCAGGCGCTCGGCAACCGCGGCGAGCTGCAGTCGGTCGCGTTGGAGGACATCCGGGTGCGCCTGCGTGGCCTGCGCCAGCAGGCCGAGATGCCGGACCGCGACCCTGCCGTGGTGCACAGCCTGCTGCGCGAGCTGTCCACCCTGCTCGACGGCCTCGCCGCCAACGCCAGCGCGTTCATGAGCAGTCTGCAACGGACCATCGACCTCCAGGGCGTCGACGAGGACGCCTTCGTCGCCTACAAGGACCGCCTGATCGGCTACCTGGAGCGGTTCGTCGGCGACCTGGTGGTCAAGTCCGCGGAGATCGTGACGACCCTCCGGGCGCTCGAGGGGCCAGAGGTCGACGGCCTGCTCGCTCTGGTGGCCTCCCGGGAGGCCACCGACGCCGCCCCCGACCGGCATGGCGACGAGGACGCCTTGCGAGCCAAGCTCGAGGCCTGGCGCGCCCGCTGGTCCGGGCTGCGCTCGTGGTTCGTGGGCGACCGCGCCCACCCTTCGCAGGCGGCGCTGCTGCGGCAGCGCGCCCGCGCCGCCATCCCGGCGCTGCTCCCTGCAGTGACCACGCTGCAGGAGCGGCGCACCGGCCGCA
>DASUZB010000043.1:0-15697 GCA_036377075.1 Actinomycetes bacterium | reverse complement strand
CGAGGAGCAGCCGGCCGAACGCGTGCACGGCCCGCCTGCGCTCGTCGTGGCCGTGGGCGTTGACGGGCTCGAAGGAGCTGACCAGCTGGCGGACGCCGTCGAGGCGCAGCAGGGCGGCGCCGCGCTGCACCCCGGGCGAGTCGGGGGCCGGCTGTTCCAGCAGGGTGGCCTCGAGGGTGGTGATGTCGCCCCAGAGGTCGGGGCCCGGGTCGTCGCGCAGGGTCTTGTCCCCCACCAGCCGGTAGGAGCGGCCCTCGTTGACGAAGCGCGCCTCGTACACCAGCCGGGTCTCCTCGGCGGCCCGCTCCATCCGGAAGCGCCCCCCGGTGAGCAGGCGCTCACCCCAGTGCTGGCTGAGCAGGCGCCCGGCCAGCGGCGCGCCCCGCGCCGGGGCCGCGGCGAAGCCCTCCACGTCCGCGATCTCGACGGTGAGGTCGAGGGCGAGGTCGTGGCGGCTGCCGCCGGCCATCGCCAGGGTGCCGGAGAGCCGCTCGCGGAAGCGCAGGCCGAGGCCGGGGTCGCGCATCTTGGTCGCGCCCGGGTCGAGCGGCACCCCCTCGGGCCGCATCGCGGCGAGGTAGGTGTGCGCGTCGCGGTAGCCCATCGCCACCAGCGTGCTGGCGTCGATCCGGCCGAGGTAGTAGTCGGGGTCGAGCGGCAGCGGGTACTCGGGCTTGACCACGTGCACCCGGACCGGGCGCTCGGCCACGGCCTCCTGCACGGCCTCCAGCGCCCGGTTGCGCTCGGCGATCTGCTCGAGCTCGCCGAACAGCGCGCCGTTCGCGCTGAGCTCGATCATGTGGACGTACTGCTCGAGCAGGCCTGCCTGGTAGCGGCCGGTGTTGCCGATGCACCACAGCAGCCACAGCTCGTCGGCGCCGCGGCGCACCGCCTCGAGCAGGTTGGCGTCCTTGATCCAGACCGCGTCGGTCCAGGTGACGCCGTCCTTGACCACCGGCGGCATGAAGATCGGCAGCGACACGCCGGCGACCAGCAGGTCGAGGTCGACGGCCTGGTGCTCGACGGCGACGCTGGTCTTGTCGGTGAAGTTCCCCAGGTTGAACGTCGCGGTCATGCCGGGCAGGCCGGCGTTGACGCGCGCCACGTCGATGCCGAGGTGGGGGAAGACCTTGTCGCGCAGGCCGTCGGCGTCGCCGAGCGCCATCAGCCCGCCCGGGGCGTCGAGGTAGTCCTTCAGGGGCATGGGCGAGGCGAAGTCGTGCACGTCGAGGGTCTCCCAGCGGCGGCACATCTCCTCCGGCGACAGGCCCGAGAGCAGCATCGCCAGGTTGATGATCCCGCCGGAGGTCCCGTCGGCGTGCACGAACGAGTGGCCCGCCTCGGCGAGGGCGCGGATCGCGCCCGCCTGCCAGGCGACCCGCATGCCGCCGCCGGCGAGGATCAGCGCCCGCCTCGGCTCCCGCTCACCGCCCTCCCCCACCGCCGTCGGCCGCTCGGCCCGTCGCGGGTGGAAGATCATCGGCCCACCTTCGGCGGGTCGAGCCACTCCTGGGAGAGGCCCAGGTCGACCACGCTCTTGAGGCCCTCGGGCTCGACGGTCGGCGGCTGCTCGCAGGAGAGGAACCAGCCCTCGAAGTGGTCGTCGAGCACGCCCCTCGCGGCCGGGATGTAGGCGGTGAACAGCGGGCTGGAGGCGATGCCGAGGGTGCGCAGCGGGTCGGCACGCGGGTGGTCGCCGAGGGTCAGCCGGGCGCTCGCGCGGCCGCCGACCGCCAGGTGCGCACGGCCGCTGAAGTAGATCGACGACTTCATCAGCAGGCCGCGGAACTGGCAGTAGTTGGTCCCGGCGACGTCGAGCGGCAGGGCGGGCCCGCGCGGGCGGTCGACCTCGATGCGCACGGCCAGGTGGCCGTCGAGGTCGTACTGGCTGGAGACCTGGCGCTCGCCGGCGACGAAGTCGAGGTTGGCCTGGTGCTTGGGCATGCCCCAGATGCCCTTGCCGCCCTTGACCGAGATCTCGGTGCTCACCGGGAGGTCCAGGACGTACTGGCCGGTGCCGAAGGGGCGTTGCAGCAGCCCCGGCAGCAGCGGCGGAGCGGCGCGGCGGCCGTGGGTGCAGGCGAGCGCGACCGAGAACTCGATGTACCGGCCGATGTCGGTGGCGCGGTAGTCGACCACGGTGACCACCAGCAGGCCGCGGTTGCGCAGCAGGCGAACCGGGTGCAGCTCGTTGCCGGGCAGCAGCTCGCGGGCGCGGTCGGCGTCGACGGTGAAGGCGGCCATCAGCGCCGAGGTGTCGGTCGAGTCGATCGGGAGCAGGAACGGGATGCCGTCCACCAGGGCGTGGCGGCCGGCCTGGTGGCGCTGGCGGCGGGGCAGGCTCAGCACTGCAGTTCCTCCAGGATGATCGGGAAGACGTCGCTCGCGGCCCGGTGGCCGAGGAACACGTCGAGGTGCCCGTAGCCGGGGAGCAGGTGCAGCGCGTGGCGGTTGGGCTGCACGCTGTCGAAGAAGTGGAACGAGCGCTGCTGGCTCTCGGGCAGGAAGCAGCGGTTGTCCATGCCGGCGAGGAAGACGAAGCGGGCGTCGGTCTTGGGCGGCTGCGCCACGAGGCTCTCGGGCAGCTGCGGCAGGCCGTCGACCGAGACGAGGTGCCCACGATCCACGCAGCGGGCCATCTGGGCGAAGAAGGTGAACGGGACCGCGGCGAACTCGCGCCTGAGCCACTCGTGGGTGTCGTCGTCGAGGTTCTCGTGCGACCACAGCGCCGGGAAGCCGGTGCCGTAGGTGAAGCTCACCATCTTGCAGACGGTGTTGTCGCACTCGTGGTGGGCGAGCCGCACGAACGCCACCATCGCCTTGGCGAGCGCGTGCGGCGCGGCCAGGCCCCACGCCGGGCTCATGTACGGGGTCAGCCGGGCGACCAGCGGCGCCATCACGTCGATCTTGAAGCGGGAGAAGCGCGGGATCACCGGGTGCAGCGAGACGGCGTTGCTCACCACCAGGGTGACCTCGGGCAGCAGGCCCGCGACGGCGGCCATGGTGAAGCTGGTCGACCCCTGGCAGTGGACGACCGCCTGCAGGGTGCCGGCCCCGGTCCGGTCGAGCACGGTGCGGACCGCGCGCGGGTGGTCGTGGACGGCGGCCTGGTCGAGCGTCCAGCGGCAGGGGACGTGGTCGATGCTGGCGCGCCAGTTCTCCAGCCAGACGTCCCAGCCGGCAGCGACCAGCGCGTCGACCAGGGTGGTGCGCGTCGGCGGGCGGAAGATGTCGGCGCGGACGCCGGCGCCGTGGACCAGCAGGACCGGCCCGCGGACGGGGGCGTGGCGGCCGGTCACGTGCAGCAGGTCGAGCGGCCGGCCGTCGCCCGCCTCGAACGGCACCACGGTGGTGTCGACCTGGCGGGCGCTCATCGCGGACCACCGGCCAGGGTGACGCGCACGGGCGGCTCGATCAGGTGGGGGCGCGGCGGCTCGCCGGCCGGCTCGAACCACGGGTCGCCCGGCTCGCCGGCCTGGCGCAGCCGCCAGTCCCGGCAGGTCCGGTCGACGCCGACCGGGTACACGGTCAGGGCGCCGTCGGCGCCGAGGTGCAGCCGCAGGAAGTTCTTGTAGTCGGGGTTCGCCATCGCGCTGAACAGCTCGTTGCCGTTGCAGCCGGCGTGGTCGGCGAGCCACAGGTAGGCGGCGAGCAGCAGGGTCGCGGCCAGGCCGCCGGCGACGGTGACCACCGCCGCGAACCCGAACGCGAACCAGGGCGCACCGACGGAGGAGAGCAGCCGGGCGGCGGTCCACACGCCTGCCACGACGAGCGCGAGCTGCGCGGCGGCGTGCGTTCCCCCGACCGCCAGACCCCGGCTGCGGCTGCGGGCCTTGGTGAAGTCGACCAGCACAACGGTGAGGAGCGCGCACAGCGCCAGCGCGAGCGGGCTGCGCGGCAGGCCGAGCGCGACCTCGGCGGGCGTCAGGCGCGGCAGGACCTCGGCGGCGCCCTGCCCGGGCAGGTGGACCGCGCCGTACAGCCCCCAGGCGCACAGCGCCTGGAAGGCGCCGAGCACCACGACCAGCCCGGGGCTGCGCCGCGGCAGCGACGCGACGCCGCGGCCGAGCCGGCGCGACACCGCCTGGTCGGGGTAGGCGGCGGCGAGCCGGTAGCGGGTCGGCGGGGTGGTCTTGCCCGGGTCGGTCGAGGCCGCGGGGGGCAGCTCCAGCTCGGCGGGGAGCCGGTGGGTCGCCGAGAGGTAGGCGCCGCCACCGCCGGCGGTGATCCGCTGGCCGTCGCCGTCGACCTGCCGGTAGCGGGCGTAGTGGTGGGAGTCGCCGCTGAGCGCGAGCCGGACCTGGGCGCCCCGCGGCCGGATCACCTTGCGTTCGAAGTAGTCGAGGTTGGCGTAGGCCTCCGGGTCGCGCTCAGCGGCGACCCAGCTCGGCTTGGCGGTGCACAGGACGATCGCGTCGCCCGGCCGCAGCAGCGGGCCGACCACCTGGTCGAAGTAGCGCAGCTGCGGCGCGTCGACGTAGGTGTCGAACTGGATGTCGATGCCCCACAGCCACCAGCGGTGCGGCAGCCGCAGCGCGAAGTAGCTGCGCGACTGGCCGGTGACGCGGCCACCGATCCAGCCCGGCTGGCAGAACAGCCGCATGAACGAGGTGAGCCCGTCGTACCAGTCGTGGTTGCCGGGCACGGCGAACAGGCGCGGATGGTCGACCTCGGTCCAGGGCAGCGCCGCCCGGTACGGCCCGACCAGGCGGTCGGCGTAGCGCGCGCTGCTGGCGGTCGGGTACACCTGGTCGCCGCCCATCACCAGGACCTCGCCGCGGCGGGTCGGGTGCGGCGCCTCGCCCGGCACGCCGAGGTCGAGCTTGGGCTCCGCCAGCAGGGAGGCGATCGTGTAGGTCGCGGCGAAGCCGTCGCCGAGGTCGGCGACGTAGTCGATCCACAGCTCGGGCCGGTCGCCCAGGTCGGTCGGCGCGGCGGCGGGCAGCGCGGCCTGGATCTCGCGCTTGTCGGCGTAGGTGCCGAAGGCGTCGGAGAGCAGCACCCGCAGCGCGGCGGAGGCGAGGACGCGCGGCGCGAACCAGTCGACCGGCCGCTGGGGCTCGAAGCCCAGCTCCGCCCGTGACCAGGAGCGGGGGCGTGGCGGGCGGTCGCTCACGGCGGCGCCCCGCCGGGAGGGGTGCCACCACGCCCGTGCGGCCCTCCCGATGCCGCCGCACGGACGTGGTGGCCGTAGACGTCCCAGAGCCGGCCGAGGAACAGCCGCCCGAAGCTGACGGCCGCGGGCAGGCCGAACCCGGGACCACCGAAGCGGAAGCTGGTGAGCTGCCGCGCGAAGTCGGTTGGAAGGATGCGGATGATCCCCGCGGCGACCAGCTCGGCGTCGTCGCCGTCGGTCCAGCCGCGCAGCACCCTGGTGTAGAGCGTGGAGGTGTCGCGCCAGACGTCCAGCCCGGGGTCGTCCCTGACGCGCTTGTGGCCGGCGAGCGTCAGCGGCTGGCCCTCGCCGTCGCGCAGGAACAGGCGGTACAGCATGCGGGTCTCGCCCGGGTCGCTCGCGGTGACGAACAGGTTGAACACCCCGCGCTCGACGGCGAGCTTGCCGCCGAGCCGCTCGCACAGCACGTAGCCGTGCGCCGAGGCCTGGTGGGCGGGGTCGTCGACGAAGCGCTCGACGTCGTCGACGCTGATCGTCAGGTGGAACATCAGGGCGTTGTCGTCGCGCTCGCCCTGGGCGGCGGCGCGCTCGTAGTCGGTCTCGCCGAAGCTGATCCAGCCCTTCATCTCCTCGGTGAACTCGAGGGTGGAGGCGGAGTGGGGGCCGACGCTCATCACGTCAGGACCTTCCTGCCGGCGGCGGGGCGCTCGACGATCCGGGTCGCCATGCGGTCGGCGAACGCCGCGATCGTCAGTGAGGGGTTGGCCCCGACCGGTCCCGGCATCACCGACCCGTCGCAGACGAACAGGCCCGGGTAGCCGAACGCCTCGCCGTCGGCGCTCACCACGCCCTCGCCTTGGTGCCGGCCCATCGGGCAGCCGCCGAGCGGGTGCACGGTGATCACCCGCTTGCGCCACCACAGGGGGTTGTCGCGGAACGAGGCGCCGAGCTCGGTCGCGACGTCCCGCATGGTGGAGCGGACCCGGTCGAAGTAGGCCGCCGAGGTCGCCGTGGTCCAGTCGACGTCCAGGTAGCCCTTTGCCAGGCGCATGACCCCGTCGGGCACGTCCCTGCCCATGCCGAGCAGCGGCAGCGAGGAGGACGACAGCGCGCCGGGGCCGAGCAGGGCGGCGAGCTCGGCGCTGAGGTCGCTGCGGGGGTCGCGGCTGAGCCGCGCCCAGAGCCGGCGGGTGACGAAGCGGAACAGGCGCCTGAGGCCCCTGGGGCTCTCCGCCCCCTCGATCATCCAGTCGACGAAGCCGGGGTAGCCGGCGTCCTCGACGTAGTAGCCGCGGCCAGCCCCGCCGTCGGCCTCGTCGGGGACGCGGATGGCGCTGGTGATCACCGGGCCGCGGCTGCCGTCGAGGAGCTGGGAGGTCCCGTCGCCGCGGCCGACGAGGAAGGTCAGCAGGTCGCCGTTGCCGCTGAAGCGGGTCCCCAGCGCCCGGCGGCTCAGCGCCGGGAAGGCGTCGAGGCTGCGCAGCAGCAGGTAGGTCGTGCCCAGCGTGCCGGCGGCCAGCACCAGCCGGTCGGCGTCGATCACCACCTCGGGTAGCTCGGCGGTGCGGGTCGGCTTGCCTTCCCGGTCGGGGTCGTGGCGCACGTAGCAGACGCGGTAGCCGCCACCCGGCAGCGGCGCGAAGCGCCGCACCTCGCAACGGGTGCGGACCTCGGCGCCGTGGTGGCTGGCGGCGGACAGGTAGTTGTGGTCGAGCGTGTTCTTGGCGCCGAAGTTGCAGCCGAGGTCGCACTCGCCGCACATGCGGCAGGTGACGCGGGCGCGCCCGTGGAGGTTGGGGTACTCGCCGGGCGGGATCGGGTCGCCCTCCACCGGCGGCGCGCCGGGGTTGGCGAAGGTGACCGCCAGCTTCGGGAGCTGCCACTCCAGCCCGAGCCGCTCGGCGGCCTGCCGCATCGCGACCGTCTTGGGCGTGGCGGCGTAGCCGGCCGCGCCCAACGGCAGCTGCTGAGCCCCGAGCATCCGCTCCACCTCGTCGTAGTGGGGCTCGAGGTCGGCGCGGCCGATGGGCCAGTGCTCGTAGCCGCCGTCGAACGGCTGCTCGTGGACGAACCAGCGCTCGTCCTTGCGCAGCAGCACGTTGGCGTAGATCAGCGAGCCGCCGCCGAGGCCGCTGGAGACCACCGCCTCGAGCCCCCGGAACGACCAGACGTTGAACAGGCCGTGGCGACCCTCGCTGGGGTCCCAGAAGTTGCGCGCCATCTCCCGCGGCGTCCTGGGGAACGACCCCGGCGGGTACGCCTTGCCCCGTTCCAGCAGGCACACCCGCTGGCCCGCGGCCGCCAGCCGGTACGCTGCGACCGAGCCGCCGAACCCCGAGCCGACCACCACTACGTCGAACCGCTCACCTTGCGCCATCTGGGCAAAGTCCTCCCACCGCTCGTCGTCCCACACGTGTGGTCTGACAAGTAGAGTCACGGTGGGGGGTGCTGATACACCGCCCCCACCAGCCGCCGGAGGAAGCAATGGAAGAACGCCGTGTTGGCGACCTGGTTCAGGCCGCCGCGGCAGGCGACCGTCAGGCCTGGGACCACGTGGTCGACCGGTTCAGTGGCCTGCTCTGGTCGGTGGCCGCCGGGTACCGGCTCAGCCACGCCGACGCCGCCGACGTCTTCCAGACGACCTGGCTGAAGCTGCTGGAGAACCTCGACAGCCTGCGCGACCCCGAGCGGGTCGGCGCCTGGCTGGCGACCACGGCGCGGCGCGAGAGCCAGCGGGCGCTGCGGCGCAGCGACCGCGTCCAGCCGGTCAGCGACGAGCGCGAGCTCGAGCCGGAGGGACCGGGGGCGCCGCCCCCGGAGGCGGCGGTCCTGAAATCGGAGCGCGACCAGGCGCTGTGGCGCGCGTTCGCGCAGCTCTCCGAGGCCTGCCAGCGGCTGCTGCGCATCGTGGTGGTGATCTCCCCCCCGTACGAGGAGGTCGCCGCCGCGCTGGACATGCCCATCGGCAGCATCGGGCCGACCCGGGCCCGCTGCCTGGCGCGGCTGCGGCGAAACCTGGCGGGCAGCGGTATCAACGTGGAGGCTGGCGACTCATGGTTATAGAGCCCCCTCCTCGACAGCTTCCCCAGGAGACTTGAGTGGACGAAACCCGCGTACCTGACGAACGCCTGCTGGCCGCGCTGCGCGGGCTGTTCGACCGGTCGTCGCCGGTTCCTCCACGGCTCGTCGAGATGGCGAAGGAGAGCTTCACCTGGCGCACGGTCGACGCGGAACTGGCCGCGCTGACCAGCGACTCCCTGGTCGACTCGCCGGTGGGGTCGGTCCGCGGCACGGCGGAGCCGCGCTCGCTGACCTTCGAGGCCGGCGACCTCTCCATCGAGGTCGAGGTCACCGAGCTGGGCGCCGACCGGCGCATGCTCGGCCAGATCATCCCGCCCCAGCCGGCCCGCATCGAGGTACGCCAGGACGACCTCACCCGCACGGTCGAGGCCGACGTGGTCGGCCGCTTCCTGGTGGAGGGCCTCAGCGCCCGGCCGGTGCGGCTGCGCTGCCACCTGCAGGGCCGCCGGCCCGTGGTCACCGAATGGGTGATCGTCTAGTGGGGGGTCGGTCATGTACCGGTGCCGCGCCTCTCTCACCTGCAGAGACCGCTCGCGGCGATGGCGCGCACCGCGGGTACGTGACCGGCCCCCCATAGCTCCGGGGGGAGACGGTCGGGGGAGCCTCTCAGGCTCCCCCGACCGCTGTGCTCCGTCTTCCTGATCCCCTGCGGCGGACCTCAGCCGGTAGCCGTCGAAGCGACCGGCTGCGGCACCGGGCTCGGCGCCGGGCTCGCCGGCGCGGGCGCCTGGTCGGCCAGGCTCGGGACCGGGCTCTCGTCAAGGAGCCGGTGGGCCAGCGACAGCACCGACGCGAGGCCGGCCACGGCCGCGGCCTTCAGGCCGGGAGCCGAGAGGTTCAGGGCTGGGGACGCCAGCAGGACCGCCAAGAAGGTCTGCAGGAACGTCCGGGCCGCGCGAATGGACAGCGACTTGACCAGCTTGCTCGTTGCCACGTTGCATCGCCTCCCCCGGCAAGCAGGCATCGATGCTCACTGGAGCCGCCAGCCAGCCCTCCTGATACAGCCGATCGAGACAAGCTGGCAACGCAAGCCGGGAGCGTCCTCAGCTGCCGGGCAGGATCTCCAGGGCGCGGCCGAAGTCCGGGATCGGCGTGCCGTGGCGCAGCAGCTCCCGCAGGGCGCTGCGGGGCGCGAGGCCCTGCTCCTGGCACAGGCGCGCCACCCCGCCGGCGATCTGGGGGGCGGCGAACGAGGTGCCGGTCCAGGTCGCCCAGGCGTCGGAACCGAAGGTGTCCGGGTCCGGGTCGATCTCGGTCGACTCCCGGCCCTGGACGTAGGTGGAGACCACGCCCTCGGCGACGGTCGAGCAGTCCACCCACCAGCCGCGGCTCGACCACTCCGACGGCCTGCCGTCGGCGGTCAGGCCGGCGACCGCCACCACCCGGCGGAACGCCGCCGGCCAGCACGGCCGCTTGCTGGCGAAGTTGCCGGCGGCGGCCACCACCAAGACCTCCCGGCCGCCGCGGGTCTCCTCCTCGATCATCTCGAGGGCGGCCCCGACCGCGATCAGCGGCTGGTCGTCGAGCGTCTGCGTGCCGAGCGAGAGGTTGATGACCGAGGCGCCCTCACGCGCGGCCCTGACCATGGCGCAGGCGATGTCCACCTCGCTGCCGATGCCGTCGGAGTCCAGCGCCCGGTAGACGCGCACCTCCGCCCCCGGCGCCACCTGCTGGACGATCCCGGCGGCGAAGGTGCCGTGCCCGGCGCCGAAGTCGAGGAAGCCGTTGCCGCCCTTGGGGTAGGCGTCGAGCGGGTCGACGTTGTCGTCCCTGGCGACGTTCGCCAGCCAGTGGTCGGACCGGATCTCGGCGGTGATGCCGGTGTCGACGGTGGCGACCACCACCCGGTCGGTGCGGTGCCCACCCTCGCCGGTCCCTGGGTTGCCGCTCCCCGGCACCGTGCTCGGGAACGGCCGGGCGCCGTCCGAGGGCTCCGGCCCGCCGAGCCCCTTGGCCACCGGGCCGAGCGGGGTGACGTGGTTCACCGAGGCGGGCACGCCGTGCTCCCGCAGGATCCGGGCGAGGTCGTCCAGGCGCATGGCGGTGACGCCCTGGTGGGACAGGCGCACCACCCGGCCCTCCAGGCAGTCGACCGGCGACGGCGCGAAGCCGTCGCGTTCGATCAGCCCCTGCACCATCGCGTTGCCGAGCGACTCGGCGTGGACCAGCAGGTTCCCGGAGACGACCAGGGTGTCGAAGCCGACCCGGCTGGGGACCGCGTCGAACGGCTCGGCGCGGTCGACCGCCTCCCGCCTGGTGTGCAGCAGACCGAGCAATTCACGACGGAATCCGACGTCGCGGCTGCGCCGGGCGAGGTCGGCTGCCTGCTTGTGAACCTCGCGGCCCTCGCGCTCGCGTTGCTCGGCGGACCGCGGGTCGGGATAATCGCCTGGGAATGGGCAGCCCAGGCGCTGCTCTCGGGTGGTCATGGTCCTTGGTTCCCCCGACTCCTGGCGCCCGGATATCCTCATCGGCATTGAAGCGAACCAATGCTCCAACCGAGCGGCGCCATGATGGACGATGATCCGAGTTGCGACCTCCTGCATCAGGCGGACGCA
The DNA here is from genome assembly GCA_036377075.1 of Actinomycetes bacterium. GTDB lineage: Bacteria > Actinomycetota > CALGFH01 > CALGFH01 > CALGFH01 > DASUZB01. The sequence continues at coordinate 4,942 of DASUZB010000043.1, read as the reverse complement.
GCATACCGGGGCGTGGTCGCCGATCCTAATAGCTATGGTCCGGTGGCCGTCGGCCTGGTCGCGCGGGCACGGCGGGCGGGCGACAGCGAAGCGCTGGTGGTGGCGCTGCGCGCCGAGGCCTGGTCGGAGCGTGCCCGCCTGTCGAACGGCCGCGCCAAGGCGCTGCTCGACGAGGCGGCCCGGGTGGCCCGCCGCCACCGCCTCGACGGCCGCCTCGGCGACGTCCTGATCACCCGCGCGGCGGTCAACCACGAGCTGGGACGCCTGACCGCCGCGCAGCGCGACCTCGACCGCGCCGCCGACCTGGTGGGGCCGGCGCGGCCGGCCGAGCTGGACCTGCAGCAGGCGGCCCTGCTGCAGAACATCGGGCGGCTCTCCGACGCCGCGGTGGTGTACCGCCGCGTGCTCGCCGACCCGCGCACCCCGGCCGACGTCGCCGCCAAGGTGCACAACAACCTGGCGCTGATCGAGGTGCAGCGCGGCCGCCACCAGGCGGCGATCGACCACCTCGACCAGGCGGCGGCGCTCGCCGCCGGGGTGGGCCCGGCGCTGGTGGCGATCGCGGCGCAGAGCCGCGGCTGGGTGATGGTGCAGGCGGGCAAGCTGGTCGAGGGGCTGCGCCAGTTCGACCGGGCCGCCAGGCTGTACCAGGACGCCGGCCTGCCCCTCGGCGAGCCCTACATCGAGTACGCCGACGCGCTGGTCGACCTGCGGCTGCTGCCCGAGGCGAGCGCCGTGGCGCGGCGCGCCGCCGAGGAGTTCGAGGCGCACGGCGTGCTGCTGATGGCCGCGGAGGCGCGCCTGCGGGCCGCCAGGCTGGCGCTGCTCACCGGGGACCTGCGCGCCGCCGCCGGCGCCGCGGAGCGGGCGGCGGCGAGCTTCCGCCGGCAGCGCCGCACCGCCTGGGCGGCGCGCGCCGTGCTGATCGGGGTCGAGGCGCGCACGCGGCTCGGCGAGGCCTCCCCCACCGAGCTCGTCGCGGCGCGGCGCGCGGCGGCGCGCCTGCAACGGCTCGGCATCCTGTCCAGCGCCGTCGACGGCTACCTGACCACCGGGCGGCTGGCCGCCGCGCTCGGCCAGGACGCCGCGGCGCGCGCCAGCCTGCTGCGGGCGCACGTGCTGGCCCGCCGCGCGCCGGTGCTGGTGCGGCTCAAGGGGCGGCTCGGCGCCGCGCTGGCGGCGCGGACCGGCCACCAGGACGGCGCGGTGCTGCGCCACTGCCGCGCCGGCCTGGAGGACCTGACCAGGCACCGTGCCGCGCTCGCCTCGATGGAGCTGCGGGCGCTCGCCTCCGGCCACGGCGCCGAGCTGGGCCGCCTCGGCCTGGAGGTGCTGCTGCGCGGCGGCTCGGCGCCGCGGGTGCTCGACTGGATGGAGCGGACCAGGGCGGCGTCGCTGTTCGCCGTGGAGCCGCCGCTGACCGAGGGGATCGAGGAGGAGCTCGCGGCGCTGCGGGTGGTCCACGCCGAGCTGGCGGAGGCGGTGCGTGCGGAGGGCGGCGAGCCGCCCGAGCTGCTCGCCAAGCAGACCGCGATCGAGAGCCGCGTGCGCCGGGCGACCTGGGCGCGGCAGGCGTGGGTGCAGGTGGCCGGCCGGCCGCTGCCAGCCGCCGAGCTGGGCGAGCTGCTCGGCGAGCGGGTGCTGGTCGAGTACGGCGTGCTCGACGGCCAGCTGCTCGCCGTGGTGGTGGCGCCGAAGCGGGCGCGGCTGCTGCGGCTCGGCCCGCTCGAGCCGGCGCGGTACGAGGCCGACGCGCTGCTGTTCGCGCTGCGCCGGCTGGCGCGGCCCGGTTCGGCGGCGGCGCTGGCCGGCGCCCGCCTCGCCGCCGACCACGGCCTGCGGCGCCTGGCCGAGCTGCTGCTGGCGCCGCTGGGGCTGGCGGACGACGCCAGCCTGGTGGTGGTCCCCTCGGACGCGCTGCAGCGCGTCCCCTGGTCGGCGCTGCACCCCGCGCCGGTGTCGGTGGCGCCGTCGGCCTCGTTCTGGGCGCGCACCCTGCGGCGGCGCAGCGGCGGCGACGGCGCGGTGGTGCTGGTCGCCGGGCCGGAGCTCCCCGGCGCCGTCGACGAGGTCACCGCGCTGCGGCGCCTGCACGCCGGCGCGACCGTGCTGACGCCACCGGACAGCACCGTTACAGCGGTCTCGGACGCGCTCGGCGGGGCGTCGCTCGCGCACCTGGCCTGCCACGGACGCCTGCGCGCCGACAACCCCACCTTCTCGTCGCTGTCGCTGAGCGACGGCCCGCTCACCGTCCACGAGCTCGACCAGCGCAACATCGCGCCGCACCGGATGATCCTGGCGGCGTGCGACTCCGGCGCCGGGGTCAGCTACGAGGGCGGCGAGATGCTCGGCTTCGCCAGCGCCCTGATCGCGCGCGGCACCTCCGGCCTGGTCACCAGCATGGTCGCCGTCCCCGACCTGGAGGCGGTGCCGTTGATGCGCTCGCTGCACGCCGCCGTGCTCGGCGGCGCGAGCCTCGCCGAGTCGCTGCACGCCGCGCGCGCCACGGTCGACACCGACGACCCGGGCGCGTTCGTCAACTGGTGCGCCCTCACCGCGTTCGGCGCGGCCTGAGCCGCCGCGCTACCGCGGTGGCGACGGCCTAGGGAGCCGGTCACGTATCCGCGGTGCAGGCTGGCTCGCTGCAGCAGTCCAGCTCCGTTACGCGCATAACGTCGTGCAGGTGAGGACGCGCGGCACCGATACATGACCGGCTCCCTAGCGCAGCCACAGCGACACGCTGGTCGGCTGCACGGTCTGCTCGACCACGCCGAGCAGCTCGGCCTGGAGCGCGGTCAGGTCGACCTGGTCGCGGAGGCGGGCGGCGAAGCTCGCCACGGTGCGGGCGGCGTCGTAGCGGCGCCGGTTGAAGCGCCGGTCGACCAGGTCCTGGACGCGGCGGCGCAGCGGCGAGAACAGCGCCGCGGCGGCCAGGGTGGCGGCGGCGACCGCCAGGTTGCCCGAGCCGCCCGCCAGGCGGGTCGCCGCTGGCAGGATCAGCAGGTAGGGCAGCACCAACAGGCCGGTGACCAGCGTGTAGGTCACCGTGCGGCTGATCAGCCGGTCCAGGTCCCAGAGCCGGTAGCGCAGCACCGCCACGGCCACCGCGACCGGGACGCACAGAACGCTCGCGTAGAGGACGCCCGAGATCGCGGTCTGCTGCGGTGAGACGGTCCCGGCCAGCAGCCCGACCACGGCGGCGGCGGCGCCGGCGGCGACCCAGCGGAGCTGCTGGCGCTCCACGCCGCGCGCGGCCCGGAAGCGCAGCACCACGCAGATGAGGGCCAAGGGCAGGCAGGCGGTGTGCAGCACCGAGCCGAGGTTGCCGACCGCCGTGGCAACCGTGCCGGCCGCCCCGGCCAGCGCCAAGGGGTTGTCCATCGGCGTCTCGGTCAGTGGTACCGGGCTGAGGCTGCCACCCACGAGGGCCAACGTCGAGCCGGCCAGGCTGGCGACCACGACCACCCGCCAGCGGCGCGACCGCAGCCGCCCATCCGGCAACAGCAGGAACGGCAGGGTGACGCCGAGGGCGATGGCCGGCGCCCAGATGAACTCCCCGACCGCGGCGCCGAGCTGGGCGGCGGCGGGAAGCGGCCGGCCAGCGTGGACGAGCCAGGCGATCCAGGGTCGCAGGGGGACGACGACGGACCAGGTCAGGCCGGAGGCCGCGTACAGCCAGCCGATCGGGTTCGCCGGCCGCCGCAGGCCCAGGACCAGCCCGACGGTGGCGTAGCCGAGCGGGAAGGCCAGCGCGTAGACGGCCCCTTCGGCGAGTACGCCGGCCGTGAGCGGCCTGGTCACGACCAGCGTGACCACCAGGCCGGCGGCGCAGCAGCCGAAGCTGGCCAGCCACAGGGACCAGGCGAGCACGGTCCTGGTCCGAGCTTGCATCGTCATAGGTCTCGACCTCGGGGTCGGCGCCGGCGCGACCGATGCTGGCAGCTCGACGGTACGGCATCGTTACGGCCGGCCCGTCGTGGATCGTCAAGCCGAAGGGACTAGGGAACTTCTAGCCCGCGAAGGCCCAGAGACTAGCCCGGGCATGGCTCGTCAGGGTCATTTCCGGGCTGGTCGCTCAGCGGGTGCGCCGCCCCGCCGATCGAGGCCGCGAGGTCGCTGAAGTCCCGAAGGCACGAGTTCGCCACGGATGCCCGCCCGCCGCAGCGGTCCGAGGATTCGTCCCCACCGGGGGTCCACTGCTGACGGAGGGAGCAGATCGTGGTTGGTCGCATCGCTGTTGCCGTCGTGATCGCCCTTACGGCAGCGCTGTTCCACCTGGACGGCGAGGCCGCCGCGAGCACGGCGCCGGCCACCCCGCAGCTCGGCGTCTACCGTGGCGACGCCCCCCTGGGGCCCGGCAAGGTCGACGCCTACTCCGCCTGGCTGGGACGTCAGGTCGACCTTGCCGAGGCGTTCGAGCCGTCGGCCACCTGGGAGGACGTGGAGGGCCGGTCGTGGCAGCTCGGCGCATGGTCGACCTGGGTGCACGCGCGGGCGGGCCGCCGGCTGCTGCTGACCGTCCCGATGCTCCCGGGCGGCTGGGACGGCAGCGGGCCCACCTCGGGGGCCTACGCCGGCCAGGCGGTGTCGCTGGAAGCGGGCGCCGCGGGAGCCTACGACGCGCACTTCGCCGCCCTCGCCCGCAACCTGGCGGCCTACGGGCTCGGGAACACCGTCCTGCGCATCGGCCACGAGTTCAACGGCGGCTGGTACACCTGGCGGGCGCAGGGCAAGGAGGCGGCCTTCGCCGCCTACTGGCGCCACATCGTCACGGCCATGCGCGCGGTGCCCGGGCACGCCCTGCAGTTCAACTGGAACCCCAACGCGGGATGGTCGGCGACCCGGACCGACCTGACCTGGCCGGGCGACGCCTACGTCGACAGCGTCGGCATCGACGTCTACGACCAGTCCTGGACGGCGGGCACCTACCCGATCCCCACGG
>DASUZB010000042.1:0-3111 GCA_036377075.1 Actinomycetes bacterium | reverse complement strand
GACGCCGCGTCCGGCGTATCGGCCCCGGCGGCGCTGACCCCGGCAGGTCGGGCGGTGGCCGCGCTGCTCGCCAACCGTGACCCTGCCCGCGTCGCCCGCCTGGCCGCACGACTGCCCGCGTCGGTCCAGCGGGTGCGGCAGGCGTTCTCCCCTGCCTTCCACGTTCGGGGGCTCCGCGCCCCGCTGCTGGCGTTGCACTCCACTGACGACCCGGCCGCCCCGTGGACCGAGTCGGCGCTGCTGGTCGCCGCCGCCCGCGCCCACGATCCCGGCGGTGCCCGGCTCACCCTGGTCGGCGTCTTCAGCCACGTGACCCAACGGCGCTCGCTGCTCGCCCCGGGCAGCCTGCTCGACGACTGGCGGCTGGTCCGCTACGCGGCCGGCCTCCTCCAAGCCCACCGGCGAGCGGCGTGACCGCAACGCGCACCCAAGGTCCGCGGGGCAACGGCGAGCTTCTCGGGGACTGACAGGCACCGCAGCGAACCAGGCTGAGGGCCGCCAAGCTGGAGTTGTAGGTGCCGGAAACGTCGTCCCTGAGATTGACCTGTGACTTCACATCAATAGTGGAGCCCCACGATCATGTGCGGCCATGACGCTCCGGCGCCTGTACGTGCTGTCCGCGCTCGAGGTCGCCAGCCGCCAGGTCCACATTCTGGGAGTGACGCCAAACCCGACGGGATGGTGGGTCGCGCAGCAGGCCCGCAACCTGCTCATCGACCTTGGGGACCGCGTGGGGGCAGTTCAGGTTCCTCATCCGCGATCGCGACGCGAGGTTCACCGACAACTTCGATGCGGTCTTCGGCTTCGAGGGCGGCCAGATCCTGCGCGCAGCGGTGCGGGCACCGCGGGTACGCCTTCGGCTAACCTCCTGCCATGCCCGAGCCTGATGACGATCCCCGCGCTGCCTTCGTCTATCAGGAGGCACTGCGCGGGCTCACCCAACAACAGACCATGGTCGACGGCCTCCACATGAGCGCCGGGACGCTGATCTTCGCCGCGTCGTTCGCCAGCTCGCTGCTCGGCAGCCGCGCGCTGTCTGACGGGCTGCAGGCGTGGGACTGGATCGCCGTGGTGTTGCTGTTCGCGATCGGCGGACTCGCGGTGGTCATGCTGTGGCCGTACTACGACTTCTGGTCCCGCTTCGACGTCGAGGAGCTCCTGAGCCAATACCTCGACGCCGAGGCGCCCGCGACGATGACCGAGATGCACCGAGCGCTTGCCCTGCGCCTCAAGGCCTACCAGCAGCGCAACCAACGGATCATCCGCAGGATCAGGGAGGCCTTCGAGCTCTCTCTCATCCTCCTGCTCTTCGAGATCCTCGCCTGGCTGCTCTCAATCGCGGGCATGCACGCTTCCTAGGGCGGTGGGGCACCCACGTCGACCGGATCGTCTGGCTCGCTGAGCAGTTCGAACGTGGCTGCAACCGGCAAACGCTCGTGGCCACCCTCCTGCTGCTCCACCTGGGCAGCCGGTTCAGCCCGAACCAGTACTGGGTGCCGTTGACGGTGGTGACCCGCCAGTACTCGCCGCGGTTGTCGCCGTTGCCCGCGCCGGTGAGGTCCTCGATGCGCGAGCCGTCGTCGACCTGTTGGAGGATCCTGACGTGGTGATCCAAGGCAACCGGGTGCTCCACCTGCGCTACCGGGTGCGCCGATGACCGGTCTGAGCCGAGCTACGCGCGCCGGGTGCGCGCCGTAGGGTTCACCTCCAACGTCGTGCTGCGGCCTCGTAGTACGCGTGAACAAGACCGCCGAGACGGTCCCGGCGGTGGACCGCGGTGGCGACGGCGACACCGTGCGGCGCGGATCCGGCGCTGGTCGCCGTTGGCGGCCGAAGATCCAGGCTGCGATGCGGTCGCTGGTCGTTGTAGTGCCGCACATGCTCGTCGAGGACTCCCTCAAGTGGCGCCGGCCCCAGATGAGCAGCCAGTCCAGGCATTCCTGTCGGACCGTCCGCACCCACCGCTCGGCGTAGGCCAAAACGTGAACGATGTCCCGGGACACGTGCGCATGATGTCCCGAGACATCACAAGTGTGGCAGGGACAGGATTCGAACCTGTGTAGGCGAAGCCGGCGGTTTTACAGGCCGCACCAGCGGCTCCCCGCTCGTCCCGTCCCATCCCCACCCGGCCCCGCTCATCGGCCGTGACGTGCGCAAACGGCCAGTCAATGGCTTCCGCCATCCCTCGGTGTCCCCGCCTGGTCCGTCCCGTACCGCGCGGCCCAGCGTCGGGCGGAGGGAAGCTGGAGGGAAATCCCGGCCGCCAGCCGCCGTGGCCGTGGTCGAGCCCGCGGGTTGGACAAGCCGATCGGGGTTGTGAACCATCCTGCTCGTGAGACCTCGAGGCAGCGACCACGAGCGCCGCGAACGGTTCGGGATGGCGGCGCTGCTGGGCTACGGCGAGTTCCTCCTCGACGCGGCGGTGGCGGTCGCGCTCAGCGTCGGCGGGGTCGTCCTGTTCGGCGTCGTGGTCTACGACTTCGTGCGCCACCTCGGTCAGGGGCCGGTCCTGCGCCAGGTGCTCGACCTGCTGAGCGGCCTGCTGCTGGTGTTCATCTTCACCGAGCTGATCAGCACCGTCCGGGTCGTCATCGCCCGCCGGGCGGTGCAGGCCGAGCCGTTCCTGGTCGTCGGGATCGTGGCCGCGATCCGGCGGCTGATCGTGATCAGCGCCGAGGCCGAGGACGTGCTCGGCACGCCCCGCTTCCGGGACCTGATCCTCGAGATCGCCGTCCTGGCCGGGACGGTGCTGGTGCTGGGAGCGACCGTGCTCCTCCTCCGCCTCACCCGGAGGGGCGGCGACGAGCCCGTCGGGGGCAGAACGGACTGACGGTCGCGGTGTTGCAGGGCGAAGGCACCCCATTCCTGTCGTCACCTAGGCGCCGCTCACCGCGGTGCCGGCTGACTTGAGGTCCTCGCAGGCCTGGGTGACCCGGGCCGCCATCGACCCCTCGGCCTTGGCCATGAAGCTGCGCGGGTCGTAGGCCTTCTTCTCGCCGACCCCGCCGTCGATCCGGAGCACCCCGTCGTAGTGCGTGAACATGTGGTCGGCGATCGGCCGGGTGAACGCGTACTGCGTGTCGGTGTCGATGTTCATCTTCACCACCCCGT
>DASUZB010000041.1:0-20117 GCA_036377075.1 Actinomycetes bacterium | reverse complement strand
CTTGGACGGCGGCGGGGTGGTCATCGGCGACCGCATCCAGGTCTTCATCGAGATCGAAGCCGTCCTCACCCCACCCCAGCCGACCACCTAACGCGGACCACCGACCTCCAGGAGGGAACCTTCGATGGCGGGCAAGCTCGGTGCCGGTCCGCAGCAGCCCGAGAACGCTGCCACAGAGCCCCGTGTCACCGACAATCCGCGGGCGTCGCGCTACGAGCTCTGGCTGGGAACGACCCGTGCCGGGCTGATCGAGTACCGGTCCGAGCCAGGCGTGGTGTACCTGATCCACACCGAGATCGACCCCGCCTTCGCCGGCCAGGGGCTAGGCGAGCGGCTGGTCGTCGGCGCCTTGGAGGACCTCCGCGCCCGTGGGCTCAAACTCGTTCCCCTCTGTCAGTTCGTCCGGGCCTACCTGCGCCGCCACCCCGACCAGGCCGACCTGGTCGCCGGTGACCCGGCCGCCCCCCAATGACCATGGACAGGCCAGCTGACGACAACCGGCTCGGCCGGGCCTATGCGGCCCCGGAGATCACCGTCCTCTACGACCGGGGCCGCTGCCGCCACTACGCCGAATGCGTCCGCGGGCTGCCCCAGGTATTCGACCCGACCCGCCGGCCCTGGATCCGCGCCGACCTGGCCGACCCCAACACCATCGCCGAGGTCGTGCGCCGCTGCCCCACCGGCGCCCTCCACTACCGCCTGGCCGCCGATGCTCCCGAGGAGCCGACCCGTCCGACCATCATCACCCGTGACCCGGCGGGGCCGCTGCTGGTCCGCGGCGAGCTTGTCCTGGACACTCCCGAGGGGCCGCTGGCTGAGACCCGGGCCGCGCTGTGCGCCTGCGGCCGCACCCAGAACCAGCCCTTCTGTGACGGCGCCTGCGGCGTCAACGCCGGCCCCTCCCGCGGCACCCGGGACCAGGCGGAGGAGTCCCCCTAGCAGCGTTGAGCCAGCGACCGGCGCCGGGGTCGCTCCGTGGACGTCTCGGACCGCCCGGACGGCTCGGGCCGCTTCTGGGAGCAACGGGGTGAACAGCCCCTCGACCTTAGGGCCTGGTTTCATCCACTTACCGCTGGCGACGGGCTCCGGCCTGTTCCCCGACGGGCGTCGGCCACCTGGCGAGCGTTCCTACGGCGCAGGCCACAGGCATCATCGCCGCCGCCTTCTTCAGCGTGGAGACCGTGCGGCTCAAGACCCTCTACGTCTTGTTCTTCATCGAGCTGCACACCGTCGGCGTCGAGCAGGCACAGCAGCACGCCGTCGACGGCGGAGGCGACCGCGAAGTTGGTGCCGCTCGGGACGGGGATGGCGCCGAGGGGGAACGGCGCGCCGGGCAGGGTTGTCGCGTTCACGGCTGCTCGCCCGGCGCCGCCAGGGCGCGCACGACGTCGTCGATCGACGGGACCGCCCCGTGCCGGCGCCGGATGACGTCGGCCACGATGCCGGTCCATCCGGTCTGGTGGGAGGCGCCGAGGCCGGCCGCGTTGTCGGCGTGGAAGTACTCGTTGAACACCAGGTTGTCCTTCCAGTTCGGGTCGTGCTGCAGCCGGTCGACCCAGCCGAAGCAGGGTCGCCGCCCGTCCGCGCCGACGAGGAAGATCGAGACCAGGCGGGCCCACAGGTCGGCGGCGGCGGCGTCGAGGGTCTGCTGGCGGCCCGACCCGGTGGGGTACTCGAGGGTCAGGTCGTCGCCGAAGAAGCGGTGGTAGCGCTGCAGCGCGCTGACGGCCAGGAAGTTCAGCGGGAACCACAGCGGCCCGCGCCAGTTGGAGTTGCCGCCGAACAGGTCGGTGGTCGATTCGGCGGGCTCGTAGTCCACGGTGGCGCGCACCCCCCCGACCTGGAGCGTGTAGGGGTGGTCGCGGTGGAAGGCGGAGAGGGAGCGCAGGCCGTACGGGGAGAGGAACTCCTGCGGGTCGAACAGCCTGCGGAGCAGGCGCAGGACCCGCTCGACGCCCACGGCGCCCGTGAGCAGCCGCCTGCGCCCCGGCTCGCCACGCAGGACGCCGGCCTCGGCCAGCTTCCCGGGGTCGCGCAGCCCTTGGCGGTCGAGGAAGGCGGCGAACTGCTTGCCCGGGGCGACGGCCCGGTCCAGCAGCTGCTCGTCGATCACCGCGACGGCGAGCACCGGGATGATGCCGACCATCGAGTGGACCTTCACCGGCACCACGCCGCCGGGCGTGACGATCCGGTCGTAGAACAGGCCGTCGGCGTCGTCCCACATTCCCTGGCGGTCCATCGCGTCGCGGATCTCGGCGAAGTGCTCGAGGAACTTGTGGACCAGGTCCAGCGCCGGCCGGCGTCCGGTGCGGTGCAGGATCGCCGCGATCGTGGTCATCGCCAGCGCGTAGGCCGCCATCCAGCCGGTGGCGTCGGCCTGCTCCAGGACGCCCCCGACGGGCAGGTGCGACCGGTCGAGCGGCCCGATGTTGTCCAGCCCGAGGAACCCGCCCTCGAACAGGTTCGACCCGTCGGCGTCCTCCCGGTTGACCCACCAGGTGAAGTTGACCAGCAGCTTGTCGAAGACGCGGCTGAGGAAGTCGAGGTCGCGGCCGCCGTCGATGGCGAAGACCTCCAGCGCCGCCCACGCCTGCACCGGCGGGTTGACGTCGCCGAAGTCCCACTCGTAGGCGGGCAGGGCGCCGTTGGGGTGCTGGAACCACTCGCGGCAGACCAGCAGCAGCTGCTGCTTGGCGAACCCGGGGTCGACGTGGGCGAGGGCCACGCAGTGGAAGGCGAGGTCCCAGGCGGCGAACCAGGGGTACTCCCACTTGTCCGGCATCGACATGACGTCGAAGGCGTCGAAGCTGCGCCAGCGGGCGTTGCGGCCGGTGCGCCGCGAGGCCGGGGGCGGCGGCTGCCCGGGGTCGCCGTCGAGCCACCGGGCCACGCCGTAGTGGTAGAGCTGCTTGCTCCACAGCATCCCGGCGAAGGCCTGGCGCATCACCGCCGCCTCGTCGGGCGAGGCGGCCACGGGGGTGAGCTCGGCGTAGAACTCGTCGGCCTCCCCCCTCCTCGTGGCGACGACCCGCTCGAAGTCGGCCCCCAGCGCCGTTACGGCGTCCGGCGCCGACCCGGTGGGGCGCAGCCGCAGGCGCAGCTCCACCGTCGACCCCGGCGCGACCTCGACGCGGTACCAGGCGGCGCACTTGGTGCCGCGGCGGGCGGGATCGACCGTGGCCGCAGCCGACACGACGTGGTCGTTGATCCCGTCCTTGGGGTAGGGCGTCGCCGACCGCACGCCGTAGAGGCGCTGGAGGTTGCTCTCGTTGTCGCAGAACAGCAGCGTCGGCCCGGTCCCGTCCGGGCCTGGGGCGGCCAGCAGCTCCAGCTCGCCCAGGGTCGGGTGGTGGACGGCGACGGCCGCGTCCCCGGCCGCGGCGAGCTCCGGTCTGGAAGCGTCGGGGTCCCAGGACCAGGTGTTCCGGAACCAGGCCGTCGGCAGGGCGTGGAGCAGCTCCTGGTCGGGTCCGGCGTTGGTGACCTGCACCGACATCAGCAGGTCGGTGGGCGTCGCCTTGGCGTAGTGCACCTCGACGATCCAGTACCGGTCCCCCTCGAAGGCGCCCGTGTCGAGCAGCTCGTACTCGGGGTCGTGCCGGCCGCGCCGGCCGTTCTCGGCGTGCAGGTCCTCGTAGGGGAAGGCGGCCTGCGGGTAGTGGTAGCGCCACCGGTTCCAGGCATGGCTGGGAACGGCGTCCAGGTACCACCAATAGTCCTTGACGTCCTCACCGTGGTTCCCCTCGGGGCCGGTCAAGCCGAACGGCCGCTCCTTGAGGATCGGGTCGCGCCCGTTCCACAACGCCAGGGCCAGGCACAGCCGCTGCTCGACGTCGCTGAACCCGGCCAGCCCGTCCTCACCCCAGCGGTACGCCCGGGACCGGGCATGGTCGTGCGGCAGGTAGCCCCACGCCCCGCCGTCGGCGCTGTAGTCCTCCCGGACCGTGCCCCACTGGCGCTCGCTCAGGTACGGCCCCCACAGCCGCCAGTCGCCCGCCTGCCGAGCCGCGGACGCCGGCCGGTCCAGGCCCTTCACCCGCTCGCGCTCAGCCCTCAAGGTCCCAGGCTGGCGTTGGGCTCCGTGCGGCGACCCAGGCTGAACCGGGAGCATCGGTACCTCCTTGGCGCGCGAGCACGGACCCGATGCACGCCCAACCAAGGGCGCAGTCCTGGCCGGCAAGGCCTAGCCGCTGCGTGGCGGCTCCGGTGTGGGTTCCTGCTCCAACCCGGGGCGAGGTACTCGCGAGCCGGCCTCCACCGCCCCCGCCGGCCCGCGCCCAGCTTCGATGCCTTGGCCACTCGAACCGGACTCCGGCTGGTGCTCGTCGGGGGTCATCCCAGCCTCCTCTACGGTGCCGTCGCGACGCCGTCGGGTGCGCGGGCCTGGGCGTCCCGCGTCGGGCTGGCGTCGGTCGCTCCGGCAACCGTACCCCGGCCGTGTAGCCGTTGGGCACCCTCCACCTTGGTACAGCGGTGGCGGCGGTCCCAAGGCCAGGCTCGAGGCCTGGGCATGGAGGGCGCCGTCAACCTGTGCCGCGGTCCGACGGTAACCTGATGCGCCGGTTCGCCCTCGAGGTGGAGTGGTCCCACCCGACTCGGGCGACGGACCAGGGTGCCCGATGGGAGGCCGCGCATGCAGAGCTCGGACCCGAACGGCGTCGCCCACGAGACGCCTGTCCATCAGGGCCGTGGAGCCAGGGTGGGTGACCGACCTGATGCCTGACGGTCGGGCCGACGACGGATCAGCGAAGCAGGCCGGCGATGAGGTTGACGGCACCTCCCACGATCACGACGCCGAACAGGTACGACAGGAGGGCGTGGGAGAGCACGGTGCGCCGGATCCGGGGGTCGCGCACGGTCGTGTCGGACACCTGGTAGGTCATGCCGATCGTGAAGGCGACGTAGGCGAAGTCGCGGTAGGTGGGCGGCTCCTGCCCGGCCGAGTCGCCGAAGGCAATGCCCACGGCCCTGGACGCGAAGTGCAGGTCGGCGTAGCGCAGGGTGTAGACCGTGTTGACCACCGTCCACGACAGCACGACGGTCAGCACCGCGACGCCGATGAGCAGCACCCGCGGCGGGCCGCTCTCCCGCCCCGCGAGGCTGAGGGCGAAGCCGACGCCCAGCAGGCTGACCACGCTCGCCCCCAACAGCAGCGCCGCCGCGGAGGCGGAGGTCTCGTCCTCACGCATGGCGAGCTGGGCGGTGTGCGAGCCGTCCGCTCGGATGACGATCGGCCAGATGGTCGCGAGGAAGATGGACGCGGCGGCGTCCCAGCCTGCGACCATGGCCATCCTCCAGGTCACGAACCACAGGACCACGACAGCGACGACCAGCCCGATGGAGGCCACGATGACGGTTCGCCGCATCGCGGGGGCGTGCCAGCCCAGCGTTCGGTGGTACAGCGTCTGCGGCGGGATGGCGGCCATCGTGCGAGTGTTGCCGATCGGATCGCTGCATGCCACCGCTCTCCGGGTCTGCAGGTCGCTTCTCGCCCTGGGGCTTCCAGTCCAGCCGCGGCGCAGCGGCGCTCCCACTTGGCCCAGACCACTTGATCCTCAGGTCGCGGTGGCGTCCGCGGCCGGCGGCGGCACCGAGGTCGGTCCGCGGAGCGGTGGGCCGTCGAGGGCGCAGTGCGAGCCCGTCGGGACCAGGACCCCGGGCCGGCGGGCCTTCGCCGGGTTGCGGATCGCCGCGGCGGCGAGCAGCCCGCCCGCGACGCACAGCGCGGCGGCGATCAGGAGCGCGGTCGTGAAGCCGTGGTCGAGCCGAGCGGGGTCCAGGTAGGCGGCGCCGGTGATGCCGGCCGCGACCGGCAGCACCGCGACCGCGATCAGCCCGGCGGTCCGCGCGACGTCGTTGTTGACCGCCGAGGCAATCCCCGCGTGCTCCGCCGGCGCGGCGGCCAGCACCGTGGAGGTCAACGGCGCGACGTTGATGGCCAGGCCCAGCCCGTACACCACGACCCCCGGGAGCACGGCCGCCAGGTAGGTACCCGTCGGGCCGATCCGGGTGAGCATGACCAAGCCGGTCGCGATGACCATCGGCCCGAGGCTCATCTGCAGGCGGGGACCGATCCGCGTCGCGAGGGCGCCCGAGCGCGCCGACAGCGCCAGCATGATGAAGGTCACCGGCAGCAGCGCGGCGCCGGACGCGATCGGGCTGTACCCGGCGACGACCTGGAGCTCGACGGGGAGCAGGAACAGGCCGCCGGCCAGCGCCGCGTACACCACGAAGGTCACGGCGTTGGCCGCGGTGAACTGCCGCGACCGGAACAGGCCGAGCGGCAGCATCGGGTGGGCGCTCCTGGACTCGACGACCAGGAACGCCCCCAGCAGCGCCACCCCTCCCCCCAGCGCCCCGACCACCGCCGGCGCGGTCCAGCCTGCGGACCCGGCCCTGATCAGGCCGAAGGTCAGCCCGGTCAGGCCGAGGGTGATCAGCGCCGCGCCCAGGTAGTCCAGGCGCCCGGAGGCGGTCTCGTCGCGCGACTCGGGGACGTGGCGCACCGCGATCGCCGCGACCGCGACGGCGAGCGGCAGGTTGATGAAGAACACCAGCCGCCAGGACACGGCCTCGATCAGCCAGCCGCCCAGGAACGGCCCGATGGCCGAGGCGACGCCGCCGAACCCCGACCACGCCCCGATCGCCCTCGAGCGGTCCTCAGGGACGAACGTCGCCTCCAGGATCGCGAGGCTCCCCGGTGTCAGCAGCGCCCCGCCCACTCCCTGCAGGATCCTCGCCGCGACCAGGACCCCGGACGACGGCGCGACCCCGCACAGCAACGACGCGGCGGCGAACCAGACCACCCCGACGACGAACACCCGCCGCCGGCCGTAGTAGTCACCTAGCGCGCCGCCCAGCAGCAGCAGCCCTGCAAGCGACAGGGTGTAGCCGGTCACGACCCACTGCAGGCTGGAAACGTCGGCGTGGAACTGGCGGCCGATCGCGGGCAGCGCGATGCCGACGACGGTGCCGTCCAACGCCGCGATCCCCGAACCAAGGACCGTCGCCACGATCGTCCACCGGCCCGACGCCGTGCCGAACCGGAGCATCCCCCCGCCGTCACGGGAGGACGCGGTGGCCGGGGCCGGCTGGTCACGCCGCACGGCTGCCGGCCGTGCCTCCTTGCCTTGGTGGTCGGCGTTCGTCATACCGAGCCCGACAAGGTTTGCCCGGTCGGTGCCGGCCGGGCAGACCTAAGTTGGCGAGGTACTAGGTGGCGGGCGCGATGTGGGCGGCGAGGTTGCCGGCCGAGCGGAGCCGGAACGCCAGCGTGACCTCCATCGCCCCGAACACCAGCAGCCAGACCCCCAGCACCACCGCAAGGGTCACCAGCGAGATCCCCGGGTAGGCCAGTACCACCGCGCCGGCGACGATGCTGAGCAGGCCCATGAACGCGGTCCAGCCGCGGCCCTGCATGCCGCGGTGCGACAGCGCGGCGAAGGTCTCGACGGCGCCGTTGACGATCCAGAAGATGCCAAGCAGCAGCGCCAGCGCCTGGATGGTGACCAGGACGTGGCGCAACGCGTACAGCCCGACGATGAACGACAGCACGCCGAGCAGCGCCAGCAGCACCCTAGTCCCGCCGTCGACGTCGTCGATCGCCAGGGCGGCCCCGAAGCGGAAGATCCCGGCCACCACCAGCTGGATGCCGAATAGCACGGCAACCACCACGACCGTCCGCCCAGGCCAGACGAGGGTCGCGACCCCCGCCAAGAGCGTGAGGAGCCCATACGCCAACACCCAGCCCCAGTGCCGCCCGATGCGGGCGAGCATGTCGGCGGCGTCGGTCCGCAGCGCCTGGTTCATGGGAGCCCCCTTCCTGTGGTCGTCGACCACGTGCACGCCGCAGCGCCAGACGGCTGCAAGGAGTCCCCGCGCACCGTCGCCTGCGCGCGTGACCGGATAATTCGACCTTAACAAGCAGACTGTTGCTGTCAAGGAGCAAGTGGGGCCAGCTTCGTCTCCGACGCAAATTCTGTGAACCGGTCGTCCTGCGTACTCTCGCCGGCTCTGTTGCATTGCGCCGACTCAGGGCAGCCCGAAGAAGCGACCGCCGACCGAGGTTCAGATCGCCAGGGCAAGCTCGTCGAATGCGACACCCAACCGCCAGCTGGCTGCCTCCTCGACCGCCAGCTCGTAGTGTCCACGTCGAAGGTTCTGCACCAACGCATGTTGCAGCACTGGCATCTCGGCGTATGGAGACGAGCACGTCGATGACCTGGCCGAACTGGTCGATCGCGCGGTAGACGTAGCGCCACTGCCCGGCGACCTTCACATAGGTCTCGTCGACCCACCAGCGGTCCCCCACGGCGTGCCGGCAGGGACGGGCGGCATCGGCTAGCAGTGGCATGAACCGCTGCACCCAGCGGTAGACGGTGACATGGTCGACCTCGACGCCACGCTCAGCCAGGAGTTCCTCGACGTCGCGGTAGGACAGCCCGAAGCGCAGGTACCAGCGGACCGCCAGCAGAATTATGTCGGGCGGGAAGCGGAAGCCGACGAAGGCAGACCGCGAGGTAGGAGCACGACCAGGTCGAGTTCTCATGCCAGCAGTCTTGCCGCTCAGGCGCGCTCACGGCGAACGCAACAGTGCCGCCTCGAGTTCTGCGCAGTCGTCCGGCGCCAATCCGCTCGACCATGTGACAGGATAGACAGGAGCAAGGTTCTTAGGAGTTCTAGCCGAAAAGGCCTGCTATGCCCGAACCGTCGCCCAGGACCGCCGACCCCGGGGTCGACCCTCGCCCCGCGACCTCGGCCTCGACCCGCACGTGGCTGGCACGCTGGTTGGAGACCAACGCCGAGCTGGCGCGCCTGTACCAGACCAGCCCGATGCTGGACGCGATCGTCGACGAGCAGGACGGCCGGCGTATCCGGATCGGCGACCACTGGCTGGCCGACTTCGCCTCGTGCAACTACCTGGGCTTCGACCTCGACCCGGAGATCATCGCTGCGGTCCCCAGGTACCTTGCCCGCTGGGGCACGCACCCGAGCTGGTCGCGGATGCTCGCCAGCCCGGTGCTCAACGAGCGCATCGACGCCGAGTTGGCCGCGCTGCTGGGGGCCGAGGACGTCCTGACGCTGCCGACCATCACCCACATCTCGAGCTCGGTGCTGCCCGCCTTGGCCGACCAGGGCACCGTGTACCTGGACGCCCGGGCGCACAAGACGATCTGGGACGGCTGCCAGGTCGCCCGTGGGCACGGCGCCACCGTGCGCCGCTTCGCCCACGACGACCCCGAGCAGCTCGAGGACCTGCTGCGAGCCGGCGGCGCGGAGCCGCGCGTCGTGTGCACCGACGGCATCAACTCCATGACCGGGAACCCGCCGCCGCTGCGGGAGTACCTCCGGCTTGCCCGCGAGTACGACGCGCTGCTGTACGTCGACGACGGGCACGGCTTCGGGGTGGTCGGCGAGCGCGCCGTGGACGAGCCGTGCCCGTACGGCCGGCGCGGCAACGGCGTGGTCCGCCACCTCGGCGAGTCCTACGACCACGTCGTGCTGGTGGGCGGCTTTTCCAAGGCGTACTCGTCGCTGCTGGCGTTCGTCACCTGCCCGACCCGGCTGAAGGAGGTGCTCAAGGTGGCGGCGCCGCCCTACCTGTACTCGGGGCCGTCGCCGATCGCCTCCCTGGCGACCGTCCTCGAGGGGTTCCGCGCGAACGCCGAGCGCGGCGACCAGCTCCGGGCCCGGCTGTGGGGGCACGCCCGGCGGGTTCTGGACACGCTCGACGAGCTGGGCGCCTGGACCCCCAACGCCACCGGGTTCCCGATCGTCCAGGTGCCGCTGGCCGACCCGGCCGACCTCGACCAGGCCGCCGCGTTCGTGTTCGGGCGGGGGGTCTACACCACGCTGGCGTTCTACCCCGGCGTGCCGCGCAGCGAGGTCGGGTTCCGCCTGCAGCTCACCGCGGCGAACACCGACCAGCAGGTCGACCTGCTCACCGACGTGCTGCGCGACCTGGCCGCCCGCTTCCCGCTGCGGCCCGCCGACGGGCCCCGGACCCTGGTGCTGCCCTAGCCACCACGTCGGCACGCACGCCGAGCCGGGACGGCGCGCAACGGTCGACCTGCGACGAGGGAGGTGGCGGTGAGCGAGGAGTTACCCGTCGAGGAGATCGTGGAGCCGGTCGTCCCGAGCCGGCAGCGCTGGCTGGCATCGCTGCTGGAGGTGGCGCCCGACGACAGCGTGGTCGACCTCGGCTGCGGCACCGGCGCGTCGCTCCGTTTCCTGCTGCCGCCGCTGCGCGGTGGGTTGGCCGTCGGGCTCGACGGGTCGGCCAACGTGCTGGCCGAATGCGCCACGGTCCTCGGGGGAGCACGCGCGTCAGGGCGGGCCGTGCTCGTCCAGGCCGACCTGAAGCGGCCGGTCCCCTTCGCGGCCGCCAGCTTCGACCGGGCGCTGTGCCACAACGTGCTCGAGGCCCTGCCCGAGCCTGGCGCCCTCCTCGTCGAGGTCCACCGGATCCTCCGCCCGGGCGGCCGCCTGGTGCTCAGCCATTCCGACTACGACACCCTGGTCTTCTCCTCCGGCGACCTCGCCCTGACCCGACGGCTCGTCCACGCCTACTGCGACACCCAGCAGGCATGGATGGACGCGGTCGACGGCACGATCGGCCGCCGCCTGGCCGGCATCGCCAGCAACTCGCCGCTCGAGGTCCTGGACGTGCAGGCGGCGGTCGTGGTGAGCCGCCGGTTCCGGCCGGCCGAGCTCGGCTACGCCTACGCCCACCACCTGGCCAGGGTGCTGCGGCGCACGGGCTCGTTCCCAGCGCCGGAGCTCGATGCCTGGCTCGAGGGCCTACGGCGGCAGGACGACCGCGGCGGGTTCCTGTTCAGCCTCAACGACTATGCGGTCGTGTGCGAACGGCCGTGAGCACCGCCCCGCGCCGCTACAGCAGGCCCGCGTCGGCGGGCAGGGGCAGCATGGCCGTCTGGCCGCCGTCGACCACGACGACCGACCCGGTGACGTAGGAACTGGACGGGCTTGCCAGCCACAGCACCGCCCCGGCGACGTCGGCCGGCTCGCCGACGCGCCGGAGCGGGTTGACGACCTTCCGGCCCGAGAGGAGGTCGTCGGTCAGGAACGGCTCGGTGAGGGGCGTGCGGACCCAGCCCGGCGCGACCGCGTTCACGGTGATGCCGTGGCACCCCAGCTCGACCGCCATCGACCGGGTCAGCCCGTGCAACGCTGCCTTGCTCGCGTCGTACGCCGTGGCCTGCGGTTCGGAGCCGATCCCGTTGACCGAGGAGACGAACACGATGCGGCCGTGGCGGTCGCCCGCGACCATGGCCCGCGCGACTGCCTGGCCGACCAGGAAGCAGCCCTTCAGGTTGACCGCGAGGGTCTGGTCCCATTGGCGCTCGGTCGTCCGCAGGAACGGCCGCACCGTCGCGATCCCGTGGGAGCAGACGAGCACGTCGATCCCGCCGAAGCGTCGCCGCGTCCACCGGACGAGCGCCCGAACCTGGGCGGCGTCGGCGACGTCGCACGGCCACGCCTGGACCCGACCCCGCCCGGCGGCTGGGTCCCGCGCGGTCGCCTCGAGCTCGGCAGGCGAGCGGGCCGCCGCAACCACGGTCGCGCCCTCGCCGGCCAGGGCGTGCGCGACCCCACGGCCGATGCCGCGGCCCCCGCCGGTGACGATGGCGACCTTCCCGTCGAGCAGCACGTCCCCCCCTTGGCCGGTCCAGGCCCGTCGGCCGCCGCCGAGTTTCGCAGACTTCCTAAGGTGCCGCCTTCGCCGGCCGACCGTACTTGTCGACGTCGTCGGTACCGGGAGAGTGCATGCCCTGGAGGAAGCCCGCTGGGTACCGCGGTATCGTCGGGTTGCGCGCACTGGCCACAGCCAGCCTCGTCACCTACGCGGGCCTCCTGCTCCGCCCAAGCGTCTCGGAGCCGCTCACGACCTGGCTGCCCAACCTCGTCACCGCCGCGGCGGCCGCGCTCTGCCTCACCCGGGCCCTGCGGGCCGAGCGGGAGCGGGCCGCCTGGCTGAGCATGGCCGCCGGGCTCACCGTCTACACGGCTGGCAACCTCGTCTGGCTGGCGTGGATCCGCCACCTCGACCCCGCGCCGTACCCGTCGCTCGCCGACCTCCTGTTCCTCGGCTTCTACCCGTTCGCCTACGCCGCGCTGGCCCTGGTCGTCCGCGCCCGCGCCGTCCGCTTCCACGCCAGCTTGTGGCTCGACGGCGTGGTCGGCGGGCTTGGTGCCGCGGCCGTCGCCAGCGCCCTGGTCTTCCGGACGGTCCTTGCCGACGTTGGCGGCAGCGCCGCGCAGGTGGCGACCAACCTCGCCTTCCCCGTCGCCGACCTGCTGCTGCTCGTCCTCGTCGTCGGCGCGATGGCGCTCACCGGGTGGCGTTCCAACCGAAGCTGGTGGCTGCTGGCGAGCGGGTTCCTGCTGTTCGGGGTCGCGGACACCGTGTACCTGCTCCGCGTCGCCAGCGGCACCTACCAGGCCGGGACCTGGCTCGACCTGCTGTGGCCCACTGCTGCCACGCTGATCGGCCTGGCCGCCTCGCTGGCGCCGGGCGACACCCGGTTGGTGCGCCTCGAGGGCTGGACCGTGGTCGTCATCCCGTCGCTGTTCTCGGTCAGCTCGCTGTTCGTGCTCGTCCTTGGCTACTCCCACCCGATCCCGACGCTGGCGGTCGTCCTCGCCACCGGCTGCGTCCTGGCCGGCACCGCCCGCATGGCCCTGACCTTCCGGGAGGTCCGGTCCCTTGCCGAGTCGCGCCGCCAGGCGCACACCGACGAGCTGACCGGACTGGGCAACCGCCGCCTGCTGTACGCGGAGCTCGACACGGCCCTCGCCGCCCGGGGCGCCACCGGCAACGTCGCCCTGCTCCTGGCCGACCTCGACCGCTTCAAGGAGGTCAACGACGCGCTCGGGCACGACGTCGGCGACCAGCTCCTGCGGCTGGTCGGCCCGCGCATGGCGAGTGCGCTACGGCCCGAGGACGTGCTGGTGCGGCTCGGCGGCGACGAGTTCGCCATGCTGCTGCGGCATGCTGACCCCCAGCAGGGAGCCGCCGTCGCCGCGCGCCTGCTCGCCGCGCTCGGTGCCCCGTTCGTCCTCGAAGGCGTCGCGCTCCACGTCGACGCCAGCATCGGGGTCGCCGTCTGCCCCGACCACGCGACCGAGCGCACGACCCTGCTGCAGTGCGCCGACGTGGCGATGTACCGGGCGAAGACGTCCCGGACCGGCTGGCAGCTCTACGCCTTCGCGTCGAACGAGCACAGCCGTGACCGCCTGCAGCTGACCGAGGACCTCCGCGCCGCCCTGGCCAGGGACGAGCTCGTCCTGCACTACCAGCCGAAGGTCGACCTGCGCAGCGACGCCGTGGTCGGCGTCGAGGCCCTGGTGCGGTGGGCCCATCCGGCCCAGGGGCTGCTGTACCCGGACGCGTTCCTTCCCCTGGCCGAACAGACCGGGCTGATGCGGCCGCTCACCTCGGCCGTCCTGCGGGCGGCGCTCGAGCAGTGCAGCGCCTGGAGGCAGGCCGGCTTGGGGCTGACCGTCGCGGTCAACCTGTCGGTCGTGAACCTGCTCGATGCGCACCTGCCGGTCGAGGTCGGCCGGCTCCTGGCCGAGTTCGGCCTGCCGCCGAGCGTCCTCGAGCTGGAGATCACCGAGGGCACCCTGATGGCCGATCCCGTCCGCAGCGACCAGGTGCTTCGCGCCCTGCGCCGGCTGGGCGTGCGGGTCGCGGTGGACGACTACGGTACCGGGTACTCGTCCCTGGCCTACCTGCAGCAGCTGCCGATCGACGAGCTCAAGCTCGACAAGTCGTTCGTGGTGCGCATGCTGGAAGACCCAGCCGCGGGCGCGATCGTGCGAACCACGATCGACCTGGCCCACTCGCTCGGGCTCCGCCTCGTCGCCGAAGGCGTCGAGTCCGAGGCGCACCTGCGCCAACTCGCGCTGCAAGGCTGCGACGTCGCCCAGGGCTACCACCTCAGCCGCCCGCTTCCCGCCACCGAGCTGCAGAACTGGGTCATGGCGCAGCGCACGCGCCACGAGCCGGGGACGCTGGACCAGCCGACCACGCCGTCGGCCGCCCCATCCCAGGCCTGATCCGCCTACCCTGGTCCGGGCGGGGCTGTTCGATCGGTGGATTCACCTGGCGGTCGGCCGGTCGGGATCGCCCGGTCCACCACGGCCGCAGCGACCTGGTAGTGCGCCACGGTCAGATCGCGTTCGATGAGGAAGCGGTCGTCGTCTGGGTAGAAGACCGCCTGCTCGGGGGTTGGCCCAGCAAAGGCGATGACGGCCTGCATCGACTCCCACAGGGTGACCATCACGAACTCGCACCGGTCGCCGACCTCGCGCCGCAGCATCAGGGCCGCGCGGTTGCCTGGCGTGCGGACGTAGCCGGCGATGCCGGTGGCCTGCATGTAGCTGGCATAGGCGTCGCCGTCCTGGCGGCGGACTGCGCCTCTCCAGATCCGTGCGATCATCGCGTGAGCCTCCTGGAAGAATCGAGTGGCCGTGGTGGTCAGGCGACGAGGTGGCAGACCCCCGCGCGGGGTCGCAGCGCCTGGGATCCAGCGTGCAGGCCTACTGGTTGAGCTGCTCGAGGTGGCCTTGAGCGCCCGCAGGGCGGCGATCCGCTTGGTCAGCTTACGCGTGCGACCCTTCATCCACCCTGTCAATAAGTTGCTTGACAAGACTTACTAGCGTTCTTAGGGTTTCGTGAAGCAACTCACTCAGGGTGGAGGGGTGACCGTCCCTGCCCGCGCCGTTCACCCGACACGCTGACCCGATCCTCCTGGAGGACGCGACCATGCCGAACAGCGAGACGCACCAGCCGCTCAGCCGCAACCTCGACCTGGAGGCGCTCCGCCAGGCGGTGCGCTGGCCGAACCCGAGTCCCCTGGTGGTCCTCGCGCTGGCCAGCCAACTGCTCGCGGCCGGGCAGGACGACCAGGCCCGCGCCGTGTTCACCGAACTCGCCGAGCAGGACCCCGACCAGCCGCTGTACGCGGCCCTGGCCGGGCTCTTCCAGGCCCGCGCCGGCCACGACCTCGACCAGGCGCTGCGCCTGCTCGACCGGGCCGTCGCGCAGGCGCCCGGCCTGAGCAACTACTTCCGCGGTCTGCTACTCGCGCAGCTCCCCGCCGCGCTCGGCAAGGCCGGCACGGCCGTCGCCGACCTGGAGCTGGTGCTCGCCCTGCCACAGCAGGCCGGCTTCCCCGTCGGCCTGCGCCGCGCCGCCTACCCCGCCCTCGCCGCGGCCTACCAGGCGCTGGGCCGCAGCGGCGACGCCGAGGTGGCGCGCCGCCGCGCCGGGCCGGCGCTGGCCGACCCGGACTTCCCGTCGCTGACCACGGACTGGTGGCTGTCCCGCGAGGACGGCTTCCACTTCGGCCCGACCCAGATCGTCCAGCCCGCCGCCGGTGTGCACGTCGCCCAGGGCTTCGACTTCGCCGACGTTACCGCCATCCTCACCGGCGAGGGGATCGTCCTGGTCGACACGACCACCAGCCGGGCGCACGTGCGCGCGGCCCTCGCCGAGCTGCGGACCGTCACCGGAAGCAGTGCGCCGGTCACCCACGTCATCCTCACCCACGCCCACACCGACCACATCGGCGGCCTGGAGGAGGTCCGCGCCACCAACCCCGGCGTCGAGGTCATCGCGCAGGCCAACTTCGCCGACGAGCTGCGCCTGCAGCGCCACGCGCCGCCGATCCTGTTCCGCTCGGCCGACCCTTCCGGTGCGGGCCGCTGGGTGGACGTCGTCCCCGACCGGCTGGTGGGCGCACCGGAGAAGCTGGCCATCGGCGGGGTGGACGTCATCCTGTACCCGATCAACGGCGGGGAGACCAGCGACGGGCTGGTCGTCCACCTCCCCGACCAGGGCGTGGCGATCGTCGGTGACATGCTCATGCCACAGCTTGGCGCGCCGTTCTTCCCGGAGGGCTCCGCCGAGGGGCTGCTGCAGGCCATGGCCCTGGTCGAGGGCCTGGCACCGCGCACGGTCATCCACGGGCACACGCCACTGACCAACCTGTTCACCATCGCCGTCTTCCCCGGTCTGGCTTTGGCGTTGTCGGACCTGTACCAGCGCACCCTGCAGGCCATCCGGCAAGGCACCCCGCTGGCCGACATCCTGGCCACCAACCACCTGCCCGCCAGCCTGCGCGACCACCCCGAAGCCGTGCTGCCCTACCTGCTGCTGCGCGACAACCTCGTCAAGCGCGTCCACCACCAGCGCACCGGCTACTGGAAGGCCGACGGCGAGGGCGTCGAGGTGTTCACCGCCGCCGCGTGGGCGGCCGCGCTGGACCTGCTCGGCGGCCAGACCGCGGCGGCGTTCAGCCATGCCGCCGCCGACCTGCTCGACCGCGGCGACGCGGCGCTGGCCCTGCGCCTGGCCGAGTACGGGCTGCTGCGCCACACCGACGACCGGCCGCTGCGGGACCTGCGGCGCCGCGCGCTGTACCGGCTGCTGGAGCGCTACCAGCAGCTCAGCCCGTTCAAGTTCGCCATCTACGCCGCCGCCGCGGGCGTGGAGGTACCACCCGCACCATAGGTAGCATCACGAAACCGACCGGGCTACGATGGTCGCATGCTGAGCCGAACCTACGACGGCCAGGTCTGCTCCATCGCGCGCACCCTGGAGGTGGTCGGCGAGCGCTGGACCCTGCTGGTGCTCAGGGACGTCCTGCGCGGCGCCCGCCGCTTCGACGAGCTGGTCCACAGCCTGGGCGTGGCGCGCAACGTGCTCAGCGACCGGCTGGGTCGCCTGGTCGAGCATGGCCTGCTGGAGCGCCGGCGCTACCAGGACCACCCGCCGCGGTTCGAGTACCACCCGACCGCCAAGGGCAGCGAGCTGCTGGTGGTGCTCCTCGGGCTGATGCACTGGGGCGACCGCCACCTGGCAGGCGATGCCGGCCCGCCGGTCGTCGCCGAGCATCACGACTGCGGCGGCGCCGTGGTCGAGCAGCTCGCCTGCGCCGCCTGCGGCCAGCCGCTCGCCCCCGACCAGGTCGCCACCCGCCCAGGACCGGGCCTGCCCGGCCAGGACCACACCACCGGCTGAGCCACGCTAGCGTGCGCACGCCGCCAATCCGCTGCTATGGGCAAACAGCCGCTGCAGTGCCGGCCAGCGTTCAGCAATCGCAAGCCATCGGCGCGATCGGCGAGGTGAGCGGATCGGCAGGACGCTGGACGAGCCCCTCCCCGGTCTCGACTGGAAGGCCTTCGCGGATCCAGTACTCGATACCGCCGAGCATCTCCTTGACGCGGTAGCCCAGGCGGGCGAGGGCAAGCGCGGCGCGGGTCGCTCCGTCGCATCCCGGCCCCCAGCAGTAGGTCACCACCGGCACTTCGTGATCGAGCAGTCCGCTCGCGTCGCTGAGGATCTGCGCGGTGGGCACGTGGGTCGCACCGGGAATGTGGGCCTGCGCCCAGGCGGCGTCCCCGCGCGAGTCGACCAGGACGAAGCCTGGCTCGCCACTGGACAGGGCGGCGTGCACGTCGGCGACGTCGGTGTGGTAGGCAAGCCTGGCGGCGAAGTAGGCGGCGGCGTCAGCAGGCACGGCTGCGGGTGTCCGCAGGACAGGGCTGATGGAGGTCGTGTTCATGCGTCGATGCTACGGTGGCGATGGTCGTTGGGGAACAGCGGCACAACGGCTTAGGGGTTGCTTCGCCGTCGATCGCGCGGTGATCATGCTTCATGGCCGTTGATTCTCCGATCACGCTCGACGCCACAGACTGGCGGATCGTGACGACTCTCCAGCGGGACGGGCGCATCCGCTATGCGGACCTGGCGCGCGAGGTCGGCATGTCACCCAGTGCCGTGGCCGATCGTGTGCGCCGCCTCGAGGAGGCCCGCGTCATCCTCGGGTACAGCGCGCTCGTCGACCCCGAGCGGGTCGGCCTGGGGATCCTCGCCCTGGTCCGGGTGCGCTACCCCACAGGCAACTACCAGCCCTTCGAGCGGCTGCTCGCCACCACGCCGGAGATCATCGAGGCACACCACGTGACCGGCGAGGACTGCTTCGTCCTGAAGGTGGTCGCCCGGTCCATGGGCCACCTGGAGGAGGTGGCCGGGCGGGTGAGCGTCCTGGGTGGGGTGACGACCAGCGTCGTCTACTCCAGCCCACTGCCGCGGCGGTCCATTGGGCCGGCGGCTCTCGCCCGGGGTGCGACCGGGGCGAGGCGACGGGCGCCCACGACGGCTGATTGAGAGGAGGGGACAAGCGAGGAGCCGGCGGGCCGGTCGACGCGGTCTTCGACGTCGCGGGCAAGGCCCCGGTCGAGGACCTGGTCAGCTTGGCACCCGAGCCGTCCCAGGTGGTGAGCATCGCCAACTACGCCGCCGGCCAGGCCGGAGCGCGCGTCACCCTCGGCGGCGCCGACAGCCAGCCCATGCAGGCGCTGGCGCAGGTCGCCAGGCTGCTGGCGCAGAACAAGCTGGTGATCAAGGCGCCAGACCTCACGTCCCAAGCTGGAGCCCGCCGGTCGGGCACTGCTCGCCGCGGCCAGCCGCGTCCTGCCAAGGTCCCGCTGGTCGTGCTTCCTCGTGAGACCGGAGACGCTGCTGCGCTGGCACCGGCGGCTGGTCGCCGGCGCCTGGACCTACGCGCACCGCCCGACCGGACGGCCAGCGCTGAACCCGGAGGTGCAGCAGCTGGTCGTGCGCCTGGCCAAGGAGAACCCAATCTGGGGCTACCAGCGCATCAAGGGTGAGCTGCTCCGGCTTGGCGTGCAGGTCTCCGCGACCGCGATTCGCACCACGCTCCGTCGCCACCGGCTCGACCCGGCACCGCGACGGGCGAGCAAGACCTGGCCGGCGTTCCTGCGCCAGCAGGCCGCCGGGATCGTGGCCTGCAACTTCTCCTTCACGAGTATCGACAAGCTGCATGAACCCGCTTGCGCACCCTTCAGGTCACGCGCACGGCCGGCGCGTCCAGGCGTCGTGCAGGTACAGCCCGAACGGGAGCCACCAGAGCAGGTCGTTGGTGAGCACGATGATGCCCGCCCTGAGCGGCCACTGACCCGAGAGCACTAGCTGGGCAAAGCCCAGCGGCCCCAGCACCTTGCCGGCCAAGCCGACGGCGGCCACCTGCCAGTTCCGTTCGGGGACCCGGGCGACCTCCAGGTAGAGGACGCCGTACAGGCCGATCACCATGCCCAGGCAGGCAAACACCTCCGGGTGGTTCGCCAACGGCATCCGAGCAATGCGAAACAGCCATTGCGGCTCCACCACCGCGTACAGGCCCCAGCCGAGGTTGTACAGGCCGGCGGCGAGGAAGGCCGTGCGGTGCAGCCGCCGTCGCGGCAGGCGGCGTGGCCGCTGCCCGGAGGGGGGCAGGGTGCGCACGTCAGCAGCCCCCGTCGTGGGCGGCGCGGAACTGCTCCCAGGCGCCGGCGTCCTGGCGCCACCAAAGGCGCAGGCCGCGGCGAGCCAGCCCCTGAACCAGGCGGTCCTGCGGGAGCCAGGAACGCAGGTCGGCGATGCCGGGAGTGGCGAGCCGGCCGGCCAGCAGCTCCTCGACCGCCATGCCGGCCAGCACCGTCGGGATGCGGCCCCCGTCGTGTTCGCCCACAACGGCGACGGCCTGGTGCCGCGGCATGCCGCCGCGGCAGCCGGTGACCTGGAGGATCACCCCGCCCGCGTCGTTGCCGAACCGTCCGACCAGCCAGGACAGGCCCCGGACCAACGAGGTGTAGGCCTCCAGCCGAGGGTGACCGGTGCGGGCCCGCAGCGCCGCGGCCGCGCCGAGCAGCCGGTTGAGCAGCGGAAACTCCGAGCCTGCCTTGAACGTGACGGTCCCGACGCCGAACAGCTCCGGCAGCACGTCTAGGTCCGCCATCTCCAGCACCTGGTAGTGGAGCCGGCGGCCGACCGGTGGGGGGAAGTCGAACCATTCTGGCTCGCGCCAGCCGTTCACCCGCACCGGCAGCCCGTCGCGCGGCGCCTGGAAGGGCCGCCCGGCGCCGAGCAGCATGGTATGGAACATGGCGTGGCCGCGATGGCGGCGCGTGTCCGGTGCGGCGCTGCCGCGGACCGCCAGCAGCTCGTCGAAGCCAGGCCGCAGCAGCTCGGTGAACAACACCTCCATCCCCGGAACGACCGAGGCGCCGTTGAGCACCACGATGCC
>DASUZB010000040.1:0-3727 GCA_036377075.1 Actinomycetes bacterium | reverse complement strand
TGGCCGTGATCACGGCGGTTGTGGCGGGGGGCTGTGGCGGCGGCGGGGGAAGCGGCGACAAGGCCGGCGGCTCGGGTGAGCCGGTGGTGCTGCGGATGGCCAACGCCTACGGCGACCTGCAGACCGCCCCGGTGATCGAGCGCTTCGTGTCCCAGGTCAAGGCGCGGTCCGGCGGCAACCTGCGCATCCAGGTCACAAGCCGCTGGGGGGACTACGCCGACGACGCCGAACAGCAGGTGGTCCGGGCCGTGGCCGCCGGCAAGGCCGACCTGGGCTGGGCGGGAGCGCGGGTGTTCGACACCATGGGTGTTCCCAGCTTCCAGGCGCTGCAGGCGCCGATGCTAATCGACACCTACGCCCTCGAACAGGCCGTGGCCGCAAGCGACATGCCCGGCCAGATGCTGCAAGGCCTGGACAAAATCGGCGTCCGGGGCCTCGGGGTGCTCCCCGATGGTCTGCGCAAGCCGGTCGCCGTCAAGCACCCCGTGCTCGGCTTGGGGGACTGGCGTGGGATCACCTTTTGCACCTTGAAGTCGGCCGGGCAGGCGCAGGCGATCCGTTCGCTCGGTGCGACCCCCATGGAGGTCTTCCGGCGCTCACGGAACCAGGCGCTCTTGGACGGCAGGCTGCAGGGGTTGGAGATGGACCTGTTCGTCTACGAGCACGGCGGCCCGGTGCAGGCCGCCCCGTACGTGACCGCCAACGTCACCCTGTGGCCACAGATGGACGTCCTGGTCGCCAATCCCGACCGCCTGGGGAGGTTGACCGGGCAGCAGCAAGGGTGGCTGCAGCAAGCGGTCCAGGACGCCGCGGGCGGCGTGGCCGCCCTCGCCGACCGCGATGCCCAGAGTCTCAAGAATGCGTGCCGGTCGGGTGCCCGCTTCGCCACCGCCTCGCCGGCCGACCTGGCGGCGTTGCGCAAAGCCTTCGCTCCGGTCTATGCCAGCCTGGAGCGGGACCCGCGGACGAAGGCGTTCATCGAACGGATCCAGGCGCTGAAGCGGTCCACGTCGGCTGAGGCGCCGCTGGCCATCCCGGCCGGCTGCACCGGCAAGGCACCCGAGCAATCGGCCGCGAGCGCGGGGACGGCGCCGGCCGGCCTGAACGGTACCTACCGCTATCTGCTCACCAAGGAGGATGCCCGCAAGGTCGGAGACCCGGAAGTCGACCAGTTCCCACATGTCAACACCGTCAAGCTGCGGGACGGAAAGGTGGAAGGCGGCTGCTTCGGCCAGGGCGCCACCTACTCGGTCACCGGTGACCAGATCACCTTCGACACCCCCGAAGACGGCTACACCATGACCTTCACCTTCTCGGTGGACGGCAAGGGCAACCTCCACCTCACGCCGGCGCCCTCCGTGGACAAGGGCGACGCCTTGGAGTGCTCCTACAAGCCCTGGATCAAGATCGGCTGAGTCTCGCGGCGTGCGCTCAGCGCGCCTGGCCGCCGAGGGGGATCTCGGCGGCCAGGCACGTCCCGCGCCCGGGAACGCTCTCGACCCGAAGCGTGCCGCCGAAGGTCTCGACCCGGTCGGCCAGCCCGCGCAGGCCCGAGCCCCGCTCGGGGTCGGCCCCACCGACGCCGTTGTCGGCGATCTCGACCCGGACCCGGCCTCCGCTGGATGTCACGGCAACGGTGACGCGGGCCGCGGCGGCGTGCTTGGCGACGTTGGCCAGGGCCTCGGCGCAGACGAAGTAGGCGGCCACCGCGACCCGCTCGGGCAGGTGGCTGCCTGTGACGTTGACGTCGACCGGGAGTGGGAGGTCCTTGGCCAGGGCGGCCAGCGCGTCGGCCAGCCCATGCTCGGCCAGCACCCGCGGATGCAGCCCCTGGGCCAGCCGCCCGAGCTCCTC
Organism: Actinomycetes bacterium; assembly: GCA_036377075.1. Classification (GTDB taxonomy): domain Bacteria; phylum Actinomycetota; class CALGFH01; order CALGFH01; family CALGFH01; genus DASUZB01. The sequence continues at coordinate 1,873 of DASUZB010000040.1, read as the reverse complement.
CAGCGTTTGCCCGAGCTGCTCGTCGGCGTGGGCGATCTGGTCCCTTGCACGCTTGCCCGGTGCCGACCGTCGGCCGCGGCGCAGGGTCGTCGCCAGTTCCCTGAGCCGAGCCTCGGCCCCCTCGTGCAGGCGATGCTCCAGCCGGCGGCGTTCCTCGTCTCGAGCCTCCAGGATCCGCCGCCGTGAGGCTGCAAGCTCCTCGACCCGGGCCTGCACCTCGGCCCGCAGCCGAGTGTTGGCGGCGGCCAGCTAGGCGGCGGAGGTGACCGCCTTCAGCAGCCCCGGGTCGGCCAGCACCGCTGGGTCGTGGACCAGGACGGCGACCGGCTGGCCCTGGCGCTCCACCACGGTCACCGACCGACCCGAACCGGCATCGGGGAGGGCGAGCATGTGGCCGTCGGCGTCGATGAACACCGTCCGGTTGGGCAGCCGTAGCCGATCGCAAGCGACGGGTCGCCGAGCGCCTGGGACAGCTGCCCGCGGACCGTGCCCGACCGGGCCTCGCCCAACTCCACGACCAGGTCGGCCACGGCCGCCTGTTGCCATGGGGCGACCAGCAGACCCGCCAGCAGGCCGCCGGCAAGCATGCACAGCGTTGCCTCGTAGGCCAGCAGCGACGCACCGCTGACCTCCTCCGGAGACAGCAGCAGCCGAGTGGCTGCGGTTCCAGCAAGCACCAGGCTCAACCCGGCAGCGGCCTGCAGCGCGATCAGGCGGGCCCGTCGGGATGGGCAACCGCTCGGACATACTCGCGCGCACAAACGGCTACCAGCAGCCGGGCGAGGACGATGGTGGCGCCCGCACTTCGCCAGATCGGGGTGATGACCGCCGCGGCGTAGCCGACCGCGACGGCTCCTCGGACGAGTCGCGACCCTGGCCTTCCGGATGGGTAGGCGAGTACCAGCTGTACCAGGGGCCCGCGATGCAGATATACCGCGTGCGCCGCCACCCAGGCCACCGCCGCCACTCCGACACCGGCGAAGTTCCCCAAGAACCAGGTGAAGCCGGTCGCCGCCATCAGCGGGCCGGTACGGCTCTCCGGCCGCCGAGCCCAGGCGACCAGCCCGCAGCCGATGAATGTCCAGCCGACGGCCAGATCGGGGATCCAGCGGTGCGGATCGCCCCAGGCGAACTCGACCCACTCGGCGGTCAGGCCGAGCGCCACGCCGGCCAACAGGACCAGGCCAAGCCGCCGCACCATCGCCTCAGCCGATCAAGGCGGCGAGCGCCTCCCCCGACAGCCCGCTCTTGGCGATGAACCCCCGCGCCGGCGTGTCACGGAGGCGGGGCCCGTAGGCGACCGCGTCACGGCTGGAGATCAGCACCACCGCGGGGGGATCTGGTGCCGCGGCGAGCTGCTCGGCCACCGTGAGGCCGTCGAGATCCGGCAGCTGGATGTCGAGCAGGACGATCTGGGGCCGCATGATGGCGACTGCTTCTACCGCCTCCGCCCCGTCGGTCGCCTCACCGATGACCTCGAAGCCCTCGGCCTGGAGCAACGCCCGCGCGGAGGCTCGGAAGGCGGCATGGTCGTCGACGATGAGCACGGTTGGACGCATAGGGTCTGATCGTCCCACATGCCACCAGAGCAGACACTGTGGCCAGCACCAATATCAGGATCGGGACCTACCGGGGTGCGCGTTCAGCGTCGCTGGCCCCAGCGCCGTGCCTTGTTCTCCCGGGCGAGAACTGTGGCCAGCCACAACCATAGCTTGAAGCCACCTCGGATGTTTCGGCCCGCCGACGGACCCAAGCTGCTCACCGGGCCACGCCAGCGCATAGCGGTAGGGGAGGGGGGTACGGGCAAGGACCGACAAGCCAGGATCCTCGGCCCACCCTGGCCACCTTAGAAGGAGCCTCCCGTGAGGCACCC
>DASUZB010000039.1:0-2419 GCA_036377075.1 Actinomycetes bacterium | reverse complement strand
GGAGAACACCGGCGCTGGTGCGTCGGGATCTGCGGCGACAGCCTGCTCCAGGCGGCGGAAGCCGGTCTCCAGCTCGTCGGGACTGAGCTGAGCGAAGAAGGAAAGGGTGCGCAGGCGCAGCCGTTGGAGCATGTCACCGCGGGTGCCGGCGGACGGCTCGGTGACCGTGCCGAAGCTGGCGACGCGCCAGCCGGCCGAGGTGAACGTCGCGATGACCTCGTGCAGCGGCTGGAACAGCGACGCGTCCACCTCAAGGCCGCGGGGGAAGTGCTCCAGCCACCACGGCTTGGGATGGTGGTCGCTGAAATTCGCGCGCAGTAGCAGCCGCCCGGCGGGCCTGAGCACCCTGGCCAGCTCCCGGGTTGCCCGCGGCTTGTCCTGGACGTGGTGCCAGGACAAGAACATCAGGGCGTAGTCGGCGCTGCCGGATGGCACTGGCATGTCCTCGGCGGAGCCTGCCAGGTACCGGACACCGGGATGCTGGGACTGCGCTTGCGCTACCTCGCGCATGCGGACCGACGGCTCGACGCCGGTGACCGGCCCGAACGCTCGCGCCAGCGCGGGGGCGAACCTGCCGGTCCCGGAGCCGACGTCCAGCCCCGCCAGCGGACGCTGCTCGGGCAGCACCGCTCCGAAGGCGCTGATCCATGCCTGCAGCTGCTGCTCGGTGAGCGCACGGCCACGCGCGTAGTCCTGGTACTGCTCGGTGTCGTAGTCAATCCGCCGCATCACGGCTCCCGGGTCAGCCGGGCGACGGCCAGCCGTCGGTCCGATGTATCGAATTGATATATCGGCACCATATGCGGGGTCGCGTCATGCCGCAAGTCGGGCATGGCGGTCGGGCGTGCCTGCACCGCGGTGATCAGGCAGGATGTAGCGGTCCGGGTCGCCCAGGTAGCTCATGACCGTCGTCGGCGAGATCGGCCTGACCGCCTGGCGCCACTCGAACCAGCGCTCAAGCAGCTCCTCCACCGTGCGCGACCGCGCGCCCCCGGTGCCGCCCGGTGCCGACCTCGGCCAGCAACTCGGCCTCGAGTGGTGGGCCCGGCAGGCCTCGAACCTGCGACCGGCGGATTATGAGTCCGCTGCTCTGACCGACTGAGCTACGGGCCCTGCCTGGGTGCTCGCCGCCTCCTGGTGTTCTGGACCTTACCCGACGCCAAGTGGCACCAGGGACTCCTCGGAGGCGGCGATCGCCCCATGGGGCATCGTAGTCCCCGCGACATCGCGGTGGGCGTCAAGCCGACCGTGGAACGGGTCGACGGTGCAACGGGAGGTCCTGGGCTACCCTGGGCACGTTTCCTACAGCCACGGGAGTCGCCGTCGTGCCGGAGCGCAACCAGCCACCACCGTACCGTCCTGGCCAGCGAGGGTCCGAGCCGGCGGCGGGGGGCGCCGGGCAAGGCGGTCCTGTGGACGGCGGCGCGGGATGGCCGGGCGACGGCGGGCTCGGGGCGCCACCTGGCGGCGACCTGCGGCCGGGGGCAGAGCCGGACGGGAGCGGGCCACGGTGGGTGCAGGCGGCGCCGCCGGAGGCGCCGTGGCCGGAGCCGGACGGCGGGCAGCCCGCGTGGACCCGACCGGGGAGCGGGTCGCCGCCTGGCTGGACCGAGCCGGGCCCGGCCCCGTCGCCGCCGGCGCCGGAGTGGACCAGGCCGTTCGGCGGCCTTCGCCCGCCCGAGCCAGGGACCGGCGGCGGGCGGCGCCTCACCCGCAAGCCGCCGCCACCCCCGACCGCGGGGCGGCGGGTGCTCGCCTCCGAGCTGGCGCTGGTGCTGCTGCTGGCCTTCGCCCCCGGCCTGCTCGGGCTGTTGCTGCTGGCGACGAGCGGGCACGGCCAGCCGGCGACGATCGACAGGCTCGGCCCGGCGATCGCCGCGACCATCTTCGACACCTTCCTGTCCTGGACGCCGGTGCTGGTCCTCGGCTACATGCTGGTGCGCAGCCGCGAGGGCTACGCGGCCATCGGGCTGGGGCGCTTCGACCGCTGGGACGCCGGTACCGGCATCGCCCTGGCGATCGGCAGCTGGTTCCTGGTGCTCGTGCTGTCGATCGTGTTCAGCCACCTCGGCTCCAACAACGTCGACTTCCTGCCCAAGGCGTTGCCGCTGTGGTTCCGGGTGGCGGACGCGCTGACCATCGCCGTCACCGCCGGGATCACCGAGGAGGTGGTGGTGCGCGGCTACGCCCAGACCCGGCTGGAGCAGCTCCGGGCGCCAACCGCGGTGATCCTGCTGCTGCCCACCGGGATGTGGGCGGCGCTGCACCTCTACCAGGGCGTCGGACCGGCGGTGACGATCCTGTGCCTCGGGCTCGCCTACGCGCTGTACTTCCACCGCACCCGGCGCCTGTGGCCGCTGATCGTTGCGCACGGGGCGTTCGACCTGACGCAGCTGCTGCTGATCCTGCTCACCCGGCA
>DASUZB010000038.1:0-6387 GCA_036377075.1 Actinomycetes bacterium | reverse complement strand
GCCGCTGGCTCCGGCGCCGTGGCGCCGCTGCCCCTCAGCCCGCGTAACCGGGGGAGGCGTAGCCGGTGCCGACCGTCCCCGCCGGGACGAAGTCGCCGGTGCTCGGGGTGCCGCCGTTGATCGTGCCGTGGATGAAGCTGCCGGCTGGCCAGCTCACGGTGCTGCTGGTGTCGTCGACCATGGCCTTGCTGGTGCCGGCCGCGTCCACGTCCGGCCAGACGGTGTTGGCGAGGGAGTTCTTGCCCGGCTTCAGCCAGACGTTGTCCAGGGTCACGTTGCCGGTGTCAGCGGGGTCGGTCCAGAACAGGTAGCGGGCGGGCTCGTACTTGCTGCCGCTGGCCACGTTGACGTTGCGGAGGTCGACCTGGCCGAGCGTGTTCCAGTCGGCGTCGGGGGTGATGCCCTGGTAGTCGGTGGTGCCAGAGAGCCGGTCGATGCGCAGCGCGGCCGCGCCGCCCCAGGCCTGCACGATGTCGGGGTGGTTGTCGGTGTAGCGGACCTCGTCGGTGGCGTGGATGTCCTCGACGCGGATGTTCTCGAGCTGGACGGTGGCCTTGGGGGCGTTGACGTTGATGCCCTCGGACAGCGCGCCGCCGGAGTCGTCGATCAGCAGGCCCTCGACGTGGACGGTGCCGGTCTGCTCCTTGAGGTACAGGCCGCGGTTGTCGGTGGGGTGGCTGGCGCCCCAGCCGGGGATGGTGATGGCGCCGCCGACCAGGACGACGTCGTGGCCGCCGACGATGACCAGGCCGCCGAGGACCGACAGCTTGGTGGCGGGCATGCGGATCAGGTAGTCGCGGGCCGGGTCCAGGTGCAGGACGTGGTTGCTGGCGCTGACGTTGACGATGGTCGGCGAGTCCAGGTGCGGCGGCGCCCAGGCCAGCTTGGCGGCCCCGCCGGTCCCGCCGGCAGGCGCGGTGCCGTCGATCGCGCCCACCGGCACCGCCTCGATGCCGGAGACGACCGGGACGTTGGCCTCGGCGCTGAAGTCCAGGTTGAGCACGCCGTCGTTCACCGCGACCTCGAAGCTGCGGCTGTAGGCGCGCTTGTAGCCGGCCGCCGCGTAGATGTCGACGTTGTTGGCCACCAGGTTGCCCTCGGCCCTGATGTCGAAGACGCGCTTGCCCCTGGCCGTGAAGTAGGTCTCGGTGAGGAAGACGCGGACGCGGTAGCGCTGGCCGGAGGTGACGGGCAGGGCGTAGCCGTGCAGGCTGACCCGGTAGCTCTGGTACAGGCGGCTGTTGGTGGTGCCGGCGATCTTGGAGCTGGTCGAGGAGATCCGGCCGCCGTCGTAGCCGTGGTCGGCGGTCCAGGCGATGCGGTTGGACTCGGTGAAGGCGGCGCCGCCGTTGTTGACCCGCACCGTGGTGGCCGCGGCAGCCTTGGCCGGGGCGTTCAGCGTGGTCGTGAAGGGGACCAGCGACGCGCAAAGAACAAGAAGGGCAAAACGGATACCGTAGGCAAGGCTCTTCTGCACCATGGGGCTCGACTCCCTGTGGGCTGCGGGGGATTCCCCGCTCTGGATGCCGACGGTTCCGCCAGCGCCGGGCTGATCGGGCAGCTAGGAGCCCTGCTGAGGAAATACCGGGGGGCTAACTTGCAAATGGCCGCTAGGGACTAGTCACAACTCGTAGTCGGGAGTGGCTAGTCCAAACCGAGTGCGCGAGCCCCGGACGGGCTGGCGAAGAGGGCTCACGAGGAACATTCTCGCGGTCACGTCCGAAGCGGGTGATGGGTAATTCCGCGCTGCCGGTTTGACGCTCTCTTCGCGAGCGCAATGGTTGGTCCCGAGGAAACGTTCGCGCAGGTCTCGTATAGTGACCTGGCCTGTGACCGGTCCCGTGCGAACCGGCGGGCCGCCAGCTCCACGCCGCGCGTCGGCCCGTTGTCGGGTGTTTCTCCGCTCAGGTTTTTCGCTGGTGCTACCGAACGAGGGGTACCTGAAGTGCGGCGTCGATTTCGGGGGGGAATCGTCGTTGAGGGTCGCTGTGGTCGGTTGTGGCTACTGGGGTTCGAAGCACGTGCGGGTGCTGGTCGGACTACCCGAGGTCGAGCACGTCTGCGTGGTCGACCCGCGGGTCGACCGCCGGGTGCAGCTCGGAGGCCAGCCGGCGCGGCGTCGGCTGGTCGCCGTCACCGCGGCGGGCGGGTAGGCCGTGGCGGCGCGATCGGGTTTCCAGGGGCGGCCGGCCGGGCCTGGCGCGGCGTGGCATGCCGGCTCGGCGCGGGCGGAGGCGGCCGCCAAGCGGGCGCTCGACCTGGTGATCGCCGCGGTCCTGCTGCTGCTGCTCGCCCCGCTGCTGCTCGCGGTCGCGCTGCTGGTGCGCCTGACCAGCCCGGGGCCGGCGCTGTTCAAGCAGACGCGGCTCGGCCACTGCGAGCGGCCGTTCACCATCTTCAAGTTCCGCACCATGTGGGTCGGTGGCGACGACAGCGCCCACCGGCGCTACGTCGCCCAGCTGCTCAACGAGACGTCCCCGCCGTTCGGCGGCCGTCCCGGGCTCTACAAGCTGGTCGGGGACCCCAGGGTGACGCCGCTCGGGGCGCTGCTGCGGCGCACCAGCGTCGACGAGCTGCCGCAGCTGTTCAACGTCCTTCGGGGTGAGATGTCCCTGGTCGGGCCGCGCCCGGCGCAGCCGTGGGAGGTGGAGCTGTTCCGGCCGCAGTACCGCGCCCGCTTCCTGGTCAAGCCCGGGATCACCGGCCTGTGGCAGGTGAGCGGCCGCAACCACGTGACCATGCGGCAGGCGCTCGAGCTCGACGTCCGCTACGTGGAGACGCGCAACCTGGGGCTGGACCTCGGCATCATCTGGCGCACCATCCCGGCGGTGCTGCGCCGGACGGGGGCGGCATGACGGGCCACCGCTCCGGTCGGCCGCACGTCCTGATCATCGTGGAGAACTCGCCGGTGCCGCGTGACCGGCGGGTGTGGCGGCAGAGCCAGGCGCTGCGCCGGGCCGGCTACGCCGTCTCGGTGATCTGCCCCAACGGCGGGGACGAGCCTCGCACGGAGGAGCGGGACGGCGTCCGCATCCACCGCTGGGGGCCGGTGCGGGAGGCGCGTGGCAAGGCCGGCTTCGTCCGCGAGTACCTCCACGCGTTCGTCGCCACCGCCCTGCTGACCGTGCGGATCCTGGTGCGGGAGGGGGTCGACGTGGTGCAGGCGTGCAACCCGCCCGACGTCTTCTTCCCCATCGGTGCCCTGGTGCGCCTGGCCGGCGGGCGTTTCGTGTTCGACCAGCACGACCTCGCGCCGGAGCTGTACGCGGCCCGCTTCGGGCGGGACCGGGGGGTGCTCCCCGCGGTGCTGCGCGGGCTGGAACGGGCCACGTTCCTGGCCGCCGACCACGTGATCGCCAACAACGACTTCTACCGCGAGGTCGCGCTGGGGCGTGGTGGGCAGTCCGCCGCGCGCGTCACGGTGGTGCGCAACGGCCCGGAGCTGGCCGTGGCGCGCCGCGTCGCCCCCCGTCCGGAGCTGCGGCAAGGTAGGCGGTTCCTGGCCTGCTACGTCGGCCTGATGGGCCCGCAGGACGGCATCGACCTCGCGCTCGACGCGGCCGCGTACCTGATCGGCGACCTCGGGCGGACCGACTGCCATTTCGCCTTCCTCGGGGCGGGCGAGTCCCTCGCCGAGCTGCGCCGCCACGCCGCCCGGCTCGGCATCGAGCCCTGGGTGTCCTTCCCCGGCTTCGTGGACGAGCCGGCGCTCGCCGGGTACCTGTCCAGCGCCGACGTCGGCCTCTGCCCCGACCGCCTGGACGCCTTCAGCGACACCTCCACGATGATGAAGACGCTCGACTACATGGCCTTCGGGCTGCCGGTGGTCGCCTTCGACCTGGCGGAGACCAGGGCGTCCGCAGGGCCGGCGGGCGCCTACGTGCCCTCGGGGGACGTGGCGGCGTTCGCCCGCCTGGTCGACGAGCTGCTGCGAGACCCGGAGCGGCGCGCGGCCATGGGCGCCGCTGGGCGGCGCCGCGTCGAGGAGTCCCTCGCCTGGGACCACCAGGAGCCCGCCTACCTCGAAGTCTTCCGGAGGCTGCTGCCTGAGGGCCTGCCTGGCGCGAGGCAGGCCCAGGCCTGACCGTCGCCCGGCTGGACGTCCTCGCCAGGCTTGCGGTCGAATGGAATGCACCGGCACCGTGGCCTGGTCAGGATGGCGCGAACCCTCGAAAGGCGCTTCCCAGATGACGCGTATTGGTGTGTTGACCGGTGGCGGTGACGTCCCCGGGCTGAACCCGTGCATCAAGACCCTGGTCTACGGCGCGGTCGAGCGCGGCTACGAGGTCGTCGGCCTCAAGCGCGGCTGGGCCGGCCTGCTCGACTACGACCTCGACGCCACCGCGCCCCAGGAGTGCGCCGTGCCGCTGGGCAAGGCCGACGTGCGCACCATCGACCGCACCGGCGGCACCATGCTGCACACCTCGCGGACCAACCCCGGCAAGGTCAAGCCCCGCGACGTCCCCGCGTTCCTGGCCTCGCAGGGCCAGGCGGAGTCCGACGGGCCGTTCGACTTCACCGGCCACTGCCTGGCGGTGGTCGAGCGGCTGGGCTTGGACTGGCTGGTCCCCATCGGCGGCGACGACACCCTGTCCTACGCCGAGCGGCTGGCCCGCGAGGGCGTGCGCGTGGTCGCGGTGCCCAAGACGATGGACAACGACGTGTTCGGCACCGACTACTGCATCGGGTTCTCGACCGCGGTCACCCGCAGCGTGCAGTTCCTCCACCAGCTGCGCACCTCGACCGGCTCCCACGAGCGGATCGCGGTGGTGGAGCTGTTTGGCCGCAACTGCGGCGAGACCTCCCTGCTGGCCGCCTACCTGGCGGGGGTGGACCGGGCGCTGATCTCCGAGGTGCCGTTCGACCCCGAGCTGCTGGCCCACTACCTGCTGGAGGACAAGGCCGCCAACCCCTCCAACTACGCCATGGTGACCGTCTCGGAGGGCGCGCGGATGCTGGGCGGGGAGGTCCACGAGCGCGGCGAGCAGGACGCCTACGGCCACCGGAAGCTGGGGGGGATCGGGCTGGTGACCGGGGAGGTCCTCAAGCGGCTGACCGGGCAGGACATCGTCTACCAGCAGGTCGGCTACCTGATGCGCTCGGGGGCGCCGGACGCGCTGGACCTGATGGTGGCGGTCAACTACGCCAACATGGCGCTGAACCTGGTCGACCAGGACGAGCCCGGCCGGATGGTGGCGCTGCAGCGCGGGACCTACACCTCGGTGCCGGTGGGCACGATCCTGCAGGGCGTCAAGCGCGTCGACGTCGACGCGCTGTACGACGAGAAGCGCTACCGGCCGCTGGTCCGCCAGGTCGACGGCAAGCCCATGTTCCTCTACTGACTCGAACGCGAAGGAGCCCGACGGTGCAGCCTCCCGACCCCGATGCCGCCGCCCCAGCCCCTGACGTGCGCAAGGACCTCAACGGCGTCGGTGCGCTGGTGACGGGGGGAGCCTCCGGCCTCGGCGCGGCGACCTGCCGCGCCCTGGCCGCGAGGGGGGCGCTGGTGGCGGTCGTCGACCGGGACGGCGACCGGGCGGCCGAGCTGGCCGGCTCCATCGGCGGCAAGGCGCGCGCCTTCGGCGCCGACGTGACCGTGTCCGACCAGCTCGCCGAGGCGGTCGACGGGGCCGTCGCGGCCTTCGGCGAGCTGCGCGTCGCGGTGCTCTGCGCCGGCGTCGGCTGGGCGGAGCGGGTGGTCGGCCGCGAGGGACCGGCCGCGCTGGAGCCGTTCGAGATGGTGGTGCGGATCAACCTGGTCGGTACCTACAACGCCCTGCGCCTGGCCGCCGGGGCGATGGCCGCGAACCAGCCGGACGGCGACGGCCAGCGCGGCGTGGTGGTGATGACGGCCTCGGTGGCCGCCTTCGACGGCCAGATCGGGCAGACCGCCTACGCGGCCTCCAAGGGGGGCGTGGTTGGGCTCACCCTCCCCGCCGCTCGCGACCTGTCCAGGATCGGCGTCCGGGTCTGCACCATCGCGCCGGGCATCTTCGACACCCCGCTGCTCGGCCAGCTGCCCGACCAGGTGCGCGAGAGCCTCGGTGCCAGCGTGCCCTTCCCTGCCCGCCTCGGCAGCCCCGAGGAGTACGCCCTGCTCGCCTGCCAGATCGCCGAGCACCCCTACCTCAACGGCGAGGTCATCCGCCTCGACGGCGCCCTGCGCATGGCTCCCAAGTAGGGGGTCCGGGGGGCTCGAGGAGCGAGGCCGGAACCCGAGCGGCGGATGGCCACGCAGGGCCGAGCGTTAGCCCCCGGTGAACAAAGCGGTTATTCCACCTTCCCGTAGGGTGTCCACGGGGTGCGCGCTGCCGGGACCCGGCGGGCGCACCCCTTCGTACGGGCGGCGGGGGCCGGGCGCCGGATCGCGCGCTTCGCCGTCCTCGT
>DASUZB010000037.1:0-97397 GCA_036377075.1 Actinomycetes bacterium | reverse complement strand
GGGTAGCCCCCCGGACCCCCGCGCGCGTCAGCGCCGGTCCCTAGGCCTTCGGCAGGCGGGCGACGTCCAGCCAGAACCGCTCGATGGCGCCAATGACGTGGATGAACTGGTCGAGGTCGACCGGCTTGGTGACGTAGGCGTTGGCGTGGCGGCCGTAGGCCGAGCGCACGTCCTGCTCGGCCGAGGAGGTCGTCAGCACGATCACCGGGATGCGCTGCAGGCGCTCGTCGGCCTTCAGCTCGCCGAGCACCTCCAGGCCGCTCATGCGCGGCAGGTTCAGGTCCAGCAGGATGAGGTCGGGGCAGTCGCCCTCGCCGCCGTCGGCCTGCCGGCGCAGCCGGTCGACGGCCTCCTCGCCGTCGTGGGCCACCGAGAGGTTGACCGGCAGCGACACCGCGCCGAACAGGTGGCGCGTCAGGGCGACGTCCGACGGGTTGTCCTCCACCAGGAGGACCTCGGCCGGCCGCCCGTTCACGCCAACGCTCACCCGCTCACTCCCCCCGTGCGGCCGATCGTCCTGGACGGTATCGGCCGGGTGCCGGGGCTTCCTGAGGCGTCCGCCCCGGCTCAGGTGTGCGGGTGCCAGGTGTCGTCCGGCGGGGGCAGCGCGCGGCGGCCCCGCCCGCCGGGACCGTTGCGCGGCACCTGGCCGTCGCCGGTCGGCGGCCGCCAGGTCGCGTTGGTGCGCGGCAGCAGGCGCAGCTCGCCCCAGTGGCGCTCGCCGGCGGCACGTACCTGCCGGTTGGCCAGGCGGGCGGCGATGGCGGAGCCGACCAGCGGCGCGACCACCTCGGGGATCACCACCCTGGCGAAGCGGGCCGGGATCATCGCGGCGATGCGCGCGGCGGTGCGGCGCACCGCCGCCTCCGGCAGGACGCGGCGCAGCGAGCGGCGGCGCAGGCTGGCGAACCCGCCGGCGGCCTGCACCTCGCCGACGACGTCGGCGGCCAGCTCGCGCGGGGTGAGGGCGCGCTGGCCGGCGAGCACGCCGAGGTCGGCGCGGAGCTTGGCCTCGATCACGAACAGCACCAGCACCTCTGCGAGGGCGGTCACCCCCACGGTGCCGAGCGCCACCCCGCCGGCCGGCGGCACCGCGGCGCTGGCGACCGCGACCGCCTCCTGGGCGGCGAGGATGCCGCCGATCGCCAGCGCCACCGCCGCGGCGGTGCGCGCCGCGCGGTCGATCAGCCGGCGGGCGACCTCGTCGTCGGTCAGCCCCGGGTAGCGGGCGCGCAGCTCCCCCAGGGTCGCCGGGCGGACCTGGGCGGCCGCCTCCTGCAGCAGCGGCTGGATGCCGACGCGGGCCACCTCGCCGAGGCGGCCGCGCACCACGCCGACGGCGTCGCGGATCAGGCGCCTGGCCGACTGCTCACCGGCACCGCTCTCCGAGGACAGGCGCTCCCCCCAGGGACTGCCGCTTTGAGAATCCATCTCCAGCTCCGATTCCTCCCCGGGGCTACCGCTCCGCTACTGGAGCCCCCGGACCCCTGATTCCGCCCGAGCGGCGCTGCAAACCGGCGGGCGCTCAGCGTCCGGTCGAGCCGAAGCCGCCGTCACCCCTCGGACTGGGCGGCAGCGCCGCCACCGCCTGGAAGCGGGCGCGCGCCACCGGCTGCACCACCAGCTGGGCGATGCGGTCGCCGCGGCGCACCACGAACGGCTCGGCCTGGTCGGTGTTGACCAGCACCACCCGGATCTCCCCGCGGTAACCGGCGTCGATCGTGCCCGGCGCGTTGACCAGGGTGACCCCGTGGCGGGCCGCCAGGCCGGAGCGGGGGTGCACGAAGGCGGCGTAGCCCTCGGGCACGGCCACCGCCACACCGGTGCCGACCACCGCCCGCCCTCCGGGCGGCAGCTTCACGTCCTCGGCGGCGAACAGGTCCGCGCCGGCGTCGCCCGGGTGGGCGTAGGCCGGTATGGGCAGGTCGGGGTCGAGCCGGAGCACCGGCAGGTCGATCTCCACGAAGGCAACCTACCACCGCGGACGAAACAGGGGGCCCCGGATGCCGTGCTTCCCCTCACGGCCCCGAGGCCCCCACCTGGACCCGGCCGGTGACGACCGGGCTTGTAATTACAACGCTGTGATTATAGCCGGCCGTGGCCGGCTGGCAAGCACCACAAGGCGGGCAGGAGGGCAGCGGACGGCGGTCTCGCCGGATGCGGCCGTCACGACGGAAAGGACCTTCCACCGGCCGGCGCCAGCTGCCAAGCTGGTGGGCGGCCCTGGGGCCGGTCAGGAGGTGGGCGCGCATGGCGGAGGAAAAGCTGCTGGAGCGGCTCTACGGGTTGCCACTCGAAGGGTTCGTGGCCGCGCGCGACGAGGCAGCGCGCCACCTGCGGCAGGACGGCAAGGCCGAGGTGGCCGAGCAGGTCGCCGAGCTGCGCAAGCCGACCGTGTCGGCCTGGGCGGTCAACCAGCTCGCCCGGCGCCACCCTGCCCGCCTCGGCGAGCTGCTCGACCGGGGCGAGCGCCTGCGCGCCGCCCACCGCTCCGCCCTCGCCGGCCGCGGCGCCGCCGGGCTCGCGGCGGCGGGCAGGGCGGAGCGCCAGGTGGTCGCCGAGCTGGTCCGGCTGGCGGCCCGCGAGCTGGAGGCGGCCGGCCGCGCCAGCTCCCAGGCGGTGCTCGACCGCATCGCCGGCACCCTGCACGCCGCCGCCGGCGACGCGGTCGCGGCCAGGCTGGTGCGCGGCGGGCGGCTCGCCCGCGACCTGGACCCGAGCGGCTTCGGCGACCTCGGCCCGCTCGCCGCCGAGGAGGCCGGTCACAACGGCGAGCCGGTCGCGCGCCAGGGCCGCGAGCGGCGCCAGGAGCTGCGCCGCGTCCGCGACGAGGCGCGCAAGCAGGCGGCGGTCACCGCCGACCGGGCGATCATGGCCAAGCGCGAGGCCGAGCGCCTGCGCGCCGCCGCCGCGCAGGCGGAGGAGGCGGCCACCCGCGCCAGGGCCGCGGCGGACACCGCCACCAAGGCGGAGCGGGAGGCCTCGGAGCGGGCCGCCACCAGCGCCGAGGCCCTCGCCGAGGCCGAGGCCCGGCTCGCGAAGGTGTAGGCCCGCGCCGTTTTCGCGCGAGGTCAGCGTCCGTGCTACCTTCCCCTGCCGCAAGGCAAGGAACGGTTCAGGCTCTTCGTGTCCCGCGGATGGCCGCCCGGCGCCGCGGACGAGGGGGGGAGGGACGGCGGTACATGGCTGTCGGCACGGTCAAGTGGTTCAACGCCGAGAAGGGTTACGGCTTCATCGCCTCGGACGACCAGGGCGAGGACGTGTTCGTCCACTTCAGTGCGATCCAGATGTCCGGCTACCGCGCCCTCAACGAGGGCCAGGCGGTTGAGTACGAGGTGCTGCGCGGGCCCAAGGGCGCCCACGCGGCCAACGTGCGGCCGATCGAGTAGTCGCCGGCCCGGCCGGGACGGGCGGTACCGGCCGGGCTCAGCACGTGCGCCGTCAACGGCTGCGCCTGCCGCGGCGGGCGCGCAGGTAGTCGCTGACCACGTAGTCGCCGAGGCGCTCGCTCGACGGCGCGAACACCCTGCCGCCGTTGAGCTCGGCCAGGGTCTCCACGAAGCGGACCAGGCGCGGCTCGTCGTCGAGCATGAACACGTTCACCACCGCGCCCCGCCGGGTCAGCCGCAGGACCTCGGCGAGGGTCAGCTCCACCGTCTCGCGGGACGGCGGCCACTCGAAGTGGTAGTCGCCGTCGGGGAGCATGTGCGCGGTGGGCTCGCCGTCGGTGACCACCAGCACCACCGGCTCGGCGTCGGCGTGGCGGTCGAGGTGGTGGCCCGCCAGCCGCAGCGCGTGCTGCAGGTTGGTGCCCTGGACCACGTCGGGGCCGAGCTCCGCGAGCTCCCCTGGCCGCAGCGTGCGGGCCAGCGAGGAGAAGCCGATGATCTTCAGGTCGTCCTGGGGGAAGCGGGTGGAGACCAGGCTGTGCAGCGCCAGGGCGGTGGCCTTCGCCGGACCCCAGGCGTCGCGCAGCAGCATCGAGTAGGAGAGGTCGACCAGCAGGCAGACCGCCGCGGAGCTGCGCCGCTCGGTCTCGAGGACCTCGAAGTCGTCGGCGCGCAGCGCCACCCTGGCCCGCGTGGGCGCGCCGGCGCCGGACGCCGCGGCCGGGCGCTCGCCGGCGCCGCGCAGGACCGCGTTGCGCACCGTGCCGACCACGTCGATCGGCTGCTCGTCGCCGAACTGCCACGGGCGTGAGGAGCCGGTCGGCTCCCCGGTGGTGCCGGCGCGGGCGGCCTCGTGGTCGCCTCGCTCGCGCGCCTCGATCGTGCGGAAGATGCGCTGCAGGGCGGCCAGGCCGATGCGCCGCACGGCCTTGGGGGTGAGGCGCAGCTCGCCGTGGTCGCGGTTGAGCCAGCCCTGCTCGGCCAGCTCCCGCTCGAGGGCGCGCAGCGCCTCCAGGTCGTCGGCCGCGCTGCGGCCGAGGGCGCGCTCCAGCGCCTCGCGGTCGACGTCGTCGAGCGAGGCGCCCGGGTAGCGCTGCCCCAGGCTGGCCTCGAGCGACTCCAGGTCGGCCAGTTCCTCGAGCGCGGTGGTGGCGTCGCCGAGGCCGAGGGGCTGGCCGCCGCGGAGCGGCACGCCCTGACCCCACGGGAGCCCGGGCCGGCGCGCCTGCAGCGCCTGGGCGAGCCGGTCCAGCTCGGCCTGCAGCCCGGCGTCGCCGAAGGCCGCCGCGGCGAGCTCGGCCAGCTCGGCGCGCTGCTCCGGGGTGAGCGAGGCGAGCAGCCGGCTGGCCGCCGCCGCCCGGCGCGCCAGCGAGTCGACCAGCTCCTCGAGGTTGCGGGGGTTGTCGGGGAACAGGTCGCCGTAGCGCTGCATGAACTGGTCGAAGGCGGCGGTGGTGTCCTCGCCGCGGGCGTCGGCGTCGAGCATCGCGTTGAGGTCGGCGAGCATCTGGCGCACGCGCTCCATGTCCTGCGGGCCGGCGCCGGCGAGCGCGTCGCGCATGCCGCGGAAGCGGCTGTCGAGCAGCTCGCGCCGGAGCAGGTCGCGGATCTGCTCGTAGAGCAGCTCGGCCTCTGGCGAGCGCCACTGGTGGTCGGCGAGCTGGCGCACCGCCCCGGCGGTGTCGCCGGGCAGCTGGTCCAGCTCGGCCTCGGCCAGCCTCGCCTCGTCCGACGGGTCGGCGGCGAGCGCCTCCCGCTCCACCTCGAGGGCCTCGTCGAGCAGCTCGCGGATGCGGTCGAGGGTGCCGCCGAGGTCGCCCTGGCGGGTCAGGTCGCGGCGCCGCTGGCGCACGCGGCGCAGCAGGTCGGAGAGGCCGCGCATGCCCGGCATGCCGTGGCGCAGCAGCGCCGAGAGGGCGTCGCCCGGCCGCGACCCGGCGAGCACCCGCTCGCCCAGGCGGTCGACCGCCTCGGCGAGGTCGAACGGCGGCGCCAGCGGGTCGGGGCCGCCCTGCCAGCGGCCGTAGCGGTAGCTCATCCCCCGTACACCGCCCGGCCCGGCAGCTCCTCCTTTGCCAGCCGCTTGGCCAGGTGGAGCCCTTCGAGCACGAACTCGAGGGCGGCGGCGGCCAGGCCGGGGGTCTCCGCCCCCTCGTCGTCGCCGAGCCGGCGCATCAGCTGCGCCAGGCCGGGCACCTGCCCGATGCGGCGCAGCAGCTCCGGCGCCGGCACCAGCTCGCCGGTCTCCACCGTGCGGCCGTCGTCGAAGCGGCGCAGCAGCCCGGACAGGTCGGCCCCGGCCAGGCGGTTGCGGTAGGTCTCCGCCACCGCCCGCCGCAGCAGGTGCTTGAGCAGGTCCAGCTCGCGCCCCTCCTCGAACTGGTCGAACTCGATCTTGCCGAGCGCGGTCGGGACGGTCGCGGGCAGGTCGACCACCCGCACCACCGGCACGGCCTCGCCGGTGACCGCCGCGCGGCGCACCGCCGAGGCGGCGGCGGTCTCCGCCGCCGCGATGGCGAAGCGGGCCGAGACGCCGGAGCGCGCGTCGATCTGCGGCGCCTCCCGCACCGAGCGGGTGAAGCGGGCGATCACCTCGAGGACGTGCTGGGGCACCACCGGCTGGCCGAGGCCCTCGCCGTCCCAGGCGAGCACCGCCTCCTGGCGGATCAGGCGCAGCTCGTCGTCCAGCCGCAGCGGGTAGTGGGTGCGGACCTCCGCGCCGAAGCGGTCCTTCAGCGGGGTGATGATCCGTCCCCGGTTGGTGTAGTCCTCGGGGTTGGCGCTGGCCACCAGGAGCAGGTCGAGCGGCAGCCGCAGCTGGTATCCGCGCACCTGGATGTCGCGCTCCTCCAGCACGTTGAGCAGCGAGACCTGGATGCGCTCGGCCAGGTCGGGCAGCTCGTTGACGCTGAAGATGCCGCGGTTGGTGCGCGGCACCAGGCCGTAGTGGACGGTCTCGGGGTCGCCGAGGGTGCGGCCCTCGGCGACCTTGATCGGGTCGACGTCGCCGATCAGGTCGCCGACGCTGGTGTCGGGGGTGGCGAGCTTCTCGCCGTAGCGCTCGGAGCGGTGGCGCCAGGCGACCGGCAGGTCGCCGCCGAGCTCGGCCAGGCGGGCGCGGCAGCCGCCGCAGGCGGGCGCCTCGGGGTGGTCGTTGATCTCGCAGCCGGCCACGACCGGCGTCCACTCGTCGAGCAGGTCCACCAGCGAGCGGATCAGCCGGGTCTTGCCCTGGCCGCGCTCGCCGAGCAGCACCATGTCGTGGCCGGCGAGCAGCGCCCGCTCGACCTCGGGCAGGACGGTGTCGTCGAAGCCGACGATGCCTGGGAAGCGCGGCTCGCCGGCGGCGAGGCGGGCGATCAGGTTGGCCCGCACCTCCTGCTTGACCGTGCGCCGGTGGTGGCCACGGTCGCGGAGGGCGGCGAGGGTGGTGGGGGCGGGGGCGGCGGCCACGCCGTCGCTCATGGGCGGCTCCTTGCTTACACCGTTACGGTTTCTGCGCTCCCCCCACCGTGCGCCCAAGTCGCGTGGCTCGCAACCCTTGCTTGCGGTCGCTCAGCGCGGTGGCACGGGTGGTGGCCGGCGCCACGCCGCCTTGCCGAGCAGGGAGAAGCCGCCCAGCAGGGTGGGCGTGAGGTGGTCGAGGTCGCGGCGGTGCAGCGCGGCGCTGACCGTGGTGGGCTCGAGCGGGCGGTTGCAGGCCGCCACGTCGAGCGGCACGTCGCCGCGGATCGCCATCAGCTCGCGGTTCAGGTCGTAGGTGTCGCGGTGGCTGCGCAGCGCCTCGGCGACCCAGGTGCCGAGCAGCCGGCCCACCCCGCCGGGGTCGGCCATGGCCGCCTCGACGTCCGGGTAGGCCTCGAGCAGGCGGGCGGCGGTGACCGCGCCGATGCCGCGGACCCCGGGAAGGCAGTCCGAGGAGTCGCCGCGCAGGGCGGCGAAGGCCGGGTACTGCGACGGGCCGACGCCGTAGCGGGCGCGCAGCCAGCTCGGCGAGACCTGCTGCAGGCGGCCGCCGCTGGCCAGCAGCCACACCTGCACGGTCGGGCTCACCAGGGCGAAGGCGTCCTGGTCCCCGGTGGCCAGCGAGGCGGCGACGCCGTACCTGGTGGCCAGCGAGGCGGCCGAGCCGAGCACGTCGTCGGCCTCGAGGCCCTCGGGGACGCACACGGCCAGGCCGATGTCGCGGACCAGCCCGGGGAGCCCGCCGAGCCACTCCACCAGGGCGTCGTGCTTGGGCGGGCGGGCCGCCTTGTAGCCGGGGAAGCGCTCGCGGCGCAGCGAGCGCAGCGGGTCGTCGAAGCCGACCACGCAGCCGGTCGGGCGGATCTTCGCGGCGATGCGGGCGAGCATGGCGAGGAAGCGGTGGCCGGCCTCCCCCGCCTCCGCCTCCGCCCCGCCGACCGCGTGGAAGGCCCGGTGCGCCAGGCCGTTGCCGTCGACCGCCAAGAGGTTGGGCGTGGGCCGCCGGCGCGGGCGGCGCCGCCGCGGCGGCACGGCCACGGCCGGCGCGGCCCCGTCGGGCGGGTCGAACAGCCGGAGGTCGTCACCGGCGGACATGGCGGCCATAGGGAACAGATTGACACATCCGTTCGACAGGGGGTCCGGGGGGCCTCGAGAGCGAGGCCGGTCCACCTTCGTCAGGAGGCGCGCAGGCCCTGGAAGTGGTGCTCGAGCATCATGTCGGCCATCTCCTCCGCGCCCATCGGCCAGGGGAATCCCGGGTGGGAGATGACCAGGGAGGTGATCCCGTGGACGAGGGCCCAGAGCCCGAACGCGACCGCGGTCGGGTCGTCGCGGCGGATCGCGCCGGCGTCCATGCAGCGCTCCACCGCCTGGACCAGGTTGACGAACGCGGCCGAGGTGGTGGCCTCGTCGTGGAACTCCTTCTTGGGGGCGAGGTCGCCGCGGCTCATGAACAGGATGCGGTAGCCCTCGGCGTTGTCGAGCCCGAAGCGCACGTAGGCGCGGCCGCGCAGCCGCAGCGACTCCAGCGGGTCGTCCGAGCCGGCCGCCGCCCGTTCCAGCTCCTCGTCGAGCTTGCGGAAGTGCTCCTCGCAGACCGCCCAGATCAGCTCGGTCTTGTCGGTGAAGTGCAGGTAGATCGAGGGGGTGGTGACGCCGACCGCGGCGGCGATGGCGCGGATCGAGACGGCGGACTCGTCGCCGGTCTCGAACAGCAGCCGGGTGGCGGCGGCGAGGATCTCCTCGCGCAGGTCCTCACCATGGCCTCGCCGGGCCCGCTGGCGGGCCCGGCGAGGGGTGGCCTGCGCGTCGGTGCTCATGCGGCTCGCGCCGGCTCCGGCACGGTGACGGGCTCGGCCTCGGAGAGGCCGAAGCGGTCGTGGAAGCGGCGCAGCGGCGCCGGCGCCCACCAGTTGACCCTGCCGGCCAGGCGCATGAACGCCGGCACCAGCAGCGCGCGGATCAGGGTCGCGTCGACCACGATCGCCAGCGCGGTGCCGAGCCCGAACAGCTGCAGGAAGCTGACCCGGGAGGTGGCGAAGGCGAGGAACACGACCGCCAGCAGGGCGGCGGCGGCGGTGACGATCCGGCCGGTCCGCTCCAGCCCGGCGGCGACCGCGGCGGTGGTGTCGCCGCTGCGGTCGTGCTCCTCCTTGATCCGGCTCAACAGGAACACCTCGTAGTCCATCGACAGCCCGAACGCGATGCAGAACAGCAGCACGGGCATTGACGTGTCGATCGTACCGGTGGGGGTGAATCCCAGGAAACCGGACAGGTGGCCCTCCTGGAAGACCCAGACCATGGCGCCGTAGGCGGCGGTGAGCGACAGCAGGTTGAGCACCAGCGCCTTGAGCGGCAGGACCGCGCTGCCGGTCATCATGAACAGCGCCACGAAGGTGATCAGGGCGATGATCGCGCCGGCCACCGGCAGCAGCCTGAACAGCGACGCCTTGGTGTCGACCAGCCTGGCGGACGGGCCGGTGACCTGGACCGCGAACGGGGTCCACAGGTCGCGGACGCGGTGCGCCAGGGCCTCGCCGGCCGGCGAGTTGGGCTCGACCGAGCCGACCACCGAGAACCAGGTGGCGTCGCGCCCGGCGAAGCGCCCGCTCGCCCTGGTGGGCTTGGCGACCTGGCGGCCGTGCTCGTAGGTGCCGGTGAGCGCCTCCACCCGCTCGACGCCCTGCAGGGCGGAGAGCCTGCTGGCGTAGCGGTCGATGTCGATCACGCGCCGGGGCAGGTCGCCGGTGCCGGTGGCGACCACCGAGAGGGCGGCGGCGTCGTCGGCGGTGAAGTTGCCGCGGATGGCCTCCGCCACCTGGCGGCCCTGGGAGGTGTGGGGCATCACCCGGTCGTCGGGCAGGCCGAACGTGACGCCGGCGAACGGCGCGCCGAGCAGCAGCAGGAAGACGACCACGGCGGTGGCGATCGGCAGCGGCCGGCGCATCACCAGCGTCGCCAGCCGGTGCCAGAAGCCCTCCCCGACGGCGCGGGCGCGGCGTCGGCCGAGCGGCAGGCGCAGCCGGTCGACCCGCCGGCCGAGCACGGCCAGCAACGTGGGGAGCACCACCAGGGCGCCGAACGCGGCGAGGCCGACCACGGCGATGCCGGCGTAGCCGAACGAGCGCAGGAAGTAGAGCGGGAAGATCAGCAGGGCGAGCAGCGCGGCGGCCACGGTGAACGCGCCGAACAGCACCGTGCGGCCGGCGGTCTGCATGGTGACCACCAGGGCGTCGGCCGGCTCGAGGCCGGCGTGCAGCTCCTCGCGGTAGCGGGAGACGATGAACAGGCTGTAGTCGATCGCCAGGCCGAGGCCGAGCGCGGTGGTGAGGTTGAGGGCGTAGACGGAGACGTCGGTCACGCTCGCGAGCAGGCGCAGGACCAGCAGGGTGCCGACGATCGCGAAGCCGCCGACGGCCAGCGGCAGCAGCGCGGCGACCGCGCTGGCGAAGACCACCACGAGCAGCAGCAGGGTGATCGGCACGGCGATGCCCTCGGCCTTGCCGAGGTCGCTCTCGACCTGGTGGTTGACGTCCCGGTAGACGCGCAGCTGGCCCCCGACCTGGACCCTGGTGGCGGCACCGTCGCGCTCGTACGCCTTGACCAGCTCGTCGGTGCGCGGGCCGAGGGCGGTGTCGTCGCCGGTGATGCGGGCCAGCACCAGCGCCTGGCGGCCGTCCTCGCTGCGCAGCGGGGCCGAGTTCAGGGTCCAGTAGGAGCCGACCTGGGTGGCGTCGTGCTCGTGGGCGAGGCGCTCGGTGAGGGCGCGGCCCTCGGCCGCGACCTCGGGGCTGTCCACCGTGCCGTGGGTCGCGGTGACCAGCAGGACCAGGTTCGGGTCGCCGGCCCCGAAGCGGTCGTGCAGGACCTCGGCCGCCTTGGTGGACTCGGCCTGCGGGTCGTCGAAGCCGCCGCCCTTGAGGTGGGCCAGGGCGCCGCCGCCGAAGGCCGCGCTCGCCACCAGCACGACGGCGGTGGCGGCCAGGACGCTCCAGCGGCGGCGGTACAGGAAACGTGCGAGGCGGGCCAGCATCACGCTCTCCTCTGACGCAGTTAGCTTAACGGCGACAAGTTAACTACGTCAACGCAACCTGTCAAGCCCCGGGACGGCGGACACGAGTACGCCCGGGGGTCTTGCGACCCCCGGGCGTACTGCCCCCCTGCGTGAGTGCTGTGGGCGCCGTCCGGCCGTCAGGCCAGCGCGGTCACCCGACGCCTGCGAGCTGCCTCGTCGGCTGGCTGGCCGCTGGTCCCCCCGAGCCAGCGACCCTGGACCACCCCGCGGTCGAACTGCCGCGCGGCCTCCTCCCCGATCCGGCGGGCGGCCACGAACGCCATGCAGCCACCGCCCACCACCAGTCCAGCGATCACACTGAGCAGTATGGTCAGCACCCTGTCCCCCCTCGGACGGTCCCCCCGATCGCCCTTCACAGTTTCAGGCGCTGCGGATCCCCGCGCGGATACGGGGCAGTTGATAACGAACCGGTTGCGGCAGGGCAACCGGGAGGGATCGGGCTCGCTAGCCGTCGCCGGCGCCGGCGGCGATGGTCTGGTCGACCTGGGCGCGGCGCTCGGCGTCGATGCCCTCGGCGATGCGCTCGTCGTCCCGCATCAGCTCGTCGACGTTCACCGCCTGGTAGCCGAGCACGCCCATGTCCTCGAAGGCGGCGACGATCTTCGGCCCGAACAGGCCGATGTCGCGCAGGGTCGGCACGATGCGGCTGAACAGCAGGCTGCGGAACTGCAGGAAGGTCTCGGACTCCTTGACGAAGGCGATGCTCTCCTCGGCGTCGAGGTCGAGGTTGTGCCAGACCTCCTCGGCCAGGAAGCGGTCGCGCATCAGGTAGCACGCCTCGACGCAGAACTCCTCGCGCTCGTCGCGCTCGACCTTGGTCAGCTCGCGGTAGGCGTGGCGCAGGGCGAGCCGGCCGAAGGCGACGTGGCGGGCCTCGTCCTGCATCACGTAGGCGTTGATCGACTGCGCCAGGGGGTCCTGGGCGAGGTCGCGGATCAGCCCGAAGGCGGCCAGGGCCAGGCCCTCGATCAGCACCTGCATGCCCAGGTAGGTCATGTCCCAGCGGCGGTCGGAGATGACGTCGTCGAGCAGCGCCTTCAGGTGGGGGTTGATGGGGTAGGCGAGCTCCAGCTTCTCGTGCAGGTAGCGCGAGTACGCCTCGACGTGGCGCGCCTCGTCCATCACCTGGGTGGCGGCGTAGAACTTGGAGTCGATCTCGGGCACGGTCTGGACGATCTTGGAGGCGCAGATCAGCGCGCCCTGCTCGCCGTGGAGGAACTGGGAGAACTGCCAGGCGGAGAGGTGGTGGCGGACCACGCCGCGGGCGGGCTCGTCGAGGGCCTCCCAGGTCCGCGAGCCGAAGATCGGCACCGACTCGTCCGGGGCCCGCATCGGGTTGCCGAGGTCGATCTCGCGCGACCAGTCGATCCGGTCGCTCGCGTTCCACTGCTTGACCTTGCCCTTCTCGTACAGGCTCAGCAGGCGGTCGCGGCCCTCGTCGTACTCCCAGCTGAAGGCGGTGGTGGTGCCGGTCGGGACGTGCCAGCCGGTCTGCTCGACGGGAAGGGTGTAGATGCGGGTGGTGCTCACGTCGCGCCTCCCAGCGCTGGGCTGCTCGCCTCGCCCGTCCAGAGTACGGCGATTTGTGACACAGCGTCAAACATTGCGTCATAGTGCTAGGGTTGGCCCATGTCCGGCCCCCGTACGGAGCCACGAGAGCACCGCGAGCGCCGCCGGCAGCGCCGGCAGGACGCGGAGCGGGAGATCCTCGACGCCGCCGCCCGCCTGCTGCGCACCTCGCGCTACCGCGACCTGACGGTGGACGACATCATGGCGGCGACCACGCAGTCGCGTACCGCCTTCTACCGCTTCTTCCCCGACCGCGCCGCGCTGGTCATCCGGCTGCTCTACAACCTCGCCGAGGAGCTGTGGACGATGAGCGGGGTGTGGCTGTCGGGCAGTGGGGACCCGATGGTCGAGGGGCGCCGCTCGCTCGAGCGGCTGGTCGACGTGTACCTGGCCCACGGCCCGCTGCTCGGCGCGATCCACGAGGCCGCCGGGATCGACGACGAGGTCGAGCGGGTCTACCTGGACCTCGCCAGCCGCTTCGTCGACGCCACCGCGGCGCGCATCGAGCGCGACGCCCGCGCCGGCAAGGCGCTGCCGCTGCCCGACGTCGGCGAGACGGCCAGCGCGCTGGTGTGGATGAGCGAGCGCTACCTGACCGCGCTGTTCGCCCGCCCCGGCCTGGCCGGCCCGGAGGCGCGCGCGCTGGCGGTGGAGACGCTGTTCACCGTCTGGATGCGCACCATCTATGGTGCCGAGGTGGCTGGCTAGGCCTAGGCGCCGGTGAGGACGCGCTTGAGCCTGCGGTAGAGGTTGTCGGCGCCGTCGGGCGAGTCGGCGATGCAGGTCACGCCGAGCTTGCCGTACTCGCGCAGGGCGCCGAGCAGGTGCAGGGTGGCGCCGGTGCGGGTGCGGTGGTCGTAGGCCAGGCCGGCCTCGGCGATCCTCGCGACCACCTGCGTCGGGCTCAGGCCGACCAGCCGCTCGGACTTGAGGTTGTCGGTCGCCAGGTAGGCCTTCGGCTGCCCGCCGGCGACCAGCTGCCCGGTGGCCGGCTCGTAGCGGCCCTCGGTGACCAGCAGCGCCATCCAGAACGGGTGGGTGGTGCCGCCGATGCGCAGGTTGATCTCGCTGACGTAGGTATCGACCCCCGAGGGGGCCGGCACCACGATGAAGTCGATGCCGAACAGGCCGATAACGCCCCTGGCGGCCAGCACCTCGGCCACCCGCAGCGCCCAGCGCTGGATCTCCAGCCGGTAGCCGTCGTCGGCCGGGAAGCGGCAGCCGAGGTAGACCTGGCCGCCGGGGCCGCCGAGCACCTGGCTGTGGGTGGAGACCAGGTAGACCGCGCCGTTCGGCGCGACCCGCAGCTGCACGCTCGGCGAGACGGTGCCGGGCACGCGCACCAGTTCCTCGACCACCGCGCCGCCCTCGGCGATCTTGCCCTCGAACGAGGCCCACGACTCCTCGTCGGCGCCGAAGGTGGTGTCGCAGTCCAGCAGGCGGCCGCGCCAGCTGCGCAGGTCGACGATGGCGTTGCCCTGGCCGGAGAAGCCCTCGTTGAGCTTGACCACCACCGCCTGCGGCGGCGGCGGGGTGCGCCGCAGCAGGCGGCGCACCGCCTCCTCGACCTCACGGAGGGAGCGGAGGTCCTCCCAGCCGTCGATCATCGGCACGCCGGCGATGCGGGCGGCCCGCCGCGACCCGGTCTTGGAGCCGAGCCGCACCAGCTCCGGCCGCGGCCCGTACAGGGGCAGGCCGACGCGCTCGGCGAACTCCTGCTCCAGGCGGGTGACGTTGAACGGCAGGACGTAGCCGTCGGGGGTGCCGTCGGCCAGCCCGCGGGCCTGCTCGATCAGCTCGGGCCGGGCGAGCAGCTTGGCGGTGAGGGCGCGCGGCGCCGCGTCCCCCACCGCCAGGCACACCAGCCGCCTGCGGGCGTCCGCCGGGTCGGGCAGGAACGACAGGTAGTAGTCGACGATCGCCTCGTCGATCGGCAGGCTCGACAGGTACACCACCCGCAGCTCCGGGTTGCGCAGCAGCAGGAGCAGGAAGAGCATGCGCTCCTCGTAGTGCTGGATGCCGACGATCTTGCGCAGCTCCTCGGAGGGGAACGAGAGCGACGGCAGCACCAGGATGGTGCCCTGCTCGAGCACGAACGGGCTCTCTCCCCACTCCCGCTCGGCGAAGGCGAGCTGCAGTTCGTCGAAGGTCGTGGGTCGAGTTCCCGTGGTCGACGTCATCGGCTGCTCACAGGGGAGATGTCCGTCCACTGCTGTGCGTGCGCGACGCGCCGATGCGTCGCCCCTGCCGATGACGGGATCGGGGGAGTGCGCACGACCTGCAACGGGATTTTACAGGCAAAATCGCCGAAGTCCACGGGTCCGGCAGCAAGGCCGAGGTTGTCTGGTTCGGTACCTGCGGCGGGCCCGTGACGGTCACGAGGGTGCCGTCGCCGCCGGACCGTCGCCGCCGCGGGCGGCCGCCTGCGCCCGGAGCTGGCGTTTGACCCGGGCGAGGATGGCGCCGATGCCGCGCAGGCGCAGCGGCGAGACCACCTCGTGCAGGCCCATCTCGGCGTAGAAGCCGTCGGGCACGGCCAGCACCTCCTCCACGCTGGCGCCGTTGAGGCCGACCGCGAGGATGCCGGCGAACCCGCGCGTGGTCGGCGCCTCCGGCGGCGCGTCGAACCACAGGGTCACCGCGCCGTCGGAGGCCACCTCGCTGGCCACGAAGAACGGCGTCTGGCACTCGTGGACCTGCTCCATCGCGTCGCGGTTGCCCGCCAGCGCCGGCGGCAGCGGCGGCACCCGCCGGGAGTAGTCGAGCAGCGCCTCGAGGCGCAGCTCCTTGGGCAGCTCGGCGAACTCCTCCACCACCTCGGCGAGGCGGGCGGGGGTGGAGGTGGCGGTCATCCGCGCGCCGGGGTGGTGTGGACGGTCTCGGCGGAGCGCTCGATCGGCACCCGCACCGCGTTGCCCCACTCCACCCAGGAGCCGTCGTAGTTGCGCACCTGCGGGAAGCCGAGCAGGTGGGTGAGGACGAACCAGGTGTGGCTGGAGCGCTCGCCGATGCGGCAGTAGGCGATCACGTCGTCGTCGGAGCTGAAGCCGAGCTCGCCCTCGTAGATGGCGCGCAGCTCGTCGGCGGTCCTGAAGGTGCCGTCGTCGTTGGCCGCGCGCTTCCAGGGCACGTTGCCCGCGCCGGGGACGTGGCCGCCGCGCAGCGCGCCCTCCTGCGGGTAGTCGGGCATCGCCAGCAGCTCGCCCGAGTACTCCTGGGGCGAGCGCACGTCCACCAGGCGGCCGCCGGTGGCGACGTGGGCGAGCACGTCCTCGCGGAAGGCGCGGATGCGCTTGTCGTCGCGCTCCACCACCGGGTAGTCGGTCGGCTGGGGCCGCGGCACGTCGGTGGTGGTCGGCCGGCCCTCGTCGATCCAGCGCTGCCGGCCGCCGTCGAGCAGGCGCACGTCGGGGTGCCCGAACAGGCTCGCCACCCACAGCGCGTAGGCCGCCCACCAGTTGGACTTGTCGCCGTAGAGGACCAGGGTGGTGTCGCGGCCGACGCCCTTGGCCGACATCAGCCGGGCGAAGCCCTCGCCGTCGACGTAGTCGCGGGTCACCGGGTCGTTCAGGTCGGTGTGCCAGTCGAGCTTGACCGCACCGGGGATGTGGCCGGTCTCGTAGAGCAGCACGTCCTCGTCGGACTCGGCGACCACCAGGTTGGGGTCGTCGAGGTGGGCCGCCAGCCATTCGGTGGTGACCAACCGCTCGGGGTGGGCGTAGGCGCGCAGCTTCTCGGCGGGGTCGT
This sequence comes from Actinomycetes bacterium, assembly GCA_036377075.1. Classification (GTDB taxonomy): domain Bacteria; phylum Actinomycetota; class CALGFH01; order CALGFH01; family CALGFH01; genus DASUZB01. Next base: position 81,152 of record DASUZB010000037.1, on the reverse strand, counting down.
GCTCCACCGCAGGGCTCATGCTCTCCTCCTCGTTCTCGTCGTCAAGCCAGCATGGTGCCACCGTCGGGCGCCGCGCTGCCCGCCGGCGCTGGAGTCGCCCCGCCCGGCTGCCGATACCGTTCCGGGGCGCCTGGCCGGTTCTGCCCTCCAGCGGATCGCGTAGGTCGTATCCTCACTCCGCAGGTCGACACCTCATCATCGGCGCTGGAAGGTGCCGGTCAGCAGAACGAGACAGGTGGGCATCGCGGGACGGAGCGGCGCTGCCCCGGTTGGGAGACGAGAGGCGGATGACCGCCGAGCTGGGCACCGCACGGCAGCGGCTGGGCGTCGGCCAGTTCCAGCGCCCCCGGTCACGCCGCCGCCGCATCCTGCTGCTGTTCCTGTTGCTGGCCGTGGTCGCGCTCGTCGTGGCCGCGGGCTGGCTGGCGCTGTCGCTGCTCGGCGCCGCCAGGGACGCGCGCGCCGCCGCGGGCGACGCCCGCAGCCAACTCGGCCGCGCGGCGACCGCGCTGCGCGCCGGCGACGACGCCACCGCCAGGCAGGCCGTCAAGGCAGCCCGTGGCGACCTCGACCTCGCCGAGGCCGCGGCCGGGCGCACCCCGGTCCGGATCGCCGCCCACCTCCCGCTGCTGTCGTCGCCCGTGTCCGACCTCGACCACCTGCTGGCCGCCGGGCGCATCCTGGTGGACACGGCCGACCGGGTGGTCGCGGTCGAGGGCCGGGTGCGCGGCGACGCCCTGTTCCACGGCGGCCGCATCGACCTGAACCTCGCCGCGGCCACCACCCGCGACGCCAAGCTGCTGCTCGGCGGCGTCGAGCGGGCGAGGAGCGAGCTCGACCAGGTGCGCGCCGGGCCGCTCTCCCCCGGCGCCGGCGCCGCCCGCGACGCCACCGTGCGCCAGCTCGACCAGGTCGAAGGGCAGGTCCGCCCGGTGGTGGCGCTGCTCGACGCGCTGCCGGGGGCGGTCGGGGCCAACGGCGGCCGCACCTACCTGGTGGCGGTGATGAACTCCGCCGAGAGCAAGGCCTGGGGCGGGTCGCCGCTGGCGGTGGCGCTGCTGCGCTTCGACCACGGCGCGGTCTCGGTGCTGCAGCGCGGCCAGGTCGGCGAGCAGCGCCTCAGCTTCGGGATCCGGATCCCGTTCCTGCCCAGCGACCCGTGGCACAAGCCGCGCGAGCCGTCCAGCTTCACCCTCGCCGGCCTGTCGCCCGACTTCCCCACCTCCGGCGAGGAGGTCCTGCGCGCCTACCAGGTGCTGACCCACATCCGGCCCGACGGCGTGATCGCGATCGACCCGGTCGCCATGGCAGGGGTGCTGAAGGTCTCGGGCTCGGTGACCACGCCGGGGTACGGCCGCATCACCTACCGCAACCTGGTCCAGGCCCTGTTGGTCGACAGCTACCAGCGCTTCCCCGGCAAGGGCGTGCGCCACGGCTACAACGAGGGGCTGATGGACGCGGTCCTGTCCCGCCTGCTCGGCGGCGGCGGCGACATGCTGCGCCAGGTGCGCGGCCTCGGCGAGGCCGCCAAGGGCCGGCACCTGCAGCTCTACTTCCGCGACCCGAGCCTGCAGCGCCAGGTGCTGGCGCACCGCCTCGGCGGCGCGCTGTCGCCGGCGCCGCAGGACTACGCGGCCGCGTACACGCAGAACATCAACGCCAGCAAGGTGGACGTCTACCAGCGGCGCGCCATCGAGCAGCGGGTGTGGCTGCGGCCCGACGGCTCCGCCCACGTGGTCCGCTCGGTCCGCCTGGTCAACGCCGCCCCCGGCGCGCCGACCCAGGACCGGCGGGGCTACTTCACCAACTGGGCGGAGTACCGGGTCATCGCCTACGTGCCCGGCCGCGCCACCAAGCTGGTCGTCACCGCCGACGGCAAGGCCGCCCACTGGGACCCGTTGCGCGAGGCCGGCCGCCAGGTGGTCCGCTTCATCCTGCCGCTGCAGGCCGGCCAGGCACGCACCGTCACGATGACCTACGACCTCCCCGGCGCGGCCGTCCGGACCGCGACCGGCCTGCGCTACCGCCTCGCCGCCGACAGCCAGCCGATGGTCCAGCCCGCCAGCCTCCGGCTGGTGCTGGCGCCGCCCAAGGGGTTCGCCGCAACCCTGCCGCCCGGCTGGAAGGCCGGTGGCGGCGCGGTCGCCACCACCGTCCAGCTCACCAGCGACGCCGACCTCGGCCTGGAGCTGCAGCGCCGCTCCTGATCCGCCGTCGGCATGGCCCGCCGTCAGGACGGCGGCGTGGCCGGCAGGACGAAGCGCATGGTGGTGCCCTTGCCCGGCTCGCTCTCGGCGGTGATGGTGCCGCCGTGCGCCTCCACCAGGCTCTTGGCGATCGCCAGCCCGAGCCCGGCGCCGCCGGAGTCGGCCGACTTCACGAAGCGGTGGAACACCTGCGGCAGGTCCTCGGGGGCGATGCCCGCGCCGGTGTCGCTGACGGTGAAGGCGACGCCGCCGGCCGCCGGTTGCAGGTCCAACTCCACCGAGCCGCCGCTGGGGGTGTGGCGCACCGCGTTGGACAGCAGGTTCGCCAGTACCTCGCCGACCCGCAACGGGTCGACGTCGAGCTCGGGCAGATCGGCCGTTGCTCGGCAGCCGAGCGCCACGCCGGCGCTGCCGGCACGCGCCCGGAACGCCGCCACCGCGTCCTCGGCCAGCGCCACGGGGTCCACCCGCTCGCGGTGCAGCCGCAGCACGCCGGCCTCGGCGGTGGACAGCGTCTGCAGGTCGTCGAGCAGGCGCGCCATCACCGCCGTCTCCTCCAGCACCGGGCCGAGGTGCGCCTCGTCGGCCGGGTAGACCCCGTCGAGCATCCCCTCGACGTTGCCGCGGATCACCGACAGCGGCGTGCGCAGCTCGTGCGCGACGTCGGCGAGCAGGCGCCGGCGCTGCGCCTCGTTGGCCTCGAGCCGCTCGGTCATCTGGTTGAACGAGCGCGCCAGGCGGCGCACCTCGCCGGGCCCGCGCGGCTCGACGCGGGCGGCGTAGTCGCCGGCGGCGACCCGGTCGGCCGCCTCCATCACGTCGCCGATCGGCGCCGCCATCGCCCGCACCGCCCGTCCCGCGGCGACCGCGACCACCAGGACCCCGAGGCCGAGCAGCGGCCAGGGAAACCAGGGGCCGCCGTGCCGCCCGCCGTAGCCGAAGCCGCCACCGACGAACCAGCGCACGAAGAACCCACTGGCCACCGACGTCAGCAGGAAGAACAGCAGGAACAGCAGGCCGACGCGGCGCATGAAGCGGCGCCGCATGCGCCAGTCCCAGCCACCGGGGCCCCTGGGCGGGTACGGCTCGCCCTCCGGCCACCACGGCGGCCGCGCGCCGGGCGACGCTTGGCGCGCCCAGGGTGGCCGCTGCCCCGGGCCGTGGTGGTCACGCATCGGCGAACCGGTACCCGACGCCGTGGACGGTCAGCAGGTAGCGCGGCCGGCTCGGGGCCGGCTCGAGCTTCTTGCGGATGTTCTTGACGTGGGCGTCGACCGCCCGCTCGTAGGACTCGAACGCGACCCCGTGCACCGCGTCGAGCAGCTGGCTGCGGGTGAAGACGCGGCCAGGCTCGCGCGCCAGCACCGCCAGGAGGTGGAACTCGGTCGGCGTCAGCTCGACCGGGCGGCCGCCGACGGTGACCCGCATCCTGGGGACGTCCACCTCGACGTCCGCCACCCGCAGGACCTCCGGGCCGCCGCCGCGCGCCGCCTCGGTGCGCCGCAGCACCGCGCGCACGCGCGCGACCAGCTCCTTGGGGCTGAACGGCTTGACCACGTAGTCGTCGGCGCCGAGCTCGAGCCCGACGATCCGGTCGGTCTCGTCACCCCGCGCGGTGAGCATCACGATCGGCACGCCCGAGGTGCGCCGCAGCGTCCGCGCGACGTCGAGCCCGTCGCGCCCGGGCAGCCCCAGGTCGAGCACGACCAGGTCGGGCTTGAAGCGCCGTGCGCTGGCGAGCGCGCTGTCGCCGTCGCCCGCCACGGTCACCTCGAACCCGGCGTGCTCGAGGTAGTCGCCGACCAGCCGCGCGATTTTGGTCTCGTCCTCGACCACCAGGATCATCCGCATCGTCCACCTCCACCCGCCGCAGCCTGACGAGCCGGTGGGGCGGAGGCAAGCCTCCGCCCCACCGGCGCCTTCGACCCTCTAGAGGTCGGCCCTCTCGGCGCCGGAGCCCGGCTGCTCGGCGGACTGCTCGCCGCCCTCGCCCGGCTCCTCGTGCTGCCGGCGGTGCCACTCCTGGGCCCGGTCCTGCCACTGGCCGTACCCCCAAGGGCCACCGCGGCCGTAGCCGCCCGGGCCGTAGCCACGCGGGCCGTAGCCGCCAGGACCCCCACCACCGGGACCGCCCCAGCGCCCGCGCCAGAACAGGCCGCGGAACAGCAGGATGAACCCGATCACGAACAGCGGGAACAGGATGAAACCGAACGGGAAGAAGCCGTACCCGTAGCCGTAGCCCCGGCCGACCTCCCGCACGACCTCGACCCGGTCGCCGCTCTTCGCCAGCTCCTGGGTGACCCCCTGGTGGACCCCCGCGTTGTAGGCGCCGACCGCGATCCCGACCACCGCCAGGACCACCAGCAGCGCCACTCCGATGATCAATCCCCGCCGCATCGTTTCCTCCTTCGTCGACGGGTGTTCCTTTCTCCACCACCGATGCTGCCGCGCCGCCGTGAAGGAGTTGTGAACGTGGTGCGGAGGCCCCTGGGAGGCTAGGCCGCCGCCCCCGCCCGCCGCAGCGCTGCCGCCAGCAGGCCGACGGCCAGCTCCAGCGGCTCGCGGCGCCGCCGGCCGCTGAGGACCGCGCCCGTCGGGAACTGGTGCGCGGGCGTGAGCAGGACCGCGTCGGCGTCCAGGTCGCCGACGACCAGCCCCCCCTCGCTCCTCCCAGCCGGGAACGGCTCCCGCGCCACCGATGAGTTTTCGTGCGCCACGACGTTCCACCTCACGTCAACCAACGCACGAGCCGGGAGGAGCGAGATGTTGCTCGCGAACAAGAACGCGGTGATCTACGGCGGCGGCGGGGGCCTCGGCGGGGGCGTCGCCCGGACCTTCGCGCGGGAGGGGGCCAGGGTCTTCCTGGTCGGCCGCACCCGCCAACCGCTCGAGGCGGTCGCCGCCGACGTCACGGCCGCCGGTGGATCCGCCGAGGTGGCCGTCGTCGACGTCCTCGACGAGCAGGCCGTCGGGGAGCACGCCGCGGCCGTGGTCGCCCAGGCGGGAGGCATCGACGTGTCCGTCAACCTCGTCACCCGCGGGGACGTGCAGGGCACCCCGCTGGTCGACATGGCGGCGGACGACCTGACCCGTGCCGTCACGACCGGGCTGCTGGCCAACTTCCACACCGCCCGCGCCGCCGCGCGCCACATGATCCGCCAGGGGTCCGGCGTGATCCTCACCGTGACCAGCGGGTCCGCCAGGGGTGCCGCGCCGCTGATGGGCAGCACCGGCCCGGCCGACGCGGCGACCGAGGCCTTCCTGCGCTACCTGGCGGCCGAGACCGGGCAGCACGGCGTCCGCGTCGTCGGCATCTACACCGCCGGGGTGCCCGAGACGCTCTCGCCGGAGAACATCGCAAAGGTCAACCCCAACATGCAGCTGGACGCCGCGGCCCTGGAGCAGATGCTCGCCGGCATGGCGCAGATGACCATGCTGCGCCGGGCGCCGAGCCTGGCCCAGGTCGCCGACACCGCCGCCTTCCTCGCCTCCGACCGCGCCGGCGCCATCACCGGCACGATCGTCAACGTCACCTGCGGATTGGTTGCTGGCTGATCGATCGCGGGCGGGCTACGCTTCATGGCCGCCATGCCGCCCCAGCGTGGGAGCGCTTCGTGCCGAGCAGCAGGACCCCACCCGCCGTCGAGCAGGACGCGGTCGTCACGGCCGCCGTCGCCGGCGACGAGTCGGCGTTCGCCGCGCTGGTGGAGCGCCACCGACGCGAGCTGCACGTGCACTGCTACCGGATGCTCGGCTCGTTCGAGGAGGCCGAGGACCTGGTGCAGGAGACGTTCCTGCGCGCGTGGCGCAACCGCGGCAGCTTCGAGGGTGGTCCGGGGTTCCGCGCGTGGCTGTACCGCATCGCCACCAACGCCTGCCTCGACGCGATCCGGCGCAGCAGGCGGCGGGTGCCGTCGCTGCACTCCTTCGCGGAGGTCCCGTGGCTGCAGCCCTACCCGGACCGGCTGCTCGACCAGCTCGCGCCGAGCGAGGCAGAGCCGCACGCCGTGGTGGTCGCGAAGGAGACGATCGAGCTGACGTTCCTCGCGGTCATCCAGCTCCTGCCGCCGAGGCAGCGGGCGACGCTGATCCTGCGCGACGTGCTCGGCTGGTCGGCCGGGGAGACCGCCTCGCTGCTCGACACGAGCGTGGCCGCGGCCAACAGCGCGCTGCAGCGCGCCCGCGCGACCCTGCGGGAGCGGTTGCCGGCGCGCCCCTCGGAGTGGTCCGGCTCGGAGCCGAGCGACGAGGAGCGGGTGCTGCTCGAGCGCTTCATCGACGCGCACGAGCGCGCCGACGCGGCGGCCGCGCTGGCGATGGTGCGCGAGGACATCCGCGTCACCATGCCGCCGCACCCCTGGTGCTTCGAGGGCGTGGCGGCGATCGAGCCCCTGCTCCACGAGGGGCTCACCGCGCCCGGCGAGTGGCGGCTCGTGCCCACCCGCGCCAACCGCATGCCGACGGCCGCGAGCTACCTCCGGGCCAAGGGCGACCCGGAGTTCCGCGCGTTCAAGTTCGACGTGCTGCGCGTGGAGGACGGCAAGATCGCGGAGATCACCACCTTCGACGCGAGCCTGTTCCCGGCGTTCGGCCTGCCGCCGACCCTGTAGGCGGCGTGGGTGCCTTGCCGTGTTTCCCGAGGGGGTCCAAGATCGCCGGCATGTGCCGCAACATCACCACCCTCAGGGGCCTCGAGCCGCCCGCCACCAGCGAGGAGGTCGAGGCCGCCGCGCGCCAGTACGTCCGCAAGGTCAGCGGCATCACCCACCCGACCGCCGCGACCGACGAGGCGTTCGAACGCGCCGTCGCCGCGGTCGCCCGGGTGACCGCCGAGGTGCTGCGCGACCTGCCGCCGCGCCGCCAGCCGCCGAAGAACCTCCCGCCCCTGCGCCGCCCCGAGGTGCGCGCCCGCCTGGCCCGATCCTGAGCCGGCGGTCGCCGGCTCAGGATCCCAGGTAGGAGGCGGCGACCTTCTTGGGCACGACCATGCGCCACGCCTCGACGACCAGCTCGCGCATCTCCGCCTCGTCGATGGCGGCCAGCCACACCCGGACCCAGTTGTAGCGCTCGTCCGACGGCGCCGGCATGTGGAACTTGTGCGGCTCGCTGCTGACCAGGGCCGCCCGCTCCTCCTTGGGGAACCCGAACCCCATCGAGGTCTCGTCCGGCGAGATCGAGACGAAGACGATCCTGCCGACCCGGAACTTGACGTGGTCCCGGATCAGGTGCTCCTCGCTGCGCGGCAGCGAGCCGGCCACCCGCCGCACGTCCTCGGCCGTGACCACCCTCGACACCTCCTCGGCACTGCCGCTCCGACGGCCTGGCGCGACGCACTGTCTCACCCAGCTACGACAGACCGGCCGCCACGCGGCCTCGCAGCCCCGAGCAGCAGGGCCTGCCCGCCGGCACCGGTGCCACGCCTGATCGTCCTTCGCCCGCGCCGGCCACCAGGCCGCCCGTGGTCGCCGCAGGCAGGAGGACCGGTTCGGCTGCTCGCCGGCGACGACGGCGAGGACCGCCGCATCCCGGTGCCCGCCTGCCGTGGCCGGATGGTCAGCGCGGCAGCGGGCCGCCGGCGAGGGCGACCGCGATCCCGGCCGCCGCGGCCAGCAGCAGGGTCGCCACCACGCTGCGGCGCAGCACGAGCAGCAGGACGGCGGCCGTGGCGAGGACGGCGTACTGCCACGGCTGCCCGAGCGCGCGGGCGAGCGGGACCGCGGACCCGAGGATTGCACCGATCGCCGCTGGGCCGGCGCCGTCGAGGAACCCGCGCGCCCGCCGGTCGGCGCGTAGCCGGTCGAAGCGGGCTCCGCCGAGGAGGACGAACGCGAACGACGGCGCGAAGGCGACCGCGGCGGCCAGCAGGCCGCCGCCGAGGCCGGCGGCGGCGTAGCCGACGACGGCGACGGTCTGCACCACCGGTCCGGGGGTGACCTGGCCGAGCGCGACGGCGTTGAGGAACTGCCCGGCGCTCAGCCAGTGGTAGTGACCGACCGCGTCGCCCTGCATCAGCGGGACGATCACGAAGCCACCGCCGTAGGACAGGGCGCCGACCTTGAACGCGACCCAGGCGAGCGACAGCAGCACGCCCCCGCCGACCGCAGCGCCGATGCCCGCCACGAGCGGGACCGGCACGACCGTCCTGGCGCCGGCGCCGCTGGCGGTGAGGCGCCTGGCGGCCAGCTCGACGGCGCCGCAGGCGAGCAGGACGGCCACCAGCCAGGGGCCGACCGTGGCCGCCGCCAGCGCGCCGGCCGCGAGGTAGCCGAGCCAGCGGGCGCGGCTGGCGTGCTCGCGCCGCGCCCGCGCCCAGCTCGCCGGGACCAGGCTCCAGCCCGCGTGCACCGCCACCGCGGCGACGGCGGCGCCCGCGCCGGCACCGGCACCCGCCACCCACCGCGGCGGCGAGCCGGCCAGGAACAGCGCGGCCAGCGCGAGGATCAGCAGCAGGCCGGGCACGATGAACGCGATCCCGCCGAGCAGCGCGCCGGCACGGCCGCGCAGCCGCCAGGCACAGTAGATCGCGAGCTGGGTGGAGGCGGGTCCTGGCAGCAGGTTGCAGGCCGCGACGGCATCCTCGAACTCCCGCGCGTCCAGCCAGCGCTCGCGCTCGACGCACCGGGCGCGCAGCAGCGCGATGTGGGTCGGTGGCCCACCGAAGCCGGTGCAGCCGATCCGGCCCCACGCCCGCAGCACCTGGAGGAGCCCAGGTGGCCGAGCGGCCGGGTGCTGCACCCCGCTCAGGACGCGGCCGGCTGGAAGAGCTCGACGGGGTTGCCGGACGGGTCGTCGATCAGGATCTGCTTGCCGCCGGGCCCGGTGACGACGTCGTTGCGGAAGGTCAGCCCGGCGGCGCGGAGCCGCTCGACCTCGGCGGCGAGATCGTCGACGATCAGGTGGATGCGGTTCCAGCCTCCTGGGGCGGGCTTGCGGCCGTCGGGCATGGGCCGCCCGGCCGAGCTGGCCGGCCCGCTCAGCAGCAGGCGCAGGTTGCCGCGGGTGACGTCGGCGAAGGCCGGCCCCGGGTTGGAACGCAGCATGAAGCCGAAGTGGGTGGTGTAGAAGTCGACGGCGGCCTGGACGTCGTCGACCATGTAGCGGACGTTCGCCAGGGTGTCAGTGTCCGGCACGTTCGGTCACCTCCTGGTTTGGCGGTCCGGCATCGATGTGGTGGAGCAGGAAGCGCACGCGCACGGCCAGCTCCGCCGCGGTCTGCTGGAACGCGGCGTAGGTCTCCTCGTCGCCGCCGCCGTCGCGTGCCGGGTCGGCGACGCTCCAGTGGATGCGCTCGGGGTGGCCGGGGAAGTCGGGACAGCGCTCGCGCACGCGGTCGCACAGGCTGACCACGTAGTCCATGCGCTGCCGGGCGAACTCGCGCAGGTGCCGCGAGCGTCGACCGCTCAGGTCGATGCCGTGCTCGCGCATGACCCGCACCGCGTTGGGGTGCAGGGGCTTGGGGTGGCTGCCGGCGCTGAACGCCTCGACGGTGGTTGGTGCGAGGTGCCTCGCCAGCGCCTCGGCCATCGGCGAGCGGGCGCTGTTGCCGGTGCACAGGAACAGCACCCTGGCAGGCGCCGGGCGCGAGCGCGGGCCCTGCCCGGCGGGCGCCGGCTCCACGAGTCGCAGACCGGGGTGAAGGGCCGCCCCGGCTGCGACCAGCAGCTCGCCACAGCGGGCAAGGTCGAGGCTGTAGTAGGCGTCGCGCCGGTCGGCCGCGCTGCGGCGCGTCCACACCAGCCCCCCTTGGAGGAGCCGACCGAGGTGGTAGGACACGAGGCTCTGGGGTTGGCCGACGAGGGCGGTCAGCTCGCGGACCTGGCGGTCGCTGCCCGCCAGCTCGCGCAGCAGCTGCCAGCGCAGCGGGTGCCCCGCCAGCCGCAGGAAGCCTGGCGGGGAGGGATCCCGGCGAGGCCGGGTGATCGGCTCATCCACACGGGCACGGTACAACAACTAAGATTGATTGATCAAAGCAGCTTGATTGGCTTCCATCCTGGACAAGGTGGGACGAGCACGGCGAGGGAGGGTTTTCCAGTCCCCCGCCGTGCTCGTTGGCAGTGCCCGAGCCTCAGCTGCAGCCGCTGGTCGTGCCGCAGGACTCGCAGACGAAGCAGGAGCCGGCCGGGCGCATCCGCACCCCGCAGGTCGAGCAGAACGGCGCGTCGACCGCTGCCGTGCCAGGGGTGAAGGCGAGCTGGCTGGCCGGAGGCGCGGTCGCGGGCGGGGCCGGCTCGGCCTTGGCGCCGGCGACCGCCTGCGGCTTCTCGGCCCCGGTGGGCGTGGTGGTGCCCTCGGTGCCGTTCAGGGCCTCCATCCGCTCGGCGGTGGTGCGGATGCCGAGCGCCTGCCTGGTCTCGGCGTCCAGGTGGTCGATCGCCAGGCGGCGCGCCAGGTAGTCGACCAGGCTCTGGGCGATGCGCACGTCCTTGTCGTCGGTCAGGCCGTTGGGCTCGAAGATCATGTTGACGAACTTGGCGACGTAGACCTCGAGCGGCACCCCGTACTGCAGGCCGAGGCTGACCGCGATGGCGAACGCGTCCATCACGCCCGAGAGGGTCGACCCCTGCTTGGAGACCTTCACGAAGATCTCGCCCAGGCCGTCGTCTGGGTAGGACCCGGCGGTGAGGTAGCCCTCGATGTCCCCCACCCGGAACGAGGTGGTGGTCGACGGCCGCGACTTCGGCAGCCGCCGCCGCACCGGGGCGCCCTCCACCTCGATGACCGCGCCGGTGTCGGTGGTCACCTTCTTGTCGGCCGACAGCGGCTGGCCCACCTTGCAGTTGTCCCGGTAGATCGCCAGCGCCTTGAGCCCCTGCTTCCAGCCCTCGACGTAGACCTGCTCGACCTCCTCCACCGAGGCGGACTCGGGGAGGTTCACGGTCTTGGAGATGGCGCCGGAGATGAACGGCTGGGCGGCGGCCATCATGCGGACGTGGCCCATGTAGTGGATCGGCGAGTCGCCCATGGCACAGTCGAACACTGGGTAGTGCTCCTCGCGCAGCACCGGCGCGCCCTTCACCGAGTTGTGCTCGGCGACGTACTCGACGATCGCCTGCACGTGCTCCTCGGCGTAGCCGAGCCGCCCCAGCGCCCGCGGCACGGTCTGGTTGACGATCGACATCGAGCCGCCGCCCACCAGCTTCTTCGTCTTCACCAGCGCCAGGTCGGGCTCGATCCCGGTGGTGTCGCAGTCCATCAGCAGGCTGATGGTCCCGGTCGGGGCGAGCACGCTCGCCTGCGCGTTGCGGAAGCCGAACTCCTCGCCGAACTTCAGCGCGTCGTCCCAGGAGCGCTTGGCGGCCTCGTAGAGGTCGGGCTGCACCAGCCCGGCGTCGATCTCGTCGACCGCGGCGCGGTGCTTGCCGATCACCCGCAGCATCGCCTCGCGGTTCTTGGCGTAGCCGGCGAACGGCCCCATCACCTGCGCCACCCGGGTCGAGGTGCGGTAGCTCTGCCCGGTCATCAACGCGGTGATCGCCCCCGCCCACGCCCGACCCGAGTCCGAGTCGTACGGCTGCCCCTGCGCCATCAGCAGCGCCCCGAGGTTGGCGTAGCCGATGCCGAGCTGCCGGAAGCTGCGGGCGTTCTCGGCGATCTTCTCGGTCGGGTACGACGAGTTGCCGATGATGATCTCCTGCGCGAGGAACACGATGTCCACCGCGTGCTTGAACCCGGCGACGTCGAACACCCCGTCGTCCCGCAGGAATTTCAGCAAATTAATACTGGCCAAATTGCAAGCTGAATTATCCAGGTGCATGTACTCACTACAGGGGTTACTTGCATTGATTCGGCCAGATTCCGGCGCGGTATGCCAATCATTGATCGTCGTGTCGTATTGCATGCCCGGGTCGGCGCACTCCCAGGCGGCCTGGGCGAGCTCGCGCATGAGGTCACGCGCCCTGAGCGTCTCGACCGAGCGGCCGTCGAGGACGGCGTGCAGGTCGAAGTCGCCGTCGGCCTCGTAGGCGCGCATGAACTCGTCGGTGACCCGGACGGAGTTGTTGGCGTTCTGGTACTGGATGCTGTAGGAGTCGCGGCCGTCGAGGTCCATGTCGAAGCCGGCGTCGCGCAGCGCCCTGGCCTTGTGCTCCTCGCGCGCCTTGCACCAGATGAAGTCGCGCACGTCCGGGTGGTCGACGTTGAGGATGACCATCTTGGCCGCCCGGCGGGTCTTGCCGCCCGACTTGATCGTCCCGGCGGAGGCGTCGGCGCCGCGCATGAACGACACCGGGCCGGACGCCTCTCCCCCGTTGCCGAGCTGCTCGTGCGAGGAGCGGATGCTGGACAGGTTGATGCCCGACCCGGAGCCGCCCTTGAAGATCATGCCCTCCTCGACGTACCAGTTGAGGATCGACGGCATGGTGTCCTCGACCGAGAGGATGAAGCACGCTGAAGCCTGCGGACTTGGCTCGACGCCGACGTTGAACCAGACCGGGGAGTTGAAGGCCGCCTTCTGGGTGACCAGGACGTGGGTCAGCTCGGCCTGGAACGCCTCGGCGTCCTCGTCGCCAGCGAAGTAGCCGTCCTTGACCCCCCAGCCGGTGATGGTGCCGGCGACCCGGTCGACCATCTGGCGCACCGAGCGCTCGCGCTGCGGCGTGCCGAGGGGGCCGCGGAAGTACTTCTGGGCGACGATGTTGGTGGCGTTCTGCGACCAGGTGCTGGGGAACTCGAGGTCGCGCTGCTCGAAGGCGACGGTGCCGTCGCGCCAGTTGGTGATCACCGCGTCGCGGCGTTCCCAGGTGAGCTCGTCGTAGGGGTGCGTGCCCTTGGTCGTGAAGAGACGACGCACCTGCAGGCCCTTGCGGGCCGGCCCCTGTTCGACCGACAGAGCATCCCGGGTCTTCGCCACGATGACCTCCTAGCGGGCCCGACCGCGTCTCGGGCTCTCGTCCCTCAGAAGTGGTCCGCGGGCGCCTGCCGCCTGGCGCCTGCCGCGCGAACCGGTGGGACGGCGACGGACAGAATGACAGCGGTGTGATTAAGCACCAAGCCACCGCGTTGGTCAAGGGCCCGTACACAACATCTTGTGGATAACGTCGGCATCGGGTAGCATTCTACCACAATATCTTGTGGTGGCCGGATCCTACCGGCCCGGGGGGAGGAAGCCCGTGCGCTGCCCGTTCTGCGGGTCCGACGAGGACCGCGTGGTCGACTCCCGCCCGGCCGACGACGGCGCGGCGATCCGCCGGCGGCGGGCCTGCGCCGGCTGCGGCCGGCGCTTCACCACCTTCGAGCGGGTCGACGAGGTGCCGCTGCTGATCCTCAAGCGCGACGGCTCCAAGGAGCAGTTCGAACCGGCCAAGGTGGTCGCCGGCCTGGCCAAGGCGTGCAAGAACCGGCCGATCACCGAGGCGCAGATCCTACGCATCGCCAGTGACATCGAGGAGACGCTGCGCGCGCGGGGGCAGCGCGAGGTGGAGAGCCAAGAGGTCGGGATCGAGCTGCTGAACGCCCTGCGCGACCTGGACGCGGTCGCCTACATGCGCTTCGCCAGCGTCTACAAGGACTTCCAGGACCCCGCCGACTTCGAGCGCGAGCTCGACGACCTCGGCACCACCCTGCGGAAGGCCACCCCGCCCAAGCCACGCGCCCACCCGGCCACGAGGTAGCGGAGCGGCCGTCGCGCGAGGCTGGTTCGTCAGGGCTCGACGACCGGGATCTGGAGCCGCTCGCCGACCTGCAGGCTGCCGCCGCGCAGGTGGTTGTCCCGCACCATCTGCTCGACCACCTCGCGCGGGTCGCGGCGGGGCGCGACCCGGCCGGCGATCGCCCAGAGCGTGTCGCCGGGCTGGACGGTGTAGGCGGTGGTGCGGGCGGGGCCACGGTCGGGGCCGTCCCCGCGCGCGAGCCCGGGCAGGAGCAGCAGGATCAGGGCGACCACGAGCAGGACGCCGAGCACCTTGGCGCGCAGCGTCAGGTGCACGGGGGAGGCCGTCCTGGTGGGACGCCGGTGGTGGGGCCACGCCCACCCCCCGGCCGGCGCCCCACCCCGGTGGGCCGTGCTCGGCGGCGGCCCGACGGCGGACGACGGCTGTTGGCTGAACACCTGTTCGGACATGGCCCTATCCTCATCCAAACAGGTGTTCGATGTCAATCGTCCGTCCACAGACTCGAACAGATGTTTGCCCACGCCACCATCCGGCTGTTACAGTCCGAACCACAGCAGGCGGCCCGTGCCCGTCAGCATGCAGGCGTCCCTGCCGACGACCCCGAGGGGAGACCGCGATGGCCGAGGCCGAGCAGCCCGTGAGCAAGCAGTCGACGCTGACCGAGCGGCAGCGCAGGATCCTGGCGATGATCCACGACAGCGTCGCCGAGCACGGCTACCCGCCGTCGATCCGCGAGATCGGCGAGGCGGTCGGGCTGACCTCACCCTCGAGCGTCCACTCCCAGCTCGAAGCCTTGCAGCGCAAGGGCTTCCTGCGGCGCGACCCGACCAAGCCGCGCACCATCGCGCTCCACATGGAGGGCGTGCCCAACGCGCCGCGGCCGCTGCCCGCCTACGTCCCGCTGGTCGGCCGCATCGCCGCCGGTGTGCCGATCACCGCCGAGGAGCAGGTCGAGGAGCTGGTGCCGCTGCCGCGCGACCTGGTCGGCCAGGGCGAGCTGTTCATGCTGAAGGTCAGCGGTGACTCGATGATCGAGGCGGGCGTGTTCGACGGCGACTACGTGGTGGTCCGCAGCCAGCCCGACGCGGAGGAGGGCGAGATGGTCGCCGCCATGCTCCAAGGGGCCGGTTCGGAGGGTGAGGCCACCGTGAAGCACCTCTCCCGCAAGGGTGGGCGGGTCCAGCTGCTGCCGGCCAACCCGGCCTACGAGCCGATCGAGGGGGACGAGGCCACCGTCCTCGGCCTGGTCGTCACCGTCCTCCGCCGCCTGCACACCTAGCCGCCCCCCGCGTCCGGCACCGCCCGGATCCGCCTGAGCCTACCCGGGCAGGCTCAGGACCGCGCGGTCCGGCCGCCGGCCTTCCGCGTGACCGCCGGCCGGGCGTCCGTGCTGGCGTAGGGGGCGAGGGCGCTGGCGAGGGCGGCGTGAGCGCGCAGGGTCATGCCGGTTCCCTCGGGCAGGTGCTCGACCGCCAGCACCTCCCCCTCGCGGTGCGCCCGGTCGACCAGGTCGCCGCGGTCGAACGGGAGCAGCACGGCGACGGTCGTCTCGGGATGGGGCAGGCGGGCCGCCGTCGCCGCCAGCAGCTCGGTGACGCCCTCGCCGGTGGCCGCGGAGAGCTGCAGGGTGCTGGGGAACTGGCGGCCGAGCCGCGCCCGGCTCACCTCGTCGAGCAGGTCCGCCTTGTTGAGCGCCAGCAGCTCGGGCACGCCGGCCGCGCCGACCTCGGCGAGCACCGCGCGGACGGCGGCCACCTGACCCGACGGGTCGGGCTGGGAGGCGTCCACCAGGTGGACGATCAGGTCGGCCCGCGCCACCTCCTCGAGCGTGGACTTGAACGCCTCGACCAGGTCGTGCGGGAGCTTGGCGATGAAGCCGACGGTGTCGGTGAGGGTGGCGCTGCGCCCGTCGGGCAGGCGCAGGCGGCGGGTGGTCGGGTCGAGGGTGGAGAACAGCTTGTCCTCCACCAGCACCCCGGCGCCGGAGAGGCGGTTGAGCAGGGTGGACTTGCCCGCGTTGGTGTAGCCGGCCAGGGCGACCGAGAGCACCCCGGCCCGCTCCCGACCTTGCCGCTTGACGTCGCGGGTGCGGGCGTAGCCAACCAGGTCGCGGCGGAGCTTGGTGATGCGCCGGCGGATGCGGCGCCGGTCGACCTCCATCTTGGTCTCGCCGGGACCACGGAACGCGCCGATGCCGCCGGCCTGCCGGTTGAGGCTCTCGCCCCAGCCGCGCAGCCGGGGCAGCATGTAGTTGAGCTGGGCCAGCTCGACCTGGGCCTTGCCCTCGCGGCTGGTGGCGTGCTGGGCGAAGATGTCGAGGATCACCGCGGTGCGGTCGACCACCTTCGCGTCGACCAGCTCCTCGAGCTGGCGCAGCTGGCCGGGGGCGAGCTCCTCGTCCATCACCACGGTGTCGGCGCCGAGCGCCTTGACCGTGGCGGCCAGCTCCCTGGCCTTGCCCTTGCCCACGAAGGTGCCCGCGTCGGGCCTGGCGCGGCGCTGCAGCATGGTCTCGAGCACCTCGGCGCCGGCCGTCTCGGCCAGGCGCCGCAGCTCCTCGAGCGAGCGCTCCGCCGCCTCGAGCGAGCCGTCCACGGCCACGCCGACCAGGATCACCCGTTCGAGCCGGAGCTGCCGCAGCTCGACGAGCTTGATGTCGGTGTCGTCGCGCCGCAGCGTGGTGGAGGTCCGGTTCGTCATCCCCTCCACGGTAGCGGGTCGCCCCCCATCCGTCTCGCCTTATTCACCGGCGCTCACTCAGCGGCCGACCAGCGCCTTGCGCACGCGCTCGCAGCCCTCTTCGAGCCGGGCGTCCGGGATGGTGAGCGAGAGCCGCACGTAGCCCTCGCCGCTCGGCCCGTAGCCGGAGCCGGGGGCGACCACCACGCCGGCGTCGTCGAGCAGGCGCTGGGTGAAGCGCACGCTCGACTCCCCCGGCGGCGTCGGCAGCCATACGTAGAGGGCGCCCTTCGGCGCCTCGACCTTCCAGCCGGCCTCCCAGAAGACCTCCATGATGCGGTCACGGCGGCGCTGGTAGGTGGCGATCAGGCCGGGAAGGTGGGGCATGTCGCTGCGCAGCGCGGCCAGCCCCGCCCGCTGCACGGCGTTGAAGATGCCGGAGTCGATGTTGGTCTTGACCCGCCCGAGGGCCTCGATCGCCACCGGGCTGCCGACCACCCAGCCGATGCGCCAGCCGGTCATGTTGAAGATCTTCGACAGCGAGCCGAACTCGACCGCCACGTCCACGGCGCCGGCGACCTGGAGCACCGAGGGGGCGACGAAGCCGTCGTAGGTGATCTCCGAGTAGGCGTTGTCGTGGGCCAGCAGCAGGTCGTGGTCGGCGGCGAAGCGGACCGCGTCCTCGAACTGGTCGAGCGTGGCGACGGCGGCGGTCGGGTTGGACGGGTAGTTCAGCCAGAGGATCTTGGCCCGGTCGGCGACCGCGCCGTCGACCGCGCCGAAGTCGGGGAACCAGCCTCGCTCGGCGCTGAGCGGCAGGTGCACCGGCTCCCCGCCGGCCAGGATGGTGGCGACCTCGTAGACCGGGTAGCCCGGCTCGGGCACCAGCGTCGGGTCGCCAGGGTCGACGAACGCCCACGGCAGGTGGGCCAGGCCCTCCTTGGAGCCGATCAGCGGCAGGACCTGGGTGGTCGGGTCGAGCACGACGCCGAAGCGTCGCTGGTAGAAGTCGGCGACGGCCTCGCGGAAGGCGGGCAGCCCGAAGTAGCTCGGGTACTGGTGGGTGGACGGGTCACGGGCGGCGCCGGCGAGCTCCTCGACGATGAAGTCGGGCGTGGGGAGGTCCGGGTCGCCGATGCCGAAGCTGATCACGTCGACGCCGGCCGCCCGCTTCTCGGCGATCCGGCGGTCGATCTCGGCGAACAGGTACGGCGGGATGGCCGCGATGCGTCGGGCCGTCTGCATTGCTGGCTGTCACTCCTCGGTGGGCGTGGTCCGCGGTCAGGGTCGGGTCATCGCAGCGCCGGGTCCAGCAGGGCGAGCAGGTCGCCGGCCATGGTGCCGTGGGCGACCTCCCGGGCGGGGCCGGTCATGCGCACGGTGCCGCCCGGCGACCAGGTGAGCGAGAGGGGTCCGCCACGCAGCTCCACCCGCACCTCCTGCCCGGTGAAGCCACGGAGCTGGCTGGCCACGGCGACCGCGCAGGCGCCGGTGCCGCAGGCGAGCGTCTCGCCGACGCCGCGCTCCCAGGTGCGCTGCCGAACCGCCCCCTGGTCGAGCACCTGCACGAACTCGACGTTGGTCCTGCTGGGGAACGCCGCGTGCGTCTCCAGCAGCGGTCCGAGCGTGGTCACCGGGGCGGCGTCGACGTCGTCGACGAACACCACCGCGTGCGGGTTGCCCATCGACAGGCAGGTCGCCACGACCGTCTCGCCGGCCACCTCCAAGGGCTCCTTGAGCGCCTCGCCGGTGCCGTGCATCGGCAGGTCGGCCCGGTCGAAGCTGGGCGCGCCCATGTCGACCGTCACCTGGTCGATGCTGCCGTCGTCGGCGGCGTGCAGCTCGAGGTGCTTGACCCCGGCCCCGGTCTCGAGGTCGAAGGCGCTGCTCACGTGCTCGCGGTCGGCCAGGTACTTGCCGACCACCCGGACGCCGTTGCCGCACATCTCCGCGTAGGAGCCGTCGGCGTTCCGGTAGTCCATGAAGAAGGGCGCCCGGCGGCCTGGGGCGATGCGGATCAGGCCGTCGCCACCGATGCCGAAGTGCCGGTCGCAGACGGCGCGGACGAACTCGGGCGTGAGCCGGTAGCGGTCGGTCAGGTCCTCGACCACGACGAAGTCGTTGCCGGTGCCGTGCGCCTTGACGAACTCCACTTCTGAGCTACCCCTCCCGACCCGTCCCTTGGCCTTGGGCGCCGCCCGCCGCCGCGTGCGCCTCGTGATCCCCGGCGAACGCCGCCAGCGCCCAGGCGGCGAGCTCTGGGCCTGGCGGAAGCGTACTCCATCGTATCCGGGGGTCCCGGCGGAACCAGGCGAGCTGCCGGCGGGCGTAGTCGCGGGTCCGGGCGACCACCTCGGCCAGGGCGTCGGAGACAGCGCCGCCACGCTCGAGCGCGTCGAGCAGCTCCTTGTAGCCGAGTGCCTGGCGGGCGGTGCGGGACAGCGGCCCGGCGGCCAGGCGGCGCACCTCGTCCACCAGGCCGGCCTCGGCCATCGCCGCGACCCGCTCGGCGACGCGGGCGCGGAGCAGCTCCTGACCGGGGTCGAGGCCGAGCACGGTCAGCCGGTAGCGCGACACCGGCGCGTCCATCGCTCGCCGGAACGACGAGAAGGGCCGGCCGGTCAGCTCGATCACCTCCAGCGCGCGGACGATCCGCCGCAGGTTGCCCGGTTGGATGCGGCTGGCGGCGGCCGGGTCGTCGGCGGCCAGCCGCTGGTACAGCGCGGGCAGCCCGCGGTCGCGCGCGTCGTCCTCCAGCCGGCGGCGCAGCGCCGGGTCGGTCGGCGGGAAGGTGAAGTCGTCGACCACCGCGTGGAAGTAGAGGCCGGAGCCACCCACCAGCAGCGGCACGCGGCCACGGCCGAGCACGTCGGCGATGGCCGCCCGGGCCATCGGCTGGAAGCGCGCGACCGAGAACTCCTCCGCCGGGTCGACCACGTCGACCAGGTGGTGGCGGACGCGGGCGCGCTCGGCCGGGGTCGGCTTGGCGGTGCCGATGTCCATCCCGCGGTAGACCAGCATGGCGTCGGCGCTGACGATCTCCGCGCCCAGCTCGGGGGCGAGCTCGCACGCGAGCTCGGTCTTGCCGGAGGCGGTCGGCCCGACCAGCGCGAGCACCGGGCCCGGGCGGTGGTCCCTCCCCGCCCGGTCGTCGACGGGGAGGCTCACGAGGCGTGCGTGCCCACCGCCGGGGCCGCCTCGGCGGCCAGGTTGGTGAGCACCGCGACCAGGTAGCCGACCCCGTACGGTGCCTGGTCGTAGAGGACCCGCCCTGCCGGCCGTGCCCCACCCCGCATGGCACCGGCCAGGGCCTGCAGCACCGCCCGGCCGCCGACCAGCAGCTCGCCGGCCTCCACGGGGTCCAGCCTGGCCAGGGCGTCCAGGTCCCCCCGGACGAGCGCGCCAGCGACGCCGGCGTCGAAGGTGGCAGCGGCCGGGTGGTGGGCGCCGGGGGCCGTCGCGCTGCGGCGGGCCGACAGGTCGGCCATGGCGAGCACCCCGACCGGCCCGGCGTCGGCGGCCACCTCGACCAGCGCGTGGCCGACCGCCGCCGCGGCCCTTGGCCCCAGCGTCGACGGCACGGTGCACGCGATCAGCGGTGGGACCTTCCCACCTACCGCTTCGGCGGCCTCGTCGCCAGGGCTGGCGGCAGGTCCGCCGGCCCGCGAAGCCCGAGCGGGGGCGGGCGTCTCGTCCGCCTCCGCGAGGCGCAGGTCCGGCCGCCCGCCGGGACGGGCGTCCGGGACGTCGTCCGGCGCCTGGACGGCGGTGGGCCGCTCACCCGCGTCCGCGACGCGGAGGTGCCGCTGCTCGGCCTGCTCGGCGTCGGTAGCGGTACGCCTGGCGTCGGCCGGCTGGGTGAGCAGCCAGGCGGCGATCGCCAGCGAGAGGGGCAGCTCGTCGAGGCGGTGCGGCTCGGGCAGCGCCGCCAGGTCGGCCCAGAGGCGCTCCTCGGGCAGGCGCACCTCGACGTCGGCGCCGTACGGGTGGAACGAGCCGACCGCGGCCCGGGCCGCGATCCCCCACACCGGCCCGTCGCCGACGATCACCAACGCGCTGCTGGCCGCCAGGACGTCGTCGACCGCCAGGCGGCACGCCGCCCGCAGCGGATCCAGCTCGCCCGCCGCTCCGCCGCCCAGCTCCGGCACGAGCAGGGGCGGGTGCGGCAGCAGCGCCGCCCGTACCGCCGCGGTCGCGGGCATCGCTAGCCGACGAGCGGGAGGGGGATGGCGCCGGCGGGCAGCGGCCGGGCCGCGGGCGCTGCGGAGCAGGACGCTCCCGGGGTCCGGCGCGGGCGGTGGTCGAGCACGGGTCCGCCGAGCAGGTGGTGGGGTGCCGCCTGCTCGACCGTGACGGTCACCAGGTCGCCGGGGGCGACCGCTGCCGAGGCGGGGAAGTGGCAGAGCTTGTTGGTGCGGGTCCGCCCGGAGGAGCGGGTGGGATCGGTCTTGGAGGCGGCCTGCTCGACCAGCAGCTCGACCTGGGTGCCGACCAGGGCCTGGTTGCGTCGCAGGCTGATGCCCTCCTGGAGCTCCGCCAGGCGCTGGAAACGTTCCCGGACCACCTCGGCGGGGACCTGGTCGGGCATGCTGGCCGCCTCGGTCCCCGGGCGGGGCGAGTACTGGAACATGAAGGCGGAGTCGAAGCCGGCGCGCTCGACCATGTCGAGGGTGTCGGCGAAGTCGGCCTCGGTCTCGCCCGGGAACCCGACGATCACGTCGGTGGAGAAGGCCACCCCGGGGATCGCGGCGCGGATGCGCTCGAGGATCTCCAGGTAGCGCCGGCGCCGGTAGCCGCGGCGCATCAGCCGCAGGACCCGGTCGGAGCCGGACTGCAGCGGGAAGTGCACGTGCTCGGCCAGCGGACCGCAGCTCGCCATGGCGTCGACCACGTCGTCGCGGAAATCCTTGGGGTTCGGGCTGGTGAAGCGCAGCCGCTGGAGGCCTTCGACGCCGTCGAGGGCGCGCAGCAGGTCGCCGAAGAGCTGGCGGTGCCCGGGCAGGTCGGTGCCGTAGGAGTTGACGTTCTGGCCCAGCAGGGTGACCTCGACCACGCCGTCGGCGACCAGCGCCTCGACCTCGGCGATCAGGTCGCCGACGCGCCGGCTGCGCTCCTTGCCGCGCAGCATCGGCACGATGCAGAAGGTGCAGGTGTTGTTGCAGCCAACGCTGATCGCGACCCAGGCGGACCAGTCGCTCTCGCGCCTGGCGGGCAGGGACGACGGGAACGCCTGCATCTCGTCGAAGAACTCCGCCTGGGCGACGCCCTGCTCGCGGGCGCGGCGCAGCAGCACCGGCAGGCTGCCGAGGTTGTGGGTGCCGAAGACCACGTCCACCCAGGGCGCGCGGCGCAGCACCGTGCCGCGGTCCTTCTGTGCCAGGCAGCCGCCGACGGCGATGGTCAGCTCGCGCCTCGCCTTCTCGGTGGCGAGGTGGCCGAGGGTGCCGTAGAGGCGGTTGTCGGCGTTCTCCCGCACCGCGCAGGTGTTGAGCACGACCAGGTCGGCGTCGTCGAGCCGCTCGGCGCGGCGCATCCCCTCGGCCTCCAGCAGCCCGGCGATGCGCTCGGTGTCGTGCTCGTTCATCTGGCACCCGAAGGTGCGGATCAGGTATCGCTCGCTCATCCTATTTGGCGTACTCCACGCTGCGGATCTCGCGCACCACCGTGATCTTGATCTGACCGGGGTACTGCAGCTCCTGCTCCACCCGCTTGGCCAGGTCCCGGGCCAGCACCTGCGCGGCCACGTCGTCGACGTCCTCGGGCTTGACCATGATGCGGACCTCGCGGCCGGCCTGCATGGCGAAGACCTTGTCGACGCCCGGGTAGCTGTTGGCGATCTCCTCGAGCCGCTCCAGCCGCCGGATGTAGGACTCCAGCGTCTCACGGCGGGCACCGGGCCGGCCGCCGGAGATGGCGTCGGCGGCCATGCACAGGACCGCCTCCACGGTGCGCGCCTCGACCTCGCCGTGGTGGGCCTCGATCGCGTGGACGACCTCGGGCGCCTCCTTGAGGCGTCGGGCCAGCTCGGCGCCGATGATCGCGTGGGAGCCCTCGACCTCGTGGGTGAGCGCCTTGCCGATGTCGTGGAGGAAGCCGCAGCGCTTGGCCAGGCGCACGTCGAGGCCCAGCTCGGACGCCATCACGCTGGCAAGGTGGGCGGTCTCGATCAGGTGCAGCAGCACGTTCTGGCCGTAGGAGGTGCGGTACTTGAGGCGGCCGAGCACCCTGACCAGCTCGGGGTGGAGGTCGGTGATGCCCACCTCGAGGCAGGCGTCCTCGCCGGCGCGCCGCACCTCGCTCTCGACCTCGACCTTGGCGCGCTCGTAGGTCTCCTCGATGCGGGCCGGGTGGATGCGCCCGTCGGAGACGAGCTTCTCGAGGGTGAGGCGGCCGATCTCCCGGCGCACCGGGTCGAAGCAGGACAGCAGCACCGCCTCGGGCGTGTCGTCGATGATCAGGTTGACGCCGGTGACCGCCTCGTACGCGCGGATGTTGCGGCCCTCGCGGCCGATGATGCGGCCCTTCATGTCGTCCGACGGCAGGGGCAGCACCGACACGGTCGACTCCGAGGTCTGCTCGGAGGCGACGCGCTGGATGGCGAGCGTGACGATCTTGCGCGCGCGCCGGTCGGCCTCCTCGCGGGCCTGCTGCTCGAGGTCGCGGACCAGCCCCATGGCGTCCCGCTTGGCCTCCTCCTCGACCTGCTTGACCAGCATCGCCTTGGCCTCGGCGGAGGTCATGGCCGCGACCTGCTCCAGCCGGCGACGCTGCTCCTCCGCCTCCGCCTCGAGCTCCCGGCGGCCCTGCTCGACCGCCTGCTCACGCTCGTGGAGGCCGGCCTCGCGCTGGTCCAGCGTCCCCGCCTTGCTCTCGAGCCCTTCCTCGCGGGCCAGCAGGCGGTCCTCGCGCCGCTGGACCTCGACCATGCGGGTGCGGATCTCACCCTCGACCTCTTGTCGAAGTTTCAGGACCTCCTCTTCTGCCCCCTGCCGCAGCTTCAGGGCCTCGTCCCGCCCCTCGACGGTGGCCTCCCTGCGTGCGGTCTCGGCTTGGCGGCGAGCGTCCTCCACCAGGGCTTCGGCCTGTTGTCTCGCCGACCCGAGCAGCGTGCTGGATCGTTTGGCCTGGTAGGTGGTGCCGAGGAAATATCCCGCGCCAATGCCGACTGCGAGGGCGGCGGCTGCGACTGCGATGATGCCGGCTCCCACGACGGCCTCCTTTACGCGTCACCCGGCCGGGGGGACCCGACCAGTTCAAGCCGCCTGGACGGCCGATGCGCGGGAATCCCGCTACCGCATGACCCCGAAACGCCGGCAGCGCCGAGCGGCGCCCGGCGCTGCGGAGAGCCTGCGATTCACGACTCAGGGAGTCGCACGTAGCGAAACGATCGATCTCAAGGCAGAAGGAGCTTCCTTTGCCTTCGGGTATGGAGGTCCGAACGGCCGGTCGCTTGGCAAGGTTTACGGAAATCGCAGTTCAAGTTCGGCAAAGCCGGGCAGTTCCAAGGGTAGGCCGGCCAGCCTGCACGGTCAAGGAATGGCAGGTCAGTACGGGTCTGAAGGGGTCAGAGACGGCCGGAACGGACTCCCGGCTCAATCTCGTCGAGCGAAGAGGTCGCTGAGGACCGTGGCGATGACCTCGGCCGGATACCCCCGGCGTTCCAGGTAGCCCGCGAGCCGGCGGAAGCGGACCTCTGGGGCAAGGTCCTGCAGGCGGGCCAGCCTGGCCACGGCGACCTGGCGGCAGCGCTCTGCCTGCTCCTCCGCCGGTACCACGGCGTCGGTCACCTGCTCGGCGAGGCCGGAGGCGACGCCCCGGTCGCGCAGCTCGCTGGCGATCACCCGGGCGTCGGCCCCGCGAGCGGAGCGGCTCTCGGCGTAGGCCACCGCGAATGCGGCGTCGTCCACCAGGCCGGCATCGGCCAGCCGGTCGAGCGCCGCGGCCACCACCTCCTCGTCGAATCCCCGCCGGGCCAGCCGCTGCTCGAGCTCCCCGCGGCTGCGTGCCCGCACCTCCAGCAGGCGCAGCGCGGCGTCCTTGGCCTTCGCCACCGGGTCGGTGGCCGTCCTGCCGGACTCCTCCGGGAGCCCGGCAGGACGTCGTGGAAGCCGCCGGTCGGCCACCGGCGCTCAGCGCTTGCCGTCGGCCTTGGCCGCCGGTGCCTCGGCGCCGTCGGGCTGCTCCGCGGGTGCCGGCAGCGTGATCCCGAGCTGGGCCTTGATCTTCTCCTCGATCTCGTGGGCCAGCTCCGGGTTGTCGCGCAGGAAGTTGCGAGCGTTCTCCCGACCCTGCCCGAGCTGGTCGCCCTCGTAGGTGAACCAGGCGCCCGACTTCCGGATCAGCCCGACGTCCACGCCGACGTCGAGCAGGCTGCCCTCCTTGGAGATCCCCTGGCCGTAGATGATGTCGAACTCCGCGGAGCGGAACGGCGGCGCCAGCTTGTTCTTCACGACCTTGGCACGGGTCCGGCTACCGACCACGTCGGCGCCGTCCTTGAGCGCCTCGATGCGGCGGATGTCGAGCCGCACCGAGGCGTAGAACTTGAGCGCCTTGCCGCCAGGGGTCGTCTCGGGTGAGCCGAAGAGGACCCCGATCTTCTCGCGGAGCTGGTTGATGAAGATGGCGGTCGTGCGCGACTTGGAGATCGAGCCGGAGAGCTTGCGCAGGGCCTGGCTCATCAGGCGGGCCTGGAGGCCGACGTGGGAGTCGCCCATCTCGCCCTCGATCTCGGCGCGGGGGACCAGGGCGGCGACCGAGTCGACCACGATGACGTCGATGGCGCCGGAGCGGACCAGCATGTCCGCGATCTCCAGGGCCTGCTCGCCGGTGTCGGGCTGCGAGACCAGCATGGCGTCGGTGTCGACGCCGAGGTTGCGCGCGTAGGTGACGTCGAGGGCGTGCTCGGCGTCGATGAAGGCGGCGATCCCGCCGTTGCGCTGCGCCTCCGCGATGATGTGCAGGCCGACGGTGGTCTTGCCGGACGCCTCGGGGCCGTAGATCTCGATCACGCGGCCGCGGGGCACGCCGCCGATGCCGAGTGCCAGGTCGAGCGCGAGGCTGCCGGTGGAGATGAACTCGACCGGCATGGCGGGACCGTCGCCGCTCATGCGCATGACCGAGCCCTTGCCGAACTGCTTCTCAATTTGCAGCAGGGCGACTTCCAGTGCCTTTTCGCGCTCCACGATCCCTCCCCGGGCGTTGCCGTTGCGCGAAGTATAGGTCGTGGTCATGACAGTTCTCTCCTTGGTTGGAGGCGGCGGCGGACCAAGCGATGAACCTTGGCAGCGGACCCCGGGGAGGGGGTTCGGCGCTGCAGCGCGAGCACCCTACTACGAACGTGTGTTCGGCACAACGATGCTCGGGCAAGTTGGGGAAAACGTGGCTCCAGGTGGCCGGGGTCGGCAGGACTGCGGAGCGCTTCGTGCGGCCGCGCCCGGATAGGCTCTCCGGCCGGCGGCGAGCCTACGCTCACCGCCCTCGCTCCGTCCCGAGGCCGCCATGCGCGTCACGTCCCGCCGGCTGCTGCTCCCGCTCGCCGCCGTCCTGGTGGCCGTGGCGGTCGTCGGCGTGGTCGCGCTGGTCGGGGGCGACCATCGGACGGCCCCCGCCGGGCGGGGCGGCGCGGAGCCCTCCGCGGCACCCGGCCTGGCGGGCGCGCCGAGCGTCCCGCGGCAGGGGGCCGCCGCGCCGGGCGACCCGGCCGGCAATCCCGCGACCGCCGGGCTGCCCCGGGTGGCCGGCGCCGCGACCACCAACGACCTGGTGACGGTCTGGGACGGCCGCGGCGGCTCTCCTCCCACCTCCGCGGGGAGCAGGCCGACCGGGCAGGGCACGGCCGCGCAGGTCGAGCTCGACCTGACGGTCAGGGCCGCGGCCGGTGGCGCGCTGGCCCTGGTCCGGGTGCGCAACCTGACCGGCCGGCGTCTCGCCCTCGTCGGGACGATCCAGCTGCTGGTGAGCGGCCCTGGGCCTGCCGCGGTGAGCCGGCTGCGGCTGAACCGTCCGCTGCCGGCCGCGGGCACGAGCCAGGTGACCGTGGCCTTCCGGCCCGGCAGCCCCGGGGTCTACCGGGTCCGGGCCGTGTTCACCCCCTGACCGGGGCCGTCCGGTCGGCGGCGAGGATGCGGCACCGGTACGCCCCGGCCGGGGCGGCCACCTCGACCTCGTCGCCGATGCGGCGACCAAGCACCGCCCTGGCCAGTGGTGAGTCGGCCGAGATCGGGACGTCGTCCAAGGGAGCCTCGACCGGGTGGACGATCAGGCACTGCTCGGGCGCGCCGCCGCCGACCTGCACGGTCACGGTCTCGCCGAGCTCGACCGTCGCGGGGTCGTCGGGCAGGTCCTCGGCGTCCGGCGCGTGCTCTACCAGCCACGACAAGCGGCGCAGCTGGTCGACCACCCGCTGGTACTCGGCCTCGACGTGAGCGTCGCGCTCGTGGCCGTCGAGGGCGGCGCGCAGCCGCGGCAGGACGTGCGCGCGGAGCTGGTGGGCGCGCCTGGCCAGCAGGCGCCGGCCTTGGCGCGTCAGGACCACCGCGGCGGGGTCGCCGACGGTCTGCTGGTCCGGCTGGATGCCGCCGGCCGCATGGGCGGCGCGCCTGCGGCTGCCCGCGCCGCGGCGGGCTCGACCCAGGGCTGGTACTGGCGCCGACGCCACCGATACCTGCATGTGCACGGGCGCGCCGTTGACGACGCGGGCGGCCACGCTGGTCCCCGACGGCGCCCGGCCACGGGGTCGGCCGATGGTGATGACCTCGGCACCGAGCTGGCCTGCCGCCCGCAGCACCGTGGCCGCGAGTCGCCGCGCCTGCCGCCGTGGCGCGCCGCGGGCCAGGTAGCCGCAGAGCTCGACCTGGTAGGCAACGCCCAGTGCTTCGAGCGCCCGCTCGGCCTCTCGGATGATCGCCCGCGCGTCGTCGTAGTCGTCCAGCTCCCCGGGCAGGCGGCCACCGGGACCGAGGCCGTGGGCAGCGGCGATCGGCACCAGGGTGAGGACGAGCACGCTCCGCCCCATGGCACGGGCGTGCTCGCCGGCCCGGAGCGCCACCGCGGCCGCCAGGTCGGGATCATGGACGGCGGCGAGCACCGGACCGGGCCGGCGAGGCCGTGGCTGGTCGCGTGGGATCTGGTCATGGCTGCCCGCATGCAAGGTGGCCTCCCCTTCGGTGAGGTGCCGGGTGCCTGAACGACGGTCGGCTGGGACCCGCTCAACCGAAGTCGAAGAGGTCGTCGAGGAACCCGCGCCGGCGGCGCCGGCGGCCGCCGGCGCCGTCCCGCCCACGACCGAGTCCGCCACCGCCGAGTAGGGAGTCCTCGTCGTCGTCGTGCTGGCGGTCGCGGAAGGGGCGGTCGCCCGCGGCGCGCTCGATCAGCTTGTCGAGCTCGCCGCGGTCGAGCCAGACGCCGCGGCAGCGCGGGCAGTGGTCGATCTCCACGCCCTGGCGGTCGGTCACGGCCAGCCGGACGTCGCAGACGGGGCATTGCATGGGGCCTCCTCGACCGTGCGGCCGTCCGCCGTGGTGCCGGACGGCCGCTACCGTCGAGGTCTCGCCGCCACCTACAGGTGGCCCGGGTCCCGGCCGCGGAACGCGGCGTGCTGACGGGATCGCCGACGGGGCTACTCCCCTCGCTTGCCCGACCATGCTAGCCGGCGAGGTTCAAATGGCCGTAAAGGCGGCACGGCACCGCCCGCCGCGCGCGACCCGGGCGGTCACGCGACCACCTCGGGGCCTGGTCAGCCGGGGCGGGGTGGGACCAGCACGTTGAGGCTGGCCGAGACGTGGCGGAAGGCGAGCGACTCGTACAGCCGCCTGGCGGGGTTGCCGTCGGTCACGGCCAGGCTGAGGGCGGGCAGCCCCAGCGCGGCGGTCAGGCTCAGGGCGCGCTCGAGCAGCAGCCGCCCCAGGCCGGCCCACTCGGGGGCCGGGTGGCGGAACAGGTCGCAGACCCAGGGGCCGCCGAACGGGGGGCTGCCGGGCCGGTCGGTGACGATCACGGCCGCGACCACGCGGCCGTCGCCGGCCACGGCGAGCCCGCTGCACGGCAGCATCGGGCCGAGCACGCGACCGGCGATCTGGTCGGCGAGCTCCTGCTCGACGTCCGCCGGGGGTGGGTCGCCGAGGTGGTCGGGGTGGTCGGCGGGGAAGGCGGCGTGCCACGCGTCGACGAGGTCGGCCGGCGGCCGGTCGAGGGCGGTGATGCGCACGCCGGGCGGCGTGCGCGCGGGCTCCCAGGGCGACGGGGGCCGGTCGCGCAGGTCCCTCGAGTACACGTGCGCGTGCCTGCGTGCCGTCGCCCCGGCGGCCAGCAACGCCCGGCCCAGCGCCTCGTCACCGGAGACCAGCGTCCCGGGGAGGTCGGCGAGCACGGCCGGCACCGCCTCCTCGGGGGTCACGCCGTCGGCGAGCTCGAACAGGTCGGCCCAGCGGAGGCCGTCGTGGGACTCGTCCAGGAAGCGCGCCAGCACCCTGCCCCGCGGGTCGAGGAGCTGGCGGCCCGCAGGACCCGCGGCGGCGTCCTCCATGATCGGCACCGCAGGAGCCTAGTGCCGCCGGGCCACGCCGTCCACGTACCGCGCCGCGGCCCGGACGGCGCCGCGGCGTCAGCCTGTCCGGGTCAGGGGGAAGGTCCGCACGACCTGGTAGCGGGCGCCGCGGTTGGTGAGGGTGCTGCGGTAGCAGCACAGCTCACGCGCCTCCCAGGGAGGGCTGGCGGCGACCGCCCCGGTGACCAGGTCGAGCACCTGCTCGGGGAGGGGACCGGGGACCGGTAGCCGGGCGAGCGTCAGGTGCGGCTGGTACTCGCGTTCCTCGAAGCGGAGGCCGGCCTGCTTGGACGCGGCGGCGAGCCTGGTCGCCAGGGTGCGCAGCAGCTCGACGCCGCCGCTGGTCCCGGCCCAGACGACGCGCGCGCGGCGCTGGCTGGGGAAGCCACCGGCGCCGTCGAGCCGCAGCTGGGCCGGGCCGAGGCCGGCCACGGCGCCCTCCCCCACCGTGACCACCTCGGCGGAGAACTCGGGCCGGACGTGGCCGAGGAACGCGAGCGTGAGGTGCCAGCCGCTCGGGTTGGTCCAGCGGGCGGCCGGCAGCGCCCGTTCCAGCTCCGGCAGCACCGCCTCCAGCGGCTCGCGGCTGTGCCCAGGAACCGGGACGGCGAAGAACAGCCGGCCGCTGAGCAGGTCCGGGTCGGCCAGCAGGGCGTCGGGCCCGCCGGCTCCCGGCTCCGGCCTCGGCGGCGGCGCCCCGCGGGGCGGCCGCGCGGACTGCCCTTCGCGACCCTGGCGCGGAGGCCTGCCGGGACGCTTCGGTGCCGTCACTCCCCCACCTCCCGGCGACCAGGCCGACCGGCGGCCGGCGTGGCGCACGCCCGCCTGGTCACTCGGCGCCTTCCAGGCGGCGGCGGAGCAGGTCGAGTGCCAGGGTGGTGGACCAGGCGCGGACCTGGGCGCGGTCGCCGGGCGCGCGCCGCGTGACGGTCACCGTGCCGACGGCGTCGGCGACCGCCAGGCAGAGGGTGCCGACCGGGTGGCCGTCCTGCTCGGTGGGCCCGGCCACCCCGGTCGTCGCCAGGCCGACGTCGGCGGCGAAGGCGCGGCGGACGCCCTCCGCCATGGCCGCGGCCACCGGCTCGCTGACCGGGCCGTGCTCGTCGAGCAGCTTGTGGTCGACCCCGAGGACGGTCGCCTTGGCCTCGGTGGCGTAGGCGACCACGCCGCCCTGGTAGTGGTCGGAGGCGCCGGGCACGGTGGTCACGCGCCCGCCGACCAGGCCGCCGGTGAGCGACTCCGCGGTCGCCAAGGTCTGGCCGCGCTCGCCGAGGAGCCTGGCGACGACCTGCTCGAGCGTCTCGTCGTCGAAGCCGTACACCACCGTGCCCAGCTCGTCCCGGACGGCCTGCTCGACCGGGCCGATCCGGGCCAGCGCCTCCTCGCGGGTGGCGCCCACCGCCGTCAGGCGCACCCGCACCTCGCCGGGGCTGGCCAGGTACGCCATGGTGACGGCCTCCCCGGCGGCGCCGGTCGACTCCCACAGCGGCGTGAGCCGCTCCGCCAGGAGCGACTCGCCCACCCCGGCGGTGCGCAGCGTGCGCGAGACGATCGCGCGGCCCTCGCCGGCGCGGGCGGCCAGGTCGGGCAGGACGACGCGCTCGAGCATGCCCTCCATCTCGCGGGGGACGCCGGGCACGGCGTACAGCGGCTTGCCGCCGACCTCGATGATCAGGCCGGGGGCGGTGCCGCGCGGGTTGTCGATGGTGCGCGCCCCTTCGGGCACGTCGGCCTGGCGCAGGTTCATCCGCGCCATGCGCTGCCGGCCGAAGCGGGCGAAGCGCTCCTCGAGCCAGCGCTCGATGGCCGGGTCGCGGCGCAGGGCCACGCCGGCCAGGGCCGCGACCGCCTCGCGGGTGACGTCGTCCTGGGTGGGGCCGAGGCCGCCGGTGACGATCACCGCGTCGGCGCGGTCGAGCGCCTCGCGCAGCACGGCGGCGATGCGCTCCTCGTTGTCCCCCACCGCGGTGTGGCGCAGGCAGTCCCAGCCCACGTCGGCCAGCCGCTGGCCGATCCATGCCGCGTTCGAGTTGATGATCTGCCCGAGCAGCAGCTCGGTCCCGACTCCGACGATCTCGCAGCGCACGCCCGCTCTGCCTCCACGGCCCGCTCGGTCACGCGCCGGCGCGGCCCGGCCGCGAGCTTACCGGCAGGGCGCCGTCGCGCGCGCCGGTGGAGCCGCCGGAACGGCCGGGCGGGGCGTCAGCGGGGAACCGGCACCGGGCGGGCGAGCAGTTCGGCGCCGTCGGCGGCGGTGACCTCCACCTCGACGTAGTCGCCGACGGCCGCCCCGGTCAGGGCGGGGACGCGGACGACGCCGTCGCTCTCTGGGCCCTCGCGGAAGCTGCGGCCCTCGGCGCCGTGGTCGTCGACGCGCTCGACCAGGACCTCGAGGCGGCGGCCGAGCCAGGTCGCCTGCGTCCCGGCGAGCAGGCGCTCGTGCAGCTCCTGCAGGCGCTCGACGCGGGCGCGGGCGGTGCGCGCCGGCACCCGGCCGTCGAGGGCGACGGCGGCGGTCCCCTCCTCCGGCGAGTAGGGGAAGAAGGCGACCCAGTCCAGCCGGGCGTCCTCGAGGAAGCCCTCCAGCTCGCGCACGTCGGCGGCGCGCTCGCCAGGGAAACCGAGGATGAAGTTGGAGCGGAACGCGGCGTCGGGGTCGAGCGCCCGGACGCGGGCGACCAGGTCGAGGAAGGCGGCGCGGGAGCCGCCGCGGCGCATGCGGCGCAGCACCGGCGCGCTGGCGTGCTGCAGGGAGAGGTCGAAGTAGGAGCAGACCACCGGGTTGGCGGCCATCTCCTCGAGGAGGCCGGGGGCGAGCTCGTCGGGTTGCAGGTACTGCAGGCGCGCGCGGCGCAGCCCGTCGACCCCGGCGAGTTCGCGGAGCAGCTGGATCAGGGCGGAGCGGCCACCGAGGTCCTTGCCGTACGAGGTGGAGTTCTCGGCCACCAGGACGACCTCGGACACGCCCTGCCCGGCGAGCCAGGTCACCTCGTCGAGCACCTCGGTCGGCCGCCGGGAACGGAAGGGTCCGCGGAACGACGGGATGGCGCAGAACGAGCAGTCCCGGTCGCAGCCCTCGGCGAGCTTGACGTAGGCGACCGGCCCACCGACCGGCCGGCGGGCCGGAAAGCTGCGGCCCGGTGGCGTGGGGAACACCAGCGGCAGCGCCCGCCTCCCCGCCGGCGGGGCCAGCGCGGCCCTGCCGGGCACCGCGCTCCCCACGGCCGGCGTGGCCGCCGCCGTTGGCGGGTCACCGAGCGTGCCGCCGAGCACCTCGGAGAGCCGGGCGTAGTCGGCGAAGGGAACCACCGCGTCGGCCTCGGGCAGCTCGGCCCTGAGCTCCTCGGTGTAGCGCTCGGCCAGGCAGCCCATCACCACGACGGCCTTCGCCCGCCCGTGCTCCTTCAGGCCGGACGCGTCGAGCACGGTCTCGACCGATTCCCGCCGCGCCGCCTCGATGAACGCGCAGGTGTTCACGACCACCGCGTCGGCGTGGTCGGGGTCGTCGACCACCTCGTACCCGGACGCGGCGAGCAGCCCGGCGGCGTTGGCCGAGTCGACCTCGTTGCGGCCGCAGCCGAGGGTGACGATGGCGACCTTGGTCGGCGGAGCAGGGCGAGTCATGGCCGAGACAGTAGCGCAGCGGGCGCACGGCCGCGTTCTGCTCCTTGGCAAGGGACCTAGGGAGGTGGCCGCGGCGCATGGGGCGAGCTCGGCTGGACGTGCCGCCGACGAACTACGGTCGGCTGACGATGTCGACGACGGAGGACGCGAAGCCGGGGAAGGCGACCAGGGCAGCCGCGGCCAGAACGACACGCCCGGCCGGCAGCACAGGACGGGAGCGCCAGGCTGCGAGCATCGAGGGAATCCGCGACAGGAGCACGACCGCGACACCGATGAGGACCAGCACCGAGGCCAGCGCCGGTCCGGGAAGGACGAGCAGCAACAGCGGGAGGTGGATGGCGATCGGACCGGGCCGGGCCGCGAGCAGCGGCACCGCCCGGCTGAGCCGCCCCGCCAGGGCGGCAACCAGCATCCCGTGGAACACGACCAGCGCGGTGAAGGCGGCAACCGCCAGCCACCCCGGGCCGACCAGGTCGAAGTCGGGGTTGCCGCGGCGCAGGGGCTCGAGCCGCGTGCCGGCGACGACCAGCAGCAGGGCGCCGTAGGCAAGGCCGGCGGCCCGCCCGGCCGGCAGCCAGCGGCGCAGCAGCAGGTAGCCAGCCGCCGAGGGCAGCCCCAGGAACAGGCCGGTGAACACCACGAAGGCGATCGTGCCGCCGATGGTGATCCGGCCGACGATCTCTTCGGCCTCGGTGATCCGGCCCTGGGCGCCGGCCCCGGCCGTGACCGCCAGCAGCCGCATCACCAAGCGCCCGCCGGCCCCGGCGGCCAGGATGCCGGCCACGGCGCCCGATGCCATCGTCACCACCAGGTACCACAGGTAGCGACGGACGACGAGGCTCACCGGCGGCGGCTCGGTCGGGTCACCCTCGGGCCGGGCCGGCGCGGGCGGCGGTTCGACCGGGAGGCCGCCCCAGCGGATCACGGCGGCCAGCCCGGCGAGCACCAGCGCGGCGCAGACGAGGATCACCCACATGGCGGCAGTATGACCAACTCGAGCAGCCGGCGCTCGCCTCCATCGAGGATGCCCTGACCTGGTGCTGGCCGGGCGGGGCTTGACACCACGCTTGTTGTAATAAACCCTGTTACAGAAGGGAGGGGTGATGGCCGCGAACAGCCGCCTGACGATCGCCGTGCACGCGCTGGCGTGGATGGCGCTGGCCCAGCGGCGCGGCGAAGAGCTGCTGACCTCCGACCAGGTCGCCGCGAGCGTGAACACCAACCCGGTGATCATCCGGCGCAGCCTCGGCGACCTTCGCCGGGCGGGCCTGGTGGAGGTGCGCCACGGTGCCGGGGCGGGCTGGAGCCTGGCGCGAGCGCCCGAGGCGATCACCCTGCTCGACGTCTACGACGCCGTCGAGCCGGGGCCGCTGTTCGGCATGCACCGCACCGAGCCCAACCTGGAGTGCCCGGTCGGCAGGGGCATCCGGCCCGCGTTGGGCCAGGTCTACGGCGAGGTCGAGCAGGCCCTGCGGCGCGAACTGGGGCGCACCTCGATCGTGGACGTGCTGCGCCAGACCTTGCGGGTGCGCTAGGCGGCGGCCCGAGGCCAGTCGGCCAGCGCGCCTCCAACAGGCGGGGAGCGCGTCGATGAACGACGTACGGTGTCCGGTCGTCGAACTACGGCAGTACACGCTGCGTCCCGGCCAGCGGGACGTGCTGATCGAGCTGTTCGACCGGGAGTTCGTCGAGACCCAGGAGGCGGTCGGCATGGCGGTCCTGGGGCAGTTCCGCGACCTGGACGACCCCGACCGGTTCGTCTGGCTGCGGGGATTCGACGACATGCCCAGCCGCGCCCGGGCGCTGGGCCGCTTCTACGGCGGGCCGGTCTGGAAGGCCCACAGCGCCCAGGCCAACGCCACCATGCTCGACAGCGACGACGTGCTGCTGCTGCGGCCGGTGGCGGCGCGCCACGGCTTCCCGGCCCCGGCGGCCGCGCGGCCGCCGGTCGGCCGCACCACCCCGCCGCCGTCGCGCGTCCTCGCGACGATCTACTACCGCGATCGCCCGTTCGACGAGGCGTTCGTGGACTTCTTCGACCAGCGGGTGCGTCCGGTGATGGCCGAGACGGGGGCCGCGCCCCTGGCGTGCCTCCAGACCGAGCCCGCCGAGAACACCTTTCCCGCCCTGCCGGTGCGGACCGGCGAGAACGCCTTCGTGTGGTTCGCGCGGTTCCCCAGCCCCGCCCACCTCAGCGACCACCTGAGCCGGCTGGAGCGCTCGGACCGTTGGCACGACCGGGTGCTTCCCGCCTTGTCGGCGATGCTGACCAGCGCCCCAGAGCAGTTGCGGCTCGCCCCCACCGCCAGGTCCCTGCTGCGCTGAGGACGGGGTCGGGACTCCTACTTGTGCCCATAGACCATCGCGACCGGATCGAGTCCCTTCCGCCGTTGCGGTGACACTCCCGCCGCTGTGCCGTGACCGGCCCCGGCCATGCTCCTGCCTAGACCCACGGGGGTCGTCGTCCTTCGCCGCGTCGAAGAATCCCACCTCTCCAAGGCGGCCTGAGCCCGGACGCGCCTTCCGGCGGCTCACCGGCAAGCGCGACCGGGCGGAACCCCAGGCCCAAGTAGAGCTGCCTCGCTGCCGGGTAGGCGGTGGCTTCACCCGAGCGCTGTGGCAGCCGAAGCAGCCTGTGTGACCTCCACCGTGCGGACGGACGGCGTTGCCGGCGCGGGCGGCACCGGCCTGGACGGCGGCTGCCGCGGCAGGCTGCGGGAGTGGGTGCGGCGGTACCTGCCGGCCGAGGTCGCCGGCACGCTCGCCGCCCTGGCCGCCGCCTGGTGGGTGCATGCCGCCTCGGGCTCGCTGGTCTCGGCCGCCGTCGCCGGCACCGTCGGGGAGAGTCTCGGCTACTACGGTTGCATGGCCGCCCGCGTGGCGTTGCGCTACGACGCCTGCCACCGGCACCACCGCGCGCCGAAGCGCCACTGGCTGACGGGGACCAGGACCGCCCGGGACCTGCTGGTCGAGTTCGGCCCCGCCGAGCTGGTCGACGGCCTGGCGGTGCGGCCGTCCTCGATGTACCTGGCGACCAGCCTGCTCGGCGACTTCACCGCCGGGGTCGTGGCGGGGAAGCTCGCCGCCGACGTCGTCTTCTACGGCCTCGCCGTCGCCGCCTACGAGCTGAAGAAGCGCTACCTGCCCATGCCGATACCAAAGGAGTAGGCACGCAATTGCTGACCGCCGCGGAGTCCCTGGAAACCAACCGTTCGACCCGTCTGACACCAGCCGAGCTCGCCGAGCTCGACCATCCGACGCCCTACCTGTTGATGGACCTCGACGCGGTGGACGGCGCCTACCGCGCCATCGCCGACGCCCTGCCCGGGATCGCCATCCGCTACGCGGTGAAGTGCAACCCGGACGAGCGGATCCTTCGTCGCCTGCACGCCGCCGGCAGCGCCTTCGAGATCGCCTCGTACCCGGAGCTGCGGCTGCTCGGCCGCCTCGGCGTCCGCGCGGAGGACGTCATCTTCTCGAGCCCCGTCAAGCCGTGGGAGCACGTCCGTGAGGCGGCCCGGGCCGGCGTCTGGCGCTTCGCGTTCGACAGCGCCTCCGAGCTGGACAAGCTGGCCGAGCACGCCCCGGGCGCGGCGGTCTACGTCCGCCTGGC
The DNA here is from genome assembly GCA_036377075.1 of Actinomycetes bacterium. Taxonomy (GTDB): domain Bacteria; phylum Actinomycetota; class CALGFH01; order CALGFH01; family CALGFH01; genus DASUZB01. The sequence goes on along the minus strand of DASUZB010000037.1, from coordinate 44,876 downwards.
CACCAGCGGCGCGGGCAGCGAGGTGCCCAGCGAGGGCAAGTTCGGGGTCACGCCCGGACAGGCGATCGAGCTCATCCAGTACGCCAGGTCGCTGCGCCTCGAGCCGTACGGCGTCGCCTTCCACGTCGGTTCGCAGATGACCGATCCAGGAGCCTGGGAGGCCGCGACGCAACGCAGCGCCACGGTCATGCGTGAGCTCCAAGCCCACGGCATCCGGTTGCGCATGCTCAACGTCGGCGGCGGGTTTCCCGCCCGCTACGCCGACCAGGTGCCGGACCTGGCGGCGTTCGGCGCGAGCATCCGCCGGGCCGTCGAGCGGCACCTGCCCTATCCGGTGCAGCTCTGCGCCGAGCCGGGCCGCGCGCTGGTCGCCGAGGCCGGCATCCTGGTCGCCTCCGTCGTCGGCACGGCCGAGCGTGCCGGCACGTCCTGGGTGCACCTCGACGTCGGCGCCTTCAACGGCATGATGGAGGCCCTCCTGACCCGGAACCGGCTCGCCTACCCGCTGGCCGACTCGCGCGCCTCGGGCGATCGCCGTCCCTACCACGTCACCGGCCCACCTGCGACAGCCAGGACACGATGTTCTTCGGCGTCCCGCTCTCCGAAGGGCTCGTCCCGGGCGACCGGGTCTACATCTACACCGCCGGCGCCTACACCACCTGCTACGCCTCCACCTTCAACGGCTTCCGCGCCCCGGCGACCCACTGCCTCCCGGAGCCGGCCGTGCCCTGAAGGGAACGGCTCGGCCCGTCGTCCGGGGCGGCTCGCCCGCAACGGCCTGCATCCCTTTGCGGGGTTGCGCGTGGTAAGCACTGCCACGTGACCGCTGCAGGGGACCGGCGAGTTCGCCGGCTTCACCGCCTCCCGGCGGTGGCGCAACTGGTGCGGCGGCCGGGACGTCAGCGTGCACTGGGTCGGCCTGCGGGGCTACGACCTGCCCGCGTCGCGCTTCCAGCGGCCGCCCTGCCTGGACCCGGGCAAGCCCTCGACGCTCGAGCTGCTGCGGCACAACCGCTGACGCCGGCCCGGCGGGTCAGGGTCCTGCCTGGTCGGGCAAGGTGAAGTGGAAGACGGTCCCACCGGAAGGGACGGGCTCGTGCCAGATGCGGCCACCGTGTCGTTCGAGGATGCGGCGGCACAGGGCCAGGCCGATGCCGGTGCCCGGGTAGCGGTGGCTGTGCAGTCGGCTGAACATCTCGAAGACCCGGTCGGCCTGGCCGGGAGGGATGCCGACGCCGTTGTCGGCCACGTCGATGCGCCAGGCGCCCGCCTCGCGGGCGGCGGTCACGGTGACGTCGGGGGTCCGCTCGCAGAACTTCAGCGCGTTGGAGACCAGGTTCTGGATCAGCTGGCAGAGCTGGGTCTCGTCGCCGTCGACGGTCGGCAGCTCGCCGACGTGGAGCTCGGCGCCGCTGTCGTCGATCGCCGGGGCGAGCCGCCGCAGGCACTGCTCGACCAGCCCGTCGAGCGCGACCGGGCCGCGCTGCAGCGGCCGGTAGCTGGCCCTGGCATAGGCGAGCAGGTCGTCGATCAGCGTCTGCAGGCGTGCCGCCCCGTCGAGGGCGTAGTCGAGCAGCTCGCGGCTCTGCTCGTCCAGCGTGTCGCCGAGGCGCCGCTCGAGGAGCTTGCCGTAGCCGGCGATGGCGCGCAGCGGCTCGCGCAGGTCGTGGGAGGCGGCGTAGGCGAACTGCTCGAGCTCGGCGTTGGAGCGCTCCAGCTCGGCGGCGCGGCGTTCCAGCTCGGCGCGGGTGACTCGCAGCGTGTTGTTGCTCTCCCGCAGCGCCTGCGCCATGCGCACGTGCTCGGTGACCTCGGTGACCATCACGGCGACGCCGAGCAGCCGCCCGTCCTTCGAGCGGACCGGGTAGAAGCCGCCCGTCCAGTGCCGTTCGACGCCGGGCCGGTCGGGCGTCTCGCCGCTGAGCGCCAGGTCGAGGGCTGGCTCGCCGCTGTCGAGGACGTGGCGGAGCATCGCTTCGGCCTGCGCGGCGAGCTCGACGGGTCGCAGCACCTCGGTGGGCCGGCGGCCCAGGTGGGCCTCGGCCGGGACCCCGTTGATCGCCGCCAGCGTCGGGTTGACGCGCACGTAGCGCAGCTCGGTGTCGACCATCCCGAAGCCGACCGGCGCGGCGCCGAGCAGGGTGTCCAGCAGCGCCGTCGCCTCCTCGACGGTCTTGTCGAGCCCCTGCGTGCCCACGTCAGCAGCCAAGCGGCACCATCCTCGTCGCCGCCCCCGCCGGGCGGCCCCTTTGGTGGATCGACCGGTCGGCGAGCCTGGTTGAGGGGCCGGCGCCACCCTGGGCGACCGCTACGTGGCCGTGCCGGGCGTCGGGGTCAGTGCGCGCTCCAGCCGCCGTCCATCACGATCGAGGCGCCGGTGACGAACGACGCCGCCGGGGAGCACAGGTAGGCGACGAGCTCGGCGACCTCCTCGGGCTCGACCAGCCGCTTGATCGCGACCGGGGTGAGCATGATCCGCTCGAGCACCTCGTCCTCGCCGATGCCGTGCGCCGCCGCCTGGTCGGCGATCTGCTGCTCGACCAGGGGGGTGCGCACGTAGGCCGGGTTGACGCAGTTGGAGGTGACGCCGTGGGCGGCGCCCTCGAGGGCGATCACCTTGGACAGCCCCTCGAGGCCGTGCTTGGCGGTGACGTAGGCCGCCTTGTACGGGGAGGCGCGCAGGCCGTGCACCGAGGAGATGTTCACGACCCGCCCCCAGCCCCGCTCGTACATGTGCGGCAGGGCGCGGCGGACGATGCGGAACGGCGCCTCCACCATCACCTTGAGGATCTGCGAGAAGGTCTCCGGGGGGAACTCCTGCAGCGGGGCGACGTGCTGGAAGCCGGCGTTGTTGACGACCACGTCGAGGGCGCCGTCGAGCTCGTCGACGGCGTCCAGGTCGGTCAGGTCCACCACCCGCGCGCTGCCGCCGACCTCGTCGGCGACCTGCCGGACCCCGTCCGCGTCCCTGTCCACCACCAGCGCCTTCGCGCCGGCGGCGGCCAGGCGGCGGGCACAAGCCCGGCCGATGCCACTGGCCGCGCCGGTGACCAGGGCGGTGCGGCCGGCGAGGTCGACCTCGACCGTGCCTTGAAGGTCCAGTTTGGCGTCCATGCCCGACAGGCTACGGCAGGAGGCCACGCTCGGCGAGCAGGGCTTCGAGGGCGTCGAGCCAGGCGGCGTAGTAGGCGGTCGCGGCCGACTCGCCCGGCCGCGGCGGGCGGCGGCGGATGGCGGCGACCAGCTGGACGCGGAACTCCTCCCAGGAGGCGCCGGCGCGCTCGCACGCGACCACGCCCATGGCGAACGCGCGACCCTGCCAGGGTGCCTCGAAGACCAGCTGGCCCTCGTCGCGTGGGAGCGGGGCGTGGCCGGCGAGGACGGCCTCGGCCGCGGTGCCGGCTGGCGGCGGCACGCTGGCCCCGGCGGCGCCGGTGGTCACGTGGCCGCCGGCACGCGCGGGACCGCCGTGCCGACCATGCAGTCGCGGGTGACCAGCGAGGCCAGCCGCTGCTCGTCCCAGCCCTCGGTGCCGGCCGGCCGCTGCGGCACGACCAGGTAGCGGACCTCGGCGCTGGAGTCCCAGACGCGTACCTCGACGTCGTCGGGCAGCTCCAGGCCGAACTCGCCCAGCACCGCCCGGGGCTCGGCCACCACCCGGGCGCGGTAGGGCAGGCTCTTGTACCAGGCCGGCGGCAGGCCGAGCAGCGGCCAGGGGTAGCAGGAGCAGAGCGTGCAGACGATCACGTTGTGGACCGTGGGGGTGTTGGCCACGGCAACGAGGTTGTCGCCCTCCGCGCCGGCGATGCCGAGCTCGGCGACCGCGCTGGTGCCGTCGGCCAGCAGCCGCCGGTGGTAGGCGGGGTCGACCCAGGCGCGCGCCACCACCCTGGCGCCGTTGTGCGGGCCGACCTCGTGCTCGTACAGCTCGATCACCGCGTCGACCGCGTCCGTGGCCACCAGGCCCTTCTCGACCAGCAGGGCCTCCAGCGCGCGGGCGCGCAGCTCGACGTCGCCGGCCGGGCGCGGGTGGTGGGTGCCTGGCGCGTGGTCCTGGCTCACCGGGCTCCTTCCTGGGCCGAACGCCCGGGCGGGGCGGGATGGTCCGCCCCCGGCGCCTCCAGGTAGCTCTCCCACAGGTCGACCGAGACCGTCCAGGGCGGCTCCGGTCCCCGGCCCCACAGCTCGTCGGAGCGGAAACGGACGGCGTAGACCGCCTCCGGCGCCACCCGCTCGCCGTGGACCGCAAGGTCGGGCAGGCGGTCGGCGAAGTGGACCCGCGCCACCTCGCCGACGGCGCCGCGCACGTAGCGCGGGCAGCGGGTGTGGCCGGTCGGGCGCATGCGGCGCACGCGCACGCGGTCGCCGGGGGCGAAGCGGGCCGCCCCCACCGGCTCGGCCGGGTAGCCGCGGCGCAGCTCGGCCACGGCGCGCCTGGCCTGGGCCGGGTCGTCGCGGCGCGGCGCGGGCTCGCCGGCGGCGAGGCGTTCCATCATCCGCTCGACCTCGCCGGGCTGGACGGTCCCCGTGCGCTCGAGGCCCCGCTCGGCGCTCCAGAGCCAGCGCTCGTAGTAGGAGGCGGCGAGGTACTCCGCCGGGGGCATCCGCTCGCGGGTGGCGCGGCCGCCCGGCCGCCCGGTGAGGCCCTCCACGCCGGCGAGCACGTGGAGGGCGAACACGCGCGCCTCCCAGCGCTCGTGGTAGGGCGCGTCGCCGCCGGGCGTGACCACGGCACCGAAGCCGTGCATGCCCCCCAGGTCATGGATGCCGTCCATGCCGGCCGAGGATAGCACCCGGTTCCTCATTCACCGGGGCTACCGCTCGGCTCCAGGTGGCACCCGCCACCTGGGCGGGGCCTCGCTCTCGAGCCCCTGGACCCTCGGCTACCCGGGCGACGGGGCGGGAGCTACTGCCCGGCGGGCGGCGCGCCGGGCTTGAACGTGCGGTGCAGGATGCTGCCCGAGTTGCCGGCGAGGCCGACCTTGTGACCGTTGACGGTGAGCTGGACGCCGCCGGCGTTGCCGAGGGTGAGCTTGATGAGCCGGTCGGCGCGGAAGGTCCGCTGCTCGCTGGCTGACGGGGTGCCGCGGAAGACCACCTTGCCGTCGGCCTCGACCACCGTCCACGAGGGGGCGAGGTAGCGCAGCACCAGCTTGACCCCCTCGGCCGCGGCCGGGCTGGTGGTGCTCGGCGGGGTGGTCGAGGCGGTGGTCGGGGCGGTGGTCGCGGTCGCGGCCGGCGCGCGGGCGAGCAGGCCGGGGTCGTTGCGGTCCGCGCCGCTCGGCGCGACCAGCCGGTAGAGGACGGCGAGCAGCACGATGCCGGCGGCGACCAGCCCGACCGCCAGCCAGTTGGGGCTGCGCTGGCGGTAGCCGAGGTTGCCGATCCCGGCCGGCACCCGCTCCACCACCTTGACCTCCGCCCGCTCGCGCTCGCGGTACTCCTCGACCAGCGGCGCTGGGTCGATGCCGAGCCAGCCGGCGTAGGAGCGCAGGAACCCCTTGGCGTAGACGTGGCCGCCGAGGTCCTCGAACCGCTCGGATTCGAGGGCTTCGAGGTAGCTCGACCGGATATGGGTGGCTGAGGCGGCGTCCTGGATGGACTTGCCCTGCGCCTTCCTGGCCGAGCGCAGCGCCTCACCGATCGTGGAGCTCAGCGGTCGACACCCCTCTGCATGCTCGGACTGGCCGGCTTGTCGGGGATAAAGCGGGCAAGCCGGAACGTGGTCAGCTGCGATTCTAGTGAGCGGCCGAACCGGGCGGCAACGACCTTCACCAGGTAGGACGCGGGAATTCTGGGGAAGGTTCCGGGCTATTCGCCGACGATCTCGCCGTAGCCGGCCTCGCGGCTGCGGAGCTGGTCGAGCTCCTCGACGGTCATGAGCACGTCGCGCGGCTTGGAGCCCTCGGACGGCCCGACCACGCCGCGCTCCTCGAGCTGGTCCATGATGCGGCGGGCGCGGGAGAAGCCGACCTTCATCTTCGACTGCAGCATCGAGGTGGAGCCGAGCCCGGACCGGACCACGATGTCCATCGCCTGGTCGAGCAGGGGGTCCTCGTCGCCGTCGTCGTCGTCGCTGGCATGGCGCCCCTCGGCGACCACCCCGGGCTGGTAGGCGGCCTGCTGCTGGGCCTTGCAGTAGGCCACCACCGCCTCCACCTCCTTCTCGGTGATGAAGGCGCCCTGGATGCGGCGTGGCTTGGAGGTGCCGCCCGGCAGGTACAGCATGTCGCCGAGGCCGACCAGCTTGTCCGCCCCGCCGGAGTCGAGGATCACGCGGGAGTCCTGGGCGCTGGCGACCATGAAGGCGATCCGGCTGGGGATGTTCGCCTTGATCAGGCCGGTGACCACGTCGACCGAGGGCCGCTGGGTGGCCACCACCAGGTGGATGCCGACCGCCCTGGCCATCTGGGCGATGCGGCAGATGGCGTCCTCGACCTCGCGCGGGGCGATCATCATCAGGTCGGCCAGCTCGTCGATCACCAGCACGATGTACGGCAGGGGCGGGCGCTTGCGCTCGCCGTCCGGCTTGCCGTCGCCGTCGAGGGAGGCCGAGGGCAGCGGCGGCAGCTTGCCCTCGACGGCCGCCTGGTTGTAGGCGGCCAGGTTGCGCATGCCGGCCTGGGCCAGGGTCTCCAGGCGCAGCTCCATCTCCCGGACCGCCCAGTTGAGCGCCTCGGCCGCCCGCTTGGGGTGGGTGACCACCTGGGTGATCAGGTGGGGCACGCCCTCGTAGTGGGTCAGCTCGACCCGCTTGGGGTCGACCAGGATGAGCCGCACCTGGTCCGGCGAGTTGCGCATCAGCAGGCTGGTGACCAGCACGTTGAGGCAGACCGACTTGCCGGCGCCGGTGGCCCCGGCGATCAGCACGTGCGGCATCTCCGCCAGGTTGGCGGTGATCGGCTCGCCGCCGATGTCCTTGCCGAGGGCGACCCGCAACGGGTGGGCGTCGCTCGGCATCGCCGGGCTGTCGAAGATGTCGCCGACGGTGACCAGCTCGCGGTCGCGGTTGGGGACCTCGATGCCGATCGCCGACTTGCCGGGGATCGGGGCGATGATGCGCACGTCGGGCGAGGCGAGCGCGTAGGCGATGTCGTGCGACAGGCCGACCACCCTGGCGACCTTGACGGCCGGGCCGAGCTCGACCTCGTAGCGGGTCACCGTCGGCCCGCGGGTGTAGCGGGCGACGTGCGCGTCGACCTCGAACTGGTCGAGGGTGCGCTCCAGGACCTGGGCGGTCTCGTCGAGCCGGCGCTCGTCCACCGGGCGGGAGCGGCCGCGGCGCAGCAGCGTCGGCGGCGGCACGGTGTAGGCGCCGCCCGCCTCGGCCTTGAGGGTCATGGCGAGCTGGGTGGCCTCGCCGGCACCCGGCGCGTCGGCCGGCATGGTGGCGGGGCGCTTGGGCGGCGGCGGGGCCTCCTCCGCCGCGGCATCCGCCGCCTCCGCCGCCTCCGCCGCGGCCCCGGGCTCCGGCTCGGCGGGCGGCGGCTCGGGCGTGCGGCTGCCGCGGCGGCGGCGCTTCGACGGCGCCTCCTCGGGCTCGCCGGGCAGCTCGTCCAGGCCGACCGGCATGGTGGTCGCGCGCGCGGAGGCGGGCTCGACCGCCGGCGTGGTACCGGCGGGCGGCGGCGTGACGGCGGAGCGCAGCAGCCTGGTGGCGCCGGCGAGCCCGCGGCCGACCGCGGCCACCGAGGTCCTGGTGGTGATCAGCACACCGAGGAAGGCGACGCAGGCGAACGCCGCGGCCGCCCCGGCGGGCGAGAGGAAGCGGGACAGCGGCCCGGCCATGACCGCGCCGAGCAGGCCGCCCGAGTGCTGCAGCTCGAGCGCCGGGGCGGTGCGGAGCGGCGCGCCCTTGGCCAGGTGGACCAGGCCGAGCCCGCCGAGCAGCACGGCGGTCAGGCCGATGGCGACGCGGCCGCCGACGGCCTCACCGGCCTTGCCCGCGGCGCGGCGGAACAGGGCCAGGCCGATGCCGGCGACCAGCAGCGGCACCGCGTAGGCGCCCCAGCCGAACAGCCCGCGCAGCAGCAGCTCGATGAAGTGCCCGGCGCTGCCGCCGTCGTGCGCCCAGACGCTGAGGGCGAACAGCACCCCCAGCAGGATCAGGACGACGCCCTGGATGTCGCCCTTGTGGGGCGAGAGCGCCTGGCGGGAGCCCTGCCCGATGCGCTGGGTCCGCGAGGGCGGCGCCGGACGGCGCTTGGCCGGGGCGCGCCGCCTGCCGCTCGACGAGCGGCTGCGGCTGCGGGCCTTGGCCTTCGCCATCTAGACCTCCATCACCGTCGGGATGATGACCGGCCGCCGCTGGGTGCGCTCCTTGAACAGGTTGGCGGCGGCCTGTCGCATCTGCTGCTTGAGGATCATCGGGTCGATCACGCCGTCGGCGGCAACCCGGTCGAGCGCGGCGAGCACCCGGACACGGGCCTCCTCGATGAGGTCGCCCGACTCCGGCTCGTAGACGAAGCCGCGGGTGACGATGTCGGGGCCGGCGAGCACCTTGCCGCTCTGCGCCTCCACCGTGACCACCACGTGGACGAAGCCCTCGCCGCCGAGCTTGCGCCGGTCGCGCAGGACGGCGTCGCCGACGTCGCCGACGCCCAGCCCGTCGACGAACACCACCCCGGCGGGGATGTCCTCGGCCCGCTCCAGCTTGCCGCCGTCCAGCTCGACCACGTTGCCATCCTCGCAGATGACCACGTGGTCGCGGGCGACGCCGCAGGCCTCGGCGAGGCGGGCCGCCTGCGCCAGGTGGCGGTACTCGCCGTGGACGGGCACGAACCAGCGCGGCCGCAGGGTGGAGAGCAGCAGGGTCAGCTCGCCCTGGGCGGCGTGGCCGGAGACGTGCACCTTGGCGTTGCCCTTGTGGTAGACGTCGGCGCCGGCCCTGGCGAGGTCGTTGATCGTGCGGAACACGGCCGACTCGTTGCCGGGGATGAGCGAGGAGGACAGCACCACGGTGTCGCCCGGCTCGATGCGCACGAACTTGTGGTCGCGGCCGGCCATCAGGGTGAGCGCCGAGTAGGGCTCGCCCTGCGAGCCGGTGCACAGCACCACGGTGCGCTCCGGCGGCCAGTCGTTCAGGTCCTCGACCGGGATCAGCAGGTCGTCGGCGACGCGCAGGTAGCCGAGCTCCCGCGCCACCCGGACGTTGCGCAGCATGCTGCGCCCGACCAGGGCGACCTTGCGGCCCTGCAGGGCGGCACCGTCCATGATCTGCTGCATGCGGTGCACGTGGCTGGCGAAGCAGGCCACCACCACACGCCGCTCGGCCTGCTCGAGGATGTCGCCGAGCGCCCTGCCGACCTCCACCTCGGAGGGGATGAAGCCGGGCACGTCGGCGTTGGTCGAGTCGGCCAGCAACAGGTCGATGCCCTCGCCGGCGAGCCTGGCGAGGCCGCCGAGGTCGGTCGGGCGGCCGTCGATCGGGGTCAGGTCCATCTTGAAGTCGCCGGTGTGCACGATGGTGCCGTCGGGGGTGCGCAGCGCCAGCGCCACCCCGTCGGGGATGGAGTGCGACACGGCGAAGAACTCCAGGTCGAACGGGCCCAGGATGGTGCGGTCGCCGGCGGCGACCTCGACCAGCGACGGCTCCAGGCCGTGCTCCTCGAGCTTGGCGGAGAGCATGCCCAGCGACAGCCGGGTGCCGTAGACGGGCACGTCGAAGTCGCGCAGGAAGTACGGCAGGGCGCCCATGTGGTCCTCGTGGGCGTGGGTGAGCACCACCCCGACGACCCGTTCGGGCTCGTCCGCCAGCCAGGCGAAGTCGGGCAGGATGATGTCGACCCCCGGCTGGTCGGCGTCGGGGAAGGCCAGCCCGCAGTCGATCAGCAGGCGGGCGCCCTCCAGCTCGACCACGGCGCAGTTGCGCCCGATCTCGCCGAGCCCCCCGAGGAAGGAGACCCTGGTCGGGCTGGAGCGGGCGTCCGCGCCGCCGTCAGCCACTGGCACCGCCCGGCAGCAGCCCGACCTCGACCAGGTGGGCGCGCATGCGCTCGGCCTCGGCCTGGGTCGCGTCGACCAGCGGCGGGCGCAGCGGGCCGGCGGGCAGCCCGAGCTGGTTCATCGCCGACTTGAGCAGGATCGGGCTGGCGGTGGCGAACGCCCCCTCGAACAGGGCCAGGTGCCGCAGGTGCAGCTCGAGCGCGCGGCGGGTGTCGCCGGCCTCGAACGCCCGCACCAGCTCCTGCAGCGCGGGGCCGACCAGGTGCGACAGCACGCTGACCACGCCGACGCCGCCGACCGCGAGCAGCGGCAGCAGGTTCTTGTCGTCGCCCGAGTACTGCTCCATCGCCCCGCCGGTCTCGCGGTACAGGCGGCTGGCGGCGGCCATGTCCCCCACCGCGTCCTTCACCGCCACGATGTTCTCGTGCTGCTCGAACAGCCTGACCATGGTGGGCACCTCGATCAGGCAGGCGGTGCGCGAGGGGATGTTGTAGAGCACGCACGGCAGTCCGGTCGCCTCGGCGATCGCCGAGAAGTGGGCGATCAGCCCGCTCTGCGGCGGCCGGCTGTAGTACGGGGTGACCAGCAGCACCGAGCCGACGCCGGCCTTCTCGGCCATCTGGGTCAGCTCGATCGACTCGGCCGTGGAGTAGGTCGAGGTGCCGGCCATGACCTTGGAGCCGTCGCCGGCCGCCTCCACCGCGGCGGCGAACAGGCGCGCCTTCTCGTCGGTCGTCAGGGTCGGCGACTCGCCGGTGGTCCCGGCCATCAGCACCGTGTCGGTGCCATGGTCCAGCAGGTGGCGGACCAGGCGCTGGACGCCGTCCAGGTCGAGGTCCCCGCCGGGGGTGAACGGGGTTGCCGAGGCCGTGACTACGCGGCCGAAGCGACCGGGCATGGGATCGTCTCCTCGGGTCGGTGCGGTCGCGCGCCCTCCCGCCCCGCCCGGAGCGGTACCCGGGCGTGAAGCGCGTCCGTCCTTCTGCGGTCTGGCCGCGTGGCGGGGCCGACCCTGCCGGCGGCCACCCGGAATTCTACTCGGGCCTCGGGCCCGGACCGGGCGACTTTATCCAAACGTGGGTGGCCCTTCGCCGCTTCGTGCGCTGGCTTCCCTCGTCGCTCCTTCGTCGCCTGCGGCTCCTCCGTCGCTCCTCGGTCAGTCCAGCGCGCGGCTACGGGCCACCTCCTACGTCGCTCCTCCGGCGGTCACGGCGAGCCGGTACGATCCGGACGCAGCGACCCATCCGACCCGACTGGAGCCACCGCCGTGCCCAGCCAGGACGCCGCCACCGGCACACCGCCGCTGGAGACCACCGTGCGGCCGACGCTGCCGGTCGACCTCGGCCTGACCCTCGGGCCGCTGCGCCGCGGCCGCGATCCCTCCGTGCGGGTGGACCGCTGGGGGCGCTGGTGGCGCGCCACCCTCACGCCGCAGGGGCCGGCCACCGCCTGCTACGCGGCCGACGGCGGCACGGTGGCGGTGCGGGCCTGGGGGCCCGGCGCCGCCTGGTGCCTGGACACCGCGCCCCAGCTGCTCGGCGGGCGCGACCGGCTCGACGGCTTCGACCCGGGGGGGCTGGTCGGCGAGCTGCACCGCCGCCTGCCTGGCCTGCGCATCGCCCGCTCGCTGGCGGTGTTCGAGGCGCTGGTGCCGACCATCCTGGAGCAGAAGGTGACCGGGAAGGAGGCGCGCGCCTCCTGGCACGCCCTGGTGCGGGCCTGGGGCAGCCCGGCGCCCGGCCCGGCGCCGCTGCTGGTGCCGCCGGGCCCGGAACTGCTGGCGCGCACGCCGTACTGGGAGTTCCACCCGCTCGGCGTGGAGCGCAAGCGCGCCAGCGCGATCCGCGCCGCCGCCAGCAGCGCCGCCCGCCTGGAGGCGCTCAGCGCCCTGGCACCGCCCGAGGCCCGCCGGCGGATGCAGGCGGTGCCCGGCATCGGCCCCTGGACCGCCGCCGAGGTCGCCCTGGTCGCCCTCGGCGACCCCGACGCCGTCCCGGTCGGCGACTTCCACCTCCCCCACCTGGTCTCCAACGCGCTGGCCGGGGAACCGCGCGGCAGCGACGAGCGCATGCTCGAGCTGCTCGCCCCGTTCGCCGGCCACCGCGGCCGCGTGCTGCGCCTGCTGGCCCGCTCCGGCCTCTGGTCGCCGCGCCGTGGCCCGCGCATGGCGGTGCGCGCCTTCAGGCGGATCTGACGGGCTGACGCCCTAATATGGGCGGGTGGCGACGAGAAGGCGGGGTTCGAGGTGGTTCGCCGCGCTGGTGGTCGCCGTGCTCGCCGGCGCCGTGGTCGGGCTGGCGCTGGGCACCGTGCGGACCTACGGGCGCCTACGGACCGAGCGGGTGCGGGGCACGGTGACCGTCGCCGGCTGCAGCTTCCACCACTTCGCTCCGCGCGCCCGCAGCGTGTACGCGTGCTCCGGGGCGTTCACCGCGGACGCCGGGGACGTCCGGGTGCCCTCGGTCAGCTTCCCGCACGAGGGAAGGCTCTCCCCTGGAGCGCGCGTCGTGGCCAGGGTGAGCGGTCCCGGCGACGACACCGCCACCGTCGACGCCGTCGGCGGCGTCCTGTGGTGGCTGGCATCTTCCGCCATCGCCGCCGCCCTCCTGGTCGCCTACCTGATGGCGCTCAGGCGGGCGCGTCGCGGCGCCCCCCACCGGCGACGCCCTGCCCCGCCGCCGGCTGGCAGCTCGGGCACCAGTAGGTGACCCGGTCGGCGCCGTAGCTCTCCTGGTCGGCCTTGCGGACCAGCGTGCCGCAGCGGCGGCAGGGCTTGCCGGCGCGGCCGTGGACCCACAGGGAGCGGCCGCGGCGGCTGTCGCCCGTGGTGACCTGGGCGCCACCCTGCGCCAGGCTGGCCCGCATCATCCGCGCCAGCAGGTCGAGCATGCCCTCGAGGTCGGCGACCTGGCCGACGGGCGTCCACGGGTCGACGCCGCGCAGGAAGCACAGCTCGCACTTCCAGATGTTGCCGACGCCGGCGAGGGCGCGCTGGTCGAGCAGGGCGGTGCCGACCGGCCTGGACGGGTCGGCGCGCAGCCGCTTGGCGGCCTCGGCCACGTCCCAGTCGGGGCCCAGCACGTCGGGGCCGAGGTGACCGACGACCTCCTGCTCCCTGGCGGTGGGGAGCAGCTCGCAGACGCCGAGGCGGAAGCCGACCGCGACCCATCGATCGGTGCGCAGCACCGTGCGGACCTGCCAGCCGGGGCCGCGCCAGCGCTCCGCCGGGCGGTAGAGGTGCCAGGCGCCCTCCATCTTGAGGTGGCTGTGCAGCGTCACGCCGGCGTCGGTGCGCAGCAGCAGGTGCTTGCCGCGGGCCACCACCTCGCGGACGACCTGGCCGGCGAGGTCGGCGGTGGCGATCGCCGGCATGCGGAAGTCGGTCGCGACCAGGCGCTGGCCGGCCAGCGCCTGGTGCAGCCGGGCGGCGGCCAGGTGGACGGTGTCGCCCTCGGGCACGGCGGCGCAGCCCCGATCATCCCTGCAGGCGCAGGCCGCGGCTGGAGGGGCGGAAGCCGGCGGCGGTGAGGGCCTGGGCCAGGGGGCTGTCGAGGACCGCCTCGCCGTCGGCCTTCTCGACCGCGAGCCGGCCGAGGGCGCCGTCGCGCACCGCCAGGGCGAGGGCGTCGGCGGCGCGGCCGAGCCGGTCGCGGTCGTCGGTGAAGGTCAGCAGGCTGCGGCCACCCTTCTCGACGTAGAGGACGAGCTCGCCGTCGACCAGGGCGACCACCGCGCCGGCCTTGCGGCCGGGACGGTGGCCAGGCCGCCCGTCGCGGGGGCTAGCGCGCTTCAGCCAACTCGCATCCCCGCCGGGGCGGTCCGGCCAGGCGAGGGCGGCGCCGTAGGGGTTGGCGGGGTCGGCGGCGGCGAGCAGGACCGTGCGCGGGTCGCGGGGCGGCTCCACCATGCCGCGCAGGCGGTCGACGGCGCCGGGGGCGGCGAACTGGGCGCCGCCGAGCCCGTCGACGAAGTAGCCGCGCCGGCAGCGGCCGCTCTCCTCCATCGTCTTGAGCACGGCGTAGGCGCCGGCGAAGCCGCCGGGGATGCGCTCGGCGGTGACCGCGCCGCGGGTGACCACCCCGTGCCGGTCGAGCAGGCGGGTGGCGGTGGCGGCGAGCCGGCGGGTCTGGTCACCGGCCCGCTCGGGCAGCAGGCTCCAGCGCCCGGCGCCCGCCGGCGGGCCCAGGCGGCTCGGCATCGCCGGCCGTCGGCCGCGGCGCCGGGCACTGGTCCCACTTCGGCGGGTGCCGCCGCTGACCAGCACGCGCAGGGGCGCCAGCGTGTCGTTGGTCGCGATCCCGGCCCAGACCAGCTCCCAGACGGCCAGTAGCAGCTCGGTGTCGTTGGTCGTCCCGACGACCTCGGGGAACTGCCGGAAGAACAGCGCCCCGCGCTCGGCGAGGGCGTCGCGCACCCGCGCCGCCAGCGGCGTCAGCTCCACCGGAAGCGGCTCGGGCAGCAGCAGCGGCGCCTCGGCGGCCGGGTACAGCGCCACCCAGCCGTCGTCGGAGCCGAGCGCGCCGGCGCCGGCCCAGACCACCTCGCCGGAGGCGCACAGCTGGTCGAGCAGGCCGGGCTGGTAGCCCGGCAGGCGGGCGGCGAGGACCTGGCGTTCCAGGGACGAGGCGGGCACGGCCGCGCCGGCGAGCTGCTCCACCACCCGGTAGGTGGCGTCGAGGTCGGCGAACCGCGGCCCCGCCGGCCCGATCCCCTGCCAGGCGGCCAGGAAGCGGCCGAGGGCGGCCTCGGGCACGGCCTCGACCTCGTGGCGCAGGGCGGCGAGGGAGCGGCGCCGCAGGCGGCGCAGCACCTCGGCGTCGAGCCACTCGCTGCCGCTGCCGCCGGGGCGGAACTCGCCCTCGACGACCCGGCCTGCGGCGGCGAGGCGGGCGAGCGTCTCGCGCACCACCGCCACGCCGAGGCCGAGGCGCCTGGCCGGCTCGGACGGGTTGAACGGCCCGTGGGTGCGGGCGTAGCGGGCGACCAGGTCGCCGACCGGGTCGGCCACCGGGCGCAGGAAGTCGACGGGGACGCCGACCGGCGGCGCCGCCCCCAGGCCGTCGCGGAAACGGGCCACGTCCTCGATCGCCACCCAGCGCTCGACCCCCGCCACCCGCAGCCGCAGCGCCCGGCGGGTGCCCTCCAGCTCGGCCAGCCAGCCGGGCACGGCGGCGGGGTCGACCGCCCGGGCGCTTGCCTCGTCCACCGTCAGGTCGCCGATCAGGCGCAGGGCGTCGTGCAGGTCGTCCGCGCCGCGCACCTTGCGGTTGGGCGCCAGCAGCTGCAGCTCGAGCTCGAGCTCGGCGAGGGCGGCCTGGTCGACCAGGTCGCGCAGCTCCTCCCGGCCGAGCAGCTCGGCGAGCACGCGCCGGTCGAGCGAGAGGGCCTGGGCGCGCCGCTCGCCCAGCGGCGCGTCGCCCTCGTACATGAACGCGGCCACGTAGCCGAACTGCAGCGAGCTGGCGAACGGCGAGGGGAACGGGGTGTCGACCTCGACCACGCGCACCTCGCGGCTGCGCACCGCCGCCATCAGCTCGACCAGGCTGGGCAGGTCGAACACGTCCTGCAGGCACTCGCGCACGGTCTCGAGCACGATCGGGAAGGAGCCGTAGCGCGCGGCGACCTGCAGCAGCCCGGCGCTGCGCTGGCGCTGCTGCCACAGGGGGGTTCGCTGGCCGGGCCGGCGGCGCGGCAGCAGCAGGGCGCGCGCCGCGGCCTCGCGGAAGCGGCTGGCGAACAGGGCCGAGCCGCCGACCTCGCCGGTGACCAGGTCCTCGATCTCCTCGGGGTCGAACAGCACCGAGCCGGACGGCGGCGCCTCGTCGGCCTCGGGGAGCCGGACCACGATGCCGTCGTCGGTGTACATCGTCTGCGCCTCGAGGCCGAGCCGCTCGCGCACCCTGGCCTCGATCGCCTGCGCCCAGGGGGCGTGGACCTGCGCGCCGAACGGGGTGTGCAGGCAGACGCGCCAGTCGCCGAGCTCGTCGCGGAATCGCTCGACCACGATGGTGCGGTCGTCGGGCAGCACGCCGGTCGCCTCGGCCTGCTCGTCCAGGTAGCGGACCAGGTTGCCGGCGGCGTTGTCGTCCAGCCCCGCGCGGCGGAGGCGGTCGAGGCGGGCGGGGCCGTCCAGGTCGGCCAGCTCGCGCACGAAGCCGCCGAGGGCGCGGCCCAGCTCGACCGGGCGGCCCAGCATGTCCCCGTGCCAGAACGGCAGCTTGCCCGGCTGGCCGGGGGCGGGGCTGACCAGCACCCGGTCGTGGGTGATCTCCTCGATGCGCCAGCTCGACGCGCCCAGGGTGAAGACCTCGCCGACGCGCGACTCGTAGACCATCTCCTCGTCCAGCTCGCCGACCCGGGTCTGCCGCTGGCCCACCAGGTAGACGCCGAACAGGCCGCGGTCGGGGATGGTGCCGCCGGAGGTGACCGCCAGCCGCTGGGCGCCGCCGCGGGCCGACAGCCGCCCCTCGACGCGGTCCCAGACCAGGCGGGGGCGCAGCTCGGCGAACTCGGCGGAGGGGTAGCGGCCGGCCAGCATGTCGAGCACGCCCTCCAGGGCGCTGCGGGGCAGCTCGGCGAAGGGCGCGGCGCGGCGGACCACGGCCTCGAGCCGCTCCACCGTCCAGTCGTCCATCGCGACCATCGCGACCACCTGCTGGGCGAGCACGTCGAGCGGGTTGCGCGGGTAGCGCATCGCCTCGATCGCGCCGGCGCGCATGCGCTCCACCACCACGGCGCACTCCACCAGGTCGTGGCGGAACTTGGGCAGCACCACGCCGCGGCTGACGGCGCCGACCTGGTGGCCGGCGCGGCCGATGCGCTGCAGCCCCTGCGCCACCGAGCTGGGCGCCTCCACCTGGGCGACCAGGTCGACGGCGCCCATGTCGATGCCCAGCTCCAGCGAGCTGGTGGCGACCACCGCCGGCAGGCGGCCGGCCTTGAGGTCCTCCTCGATGAGGGTGCGCTGCTCGCGGCTGACCGAGCCGTGGTGGGCGCGGGCGATCTCCTCGCCGGCGAGCTCGTTGAGGTGGGCGCAGACGCGCTCGGCCAGGCGCCGCGAGTTGGCGAAGATGATCGTGGAGCGGTGCGCGCGGACCAGCTCGACCAGGCGCTCGTCGATGTGCGGCCAGATCCCGGCGCGCGCCGGCGCGCCCTCCGCCGGCGCGCCGAACCCCAGGTCATCGGCTGGTGGGGGTGCCGGGTTGCTGGGGTCGAAGCTGGCGACCGCGGCGCCGGGGTCCTCGTCGATCGCGGCCATGTCCTCGACCGGCACGACCACGCGCAGGTCGAACTCCTTCTCGCTGGGCGGGGCGACCACCTCGACCGGCCGGGCGCCGCCGAGGAAGCGGGCCACCTCCTCGGCCGGCCTGACGGTCGCCGACAGGCCGATGCGCCGCGCCGGGCTGGGCAGCAGCTCGTCGAGCCGCTCCAGGCTGAGGGCCAGGTGCGCGCCGCGCTTGGTGGCCACCACCGAGTGCACCTCGTCGACGATCACCGTGTCGAGGTGGCGCAGCGCCTCCCGGGCGCGCGAGGTGAGCAGCAGGTACAGCGACTCCGGCGTGGTGATGAGGATGTCGGGAGGGTGGGCGGGGAAGCGGCGGCGCACGTCGGCCGGCGTGTCGCCGGTGCGCATGCCGACCACGATCTCGGGCAGGGGCAGGTCGAGCCGGGCGGCGGCGGCGCGCAGGCCGGCCAGCGGCACGCGCAGGTTGCGCTCGATGTCGGCGGCGAGGGCCTTGAGCGGCGAGACGTACAGGATGCGCAGGCGCCGGTCGGCCGGCACCGGCGGCGCGACCGCCAGCCGGTCGAGCGCCGCCAGGAACGCCGCCAGCGTCTTGCCCGAGCCGGTCGGCGCGACCACCAGCGCGTCCTTGCCGTCGCCGATGGCGCGCCAGGCGCCGTCCTGCGCCGCCGTCGGCGCGGCGAAGGCGCTGGCGAACCAGGCCCGCGCGAGCGGCGAGAAGCCGCCGAGGGGTCCGTCGTCCCCGCCAGCCGCCGCCATCGAGTGCTCCTTCCTGCCTACCCCAGGGATAGGTGGCATGGTAGTCGCCACCCCCGACACCGGGTTCCATGGCGGGCGCGCTGGGTACGACCCTGCCGGCTTCCTTTGGACACCCGCCCGAGGGTGGCAAACTGGCCTCACCCGATCGGCTCCTTGACCGGCGACGCGAGGGCGGTGCACGGCTGATGGGATGGTTCGACCGCACGGAGTTCGGCCCCAACGTGGGGCTGATCGACGAGATCTACCGGCAGTACCTTGACGATCCCGAGTCGGTCAGCGAGGCATGGCGCGAGTTCTTCACCGAGTACGAGCCCGAGGAGTCCGAGGAGCCCGACCAGGAGGCGGCGGCGCCGAGCCGCCCCGCGCCGGAGGAGCAACGGCCAACGCCCGACCGCGAGCCCAGCGCCGAGCGGGCCGACGCCGCCCCCAAGGCGGAGGCCAGCCGCCCCGCGCCCGCGCCGGCCAGGCCGGCGGCGGCCGCACCCGACGGCCAGGCGGCGCCGCTGCGCGGCGCGGCCGCCCGCATCGTCGAGGCGATGGAGGCCAGCCGCGCGGTGCCGACCGCCACCTCGGTGCGGGTCATCCCGGCCAAGCTGCTCGAGGTCAACCGCAACGTGCTCAACGGGCACCTGCGCCGGCACCGCGGCGGCAAGGTCAGCTTCACCCACCTGATCGGCTACGCGGTGGTCAAGGCGCTCGCCGCGGTCCCGGCCATGACCAACATCTACCGGGAGGTCGACGGCCGCCCCCACGTGGTCAGGCCGGAGCACCTCAACCTGGGCCTGGCGGTCGACGTCAAGCGCCCCGACGGCGCGCGCACCCTGCTGGTGCCCAACCTCAAGCAGGCCGACACGCTCGACTTCGCCGGCTTCCTGCGCGCCTACGACGAGGTCATCAAGAAGGTCAGGGCGAACAAGCTGACCGTGGAGGACTTCGCCGCCACCACGGTCACGATCACCAACCCCGGCATGATCGGCACGGTCATGTCGGTGCCGCGGCTGATGGCCGGGCAGGCCGCGATCGTCGGCATCGGCTCGATCGACTACCCGGCCGAGTACCAGGGCGCCGACCCGAAGAGCCTGGCCGACATGGGGGTCGGCAAGGTCATCACCGTCACCTCGACCTACGACCACCGCGTCATCCAGGGGGCCGAGAGCGGCGAGTTCCTGGACCGGCTGCACGCCCTGCTGCTCGGCGAGGACGACTTCTACGCCGAGGTCTTCCGCAGCATCGGCGTGCCCTACGTGGCGGTGCGCTGGCTGCCCGACACCCACGCCGGCCACGACGCCCTCGCCGCGGTCGAGAAGCAGGCGCGCGTGCTGCAGCTGATCAACATGTACCGGGTGCGCGGGCACCTGATCGCCGACCTCGACCCGCTCGAGGTCAAGGAGCCCTCGATGCACCCGGAGCTGGACCCGGCCAGCTTCGGCCTGTCCATCTGGGACCTCGACCGCTACTTCGTCACCGGCGGGCTGACCGCCGACCGCGAGCTGCCCCTCGGCGAGATCCTGCGCATCCTGCGCGACGCCTACTGCCGCACCGCCACGGTGGAGTACCGGCACATCTCGGCGCCCGACGAGAAGGACTGGATCGCCGAGCGGGTCGAACGGGGCGACAAGACGCTGCCGCCCGAGGACCAGCTGCAGATCCTTCACAAGCTCAACGAGGCGGAGGCGTTCGAGCGCTTCCTGCACAACAAGTACGTGGGCCACAAGCGCTTCAGCCTGGAGGGTGGCGAGAGCCTCATCCCGATGCTCGACGCCATCCTCGACGCCTCGGTGGCCGCCGGCCACGACCGGGTGGTCATGGGCATGAGCCACCGCGGCCGGCTGAACGTGCTGGCGAACACGGTCGGCAAGAGCTACGGGGAGATCTTCCACGAGTTCGAGGGCCACCTCGACCCGGCGCTCACCCAGGGCTCCGGCGACGTCAAGTACCACCTCGGCGCGACCGGCAAGCACCAGAGCCGCCACGGCGGCGAGATCACCGTCGAGCTGGCCTCCAACCCGAGCCACCTCGAGGCGGTCAACCCGGTGGTCGAGGGCATCGCGCGGGCCAGGCAGGACCAGCTGGACCGGGGCGAGGAGGCGCCGGTGCTGCCGGTGCTGATCCACGGCGACGCCGCCTTCGCCGGCCAGGGCGTGGTCGCCGAGACGCTCAACCTCTCCCACCTGCGCGGCTACCGCACCGGCGGGACGGTGCACATCATCGTCAACAACCAGCTCGGCTTCACCACCAGCCCGGACTACGGCCGCTCCTCGACCTACGCCACCGACGTCGCCAAGATGATCCAGGCGCCGATCTTCCACGTGAACGGCGACGACCCGGAGGCGTGCGTGCGCGTCGCCCGGCTGGCGTTCGACTACCGCCAGGCGTTCAAGAAGGACGTCGTCATCGACATGTGGTGCTACCGGCGCTTCGGCCACAACGAGTCGGACGAGCCGGCGTTCACCCAGCCGCTGATGTACGCGCGCATCAAGGGCCGCCCGTCGGTGCGCAAGCTCTACACCGAGTCGCTGGTCAACCGCGGCGACCTCTCCCTGGAGGACGCCGAGCGCGCGCTCGAGGACTTCCGGCGGCGGCTGCAGCAGGCCTTCGACGACACCAAGGAGGAGACCTCCAAGGTCTCGCCGGTGGAGCTGGCCCGGCCGGTCCCCATGTCCGCCGACCCGGCGGTGGAGACGGCGGTGGAGCGGCCGCGGCTCGACCAGATCGTGGCCGCGCTGGCGACCGTGCCCGAGCGCTTCAACGTCCACCCGAAGCTCACCAAGTGGCTCAAGGAGCGCGGCGAGGCGCTCCGCCGCGACGAGGTCGACTGGTCGCTCGGCGAGACCCTCGCGCTCGGCTCGCTGCTGCTGGAGGGCCGCACCGTGCGCCTCTCCGGCCAGGACAGCCGGCGTGGCACCTTCAGCCAGCGGCACTCGGTGCTGGTCGACCAGTCCGACGGGTCGCTCTACACGCCGCTCGCGAACATCTCCCCCGACCAGGGCCGCTTCTTCATCTACGACAGCCTGCTGTCGGAGTTCGCGGTGATGGGCTTCGAGTACGGCTACTCGGTGGCCGACCCGGACGCCCTGGTGCTGTGGGAGGCGCAGTTCGGCGACTTCGTCAACGGCGCCCAGGTGATCGTCGACCAGTTCATCGCGGCCGCGGAGGACAAGTGGGGGCAGCGCAGCGGCTTGGTGCTGCTGCTGCCGCACGGCTTCGAGGGCCAGGGACCGGAGCACTCGAGCGCCCGCCTGGAGCGCTTCCTGCAGCTCTGCGCCGAGGACAACATGCAGGTGGCGGTGCCGTCGACGCCGGCGCAGTACTTCCACCTGCTGCGCCGCCAGGCGCTGCGCGCCACCCGCAAGCCGCTGGTGGTCATGACGCCCAAGTCGCTGCTGCGGCTGCCGGCGGCGCGCTCCACCGCCGAGGAACTCACCGGGGGCCACTTCGAGGACGTCCTGGCCGACCGGGACGGCCCCGACCCGCGCGCCGTCCGCCTGGTGCTGCTGTGCAGCGGCAAGGTCTACTACGACCTGGCCAGGCGGCGCGCGGAGGCGGGTCGCGACGGGGTCGCGCTGCTGCGCGTGGAGCAGCTCTACCCGTTCCCGGCCGAGGCGCTGCGCGCCAAGCTCGACGCGTACTCCGACGCCAAGGTCCGCTGGGTTCAGGAGGAGCCGGAGAACATGGGCGCGTGGCGTTACGTGCACCTGCGGGCGGCGCGCGAGCTGGGGCTCGAGCTCGAGGTGGTGAGCCGCGAGGAGGGCGCGGCGCCGGCCACCGGCAGCCCCACCATCCACGCAAAGGAGCAGCGCGAGCTGGTCGAGCGGGCGCTCACCGGCGCGTGAGGCACGGCCGCGGGGCGGGCACCGCGGCCGCGCCCGGGCCGAGGACCGACCGGACGACCGACGCACAGGAGGCGAGGCCGATGAGGGTTCGGGATGTCGCGAGCAGCGCCGTTGTCGTGGTCGGCCCCGAGCACTCGGTCGGCGACGCCGCCCGCATGATGGACCGCCACCGGGTGGGCTCCGCCGTGGTGACCGACGCCGAGGAGCTCGCCGGGATCCTCACCGAGCGGGACGTGCTGCGGACCGTCGCCCAGGGCGCCGACCCCGAGGCCACCACGGTGGCCGAGCGGATGACCCGCGACGTGGTCACCGTCGGGCCGGACTGGGACCTGGTCGAGGCGGCCGGGGAGATGGCCCGCCGGCGCATCCGCCACCTGGTGGTCTTCGAGGGCGGCCAGCTCCTCGGCGTCCTCTCGGTCCGCGACGTGCTGCCCCACCTGCTCCCGGAGCGCCAAGGGGAGCGCTGACCCGAGCCGCCCGGTGCCCGCGCCACCGCCCGGGCGCCGATGGGAGCTGGCTGAAGCGCGCTAGCCCCCGCGGCCGGGGCTCAGCCGGTCGCGCCGGCGCTGGCGATGCCGAGCAGCGCCCACTGCTGGCCGTCGGGCAGCCGCAGCATGGTGAAGCGGAGCACCTGGCGCTGCGCCCCGACGGCCTTGACCTGGCGGCCGGCCTCGGTGACCAGGCGGGCGGGCGCGCGGCTGACGGCCGCGACCAGGGTCCACTGCAGGGCGCCCGTCTGGCTCGCCCGCAGCACCCGCACGGTCGAGCGCAGCCCGACCCAGCGCTGGTGGGCGCGCACCAGCTGGGCGATGGTGGCCTGGTCGTAGCGCCGGTTCACGCAGCCGGAGGCGTAGACGCGCCCCAGCATCGCGGCGTCGCGCCGCGCCAGGGCGTCGTCGCGCAGCCCGACCAGCTGGGCCAGGCTGGCGCTCGCCTCGCGGCCGGCGCTCGGTGCGGCGCTGCTCTGGCCGCCGCGCCCGGGGGCGCCCTGGTCGTCGCCGGGTGCCTGCGAGGTCGCCGGTTGCCCCGGGTGGGTGGCCACGACGGCACCGATGCCGCCGGCGAACAGCACGGTCAGCACGATGCCGACGAACACGAGGCCGGTGGCGGCGTTCCCACCGTGGGGGGAAGTCTGCTGCTGCAGTGTCGGCACGCCTCCCAAGGGGGCTTGGGTCGATGGCCGGTGCGCATGCTAGGACGCCTCGCAAATGTCAATCAAACGCCTGAATCGGCGCATCTCCGTCGTATGGATGGCCGGTCGATCCGTTTCTGTCTGAAATATCCCGAATGGGTCGCCGATCGTGAAGGAATCGCAACCTCAGCCGGCGCCGGCGCGGCGTGCCTCCAGGCGGCGCTCGGCGTCGAGGCGGCCGAGGTCGACCTCGTCGTGGACCACGAAGCGCATGGCGGCCGCCAGGCCGGCGTGGCCCGCCTGCTCGGCGACCAGCCGGTGCATCTCCTGGGCGACCCGGCGGTAGGCGGGGTGGCCCTGCGGCGACGAGCGCAGCTCCGCCAGGTGCAGCAGCTCGCGCGCGTTCAGGGTGATGGCGAAGCGGACCCGGTGGGCGAGCGCGACCGCGTACGGCGCCTGGGCCGGGAAGCGCGGCAGCAGCGCCCGGTACAGCTCGGCGGAGGCCGCCATCGCCGCCGCGAAGCGGTCCTCCAGGCCGGCGGCGGCGACGTCGTCCGGCACCTCGTGGCCGAGCGCCGGCGTGAGCGGCTGCCACACGATGGTGCACAGCCGGTGGCGCTGCAGGTCGCGGAAGGCGCCGTAGTCGGTCACCACGTCGAAGGTGTAGAGGGCGCGCTCGAAGGCGCGGCCGGGCTTGTGGCGCCGGTTGCCCCGCTCCCCCACGTAGGCGGCGAGCAGCCGGGCGCGCTCCTCGGCGCCGAGCTTGGCCACCCGCGCGGCGACCTCGGCCTCGCCGGCTTGCAGGTGCGGGTAGGCGATCGCGGTGAGCACCTTGTCCTCGGCGGCGGGGTCGAACTCGGTGAGCGTGACCGACGGCCCGGCTTCCTCCGCCTCGCCGAGGCTGGCACGCTGCGGCGAGCCAGCCCCCCGGCCGAGCAGCTCCGCGGTCAGCGCCGCCGTCTCGGCCGCGGTGCGGGCCAGGTACTGCGACCAGGCACCGCCCCGGTCGGGCCGGTCGACCCGGGTGAGGAAGGTCGGGATCACCTTGCGCAGCTCGTCGAGGATCAGGTCGGCGTAGCTCCTCGCCTCGGGCAGCGGGTCGGCGCGCAGGCGCAGCAGCAGCGCCTCGTAGGCCTGGCCGGTGGCGTAGATGCCGAGGTTGGAGGTGGTCGCGGCGGGCAGCAGGCCGCGCAGGCCGTCGAGCGCGCGCGCCTTGAGCGCCCGCCGCCAGGCGGCCTCGCTGCCGCCGGGCCGGTTCGGCGCCACCCGGGCGAGGTGCCCGGTCAGGGCGGGCAGCAGCTCGGCGTAGGTCTCGAAGAGCCCGTCGAGCACGCGGCGGTACTCGGCGCCGAGCGGGTCCCCGGCGACCTCCGGGTCGAGGTGGTAGCGCCACCGTCCGCCGGGCTTGCTGGTGTAGGAGACGTAGCGGGTCGACTGCTCCAGGTAGGCCGCCAGCCGGCCCCACTCGAGCGCCTTGGTGAGCAGGTTGGACGCCTGCTCGCAGGCGAGGTGGGCGCCGCCGAGCTGCGCCACGGAGTCGTCGCCGTACTGGTCGAAGATGCGCCCGTACAGCTCGGTGGCCCGGCGGGTACCGGTCGCCGGGCTGGGCTCGTGCGCGCCGGCCTCGGCCTGGTCGGCGAACTCGTCCAGGAACAGGCGCCGCAGGCTCTTGCCGGTGCGCGAGTAGCGCGCGAACAGCGCGGCCTTGACCGTCTCCGGCAGGTTGCGCAGCGCGAAGACCGGCCCGTCGAGGTTGGTGACGTAGGGCTCCAGGCGGGCGCGCTCCTCGGGGGTGAACTCCTCCACCCAGTACGCCGGCTGGCGCGCCGGCCCGTTCACGACAGCCCCAGCAGCGGCTCGAGCCCGACGGTGAGGCCGGGCCTGGTCGGGACCTGGCGGATGGCCAGCAGCACCCCGGGCATGAACGAGGAGCGGTCGAGCGAGTCGTGCCTGATGGTCAGCAGCTCGCCCTGGCCGCCGAAGACGACCTCCTGGTGGGCGACCAGGCCGGGCAGGCGCACCGAGTGGACCCGCACGCCGTCCACCTCGCCGCCGCGCACGCCGGCGACCGACTCCGCGCCGGGGCCGGGCCGCTCGCCGGCGCCCTGCGCGGCGGAGATCGCCCTGGCGGTGCGCATGGCCGTGCCGGACGGCGCGTCCGCCTTGCCCGCGTGGTGCAGCTCGATCACCTCGGCGGCCGGGTAGTGGCGCGCCGCGGTCGCGGCGAAATGCACCATGAGGACCGCGCCGAGGGCGAAGTTGGGCGCCCAGACGAGGTTGCCGCCGTCCTCCCCGCCGGCCAGCCGGCCCAGCTCCTCCAGCGCCCCGGCGGGCAGGCCGGTGGTGCCCGAGACCAGGTGCACGCCGTCCGGCAGCAGGGCACGGGCGGCGCCGACGGTCGCCTCCGGCGCGGAGAAGTCGACCACCACCTCGACCTCCGCGCTCACCAGGTCGGAGACCGCGTCGCCGATGAGCAGGTCGCCGGGCGCCTCGGCGATCACCTCGCGCAGCTCGTGGCCGACCTTGGTGGAGCGGGCGACGACCGCGGCGAGCTCGAGGTCGCCGGCGCCGAGGACGGCCCGGCAGGTGGCCTGGCCCATCCGCCCCGTCGCTCCCAGCACGCCAACCCGCACGAGGTGCGCCTCCTCGATCTCGCCGTCGGCCGGCATGCTACCCGCTCACCCTGGCGGTGCGGGCGGCGGCTTCCCTAGCCTCCGGTGACGCGCAGGACCTGGCCGGTGATGTTGCCGTTGGCGGGCGAGCCGAGGAACAGCAGGGCGTTGGCGACGTCGTCCGGGGCGGACAGGCGCTGGCTCGGGGACATCGCCGCGACCTGGGCGCGGAGCTGCTCGGGGATGCGGGTCAGGGCGCTCTCGGTGGTGGTGATGCCGGGCATGACGACGTTGACGAGGATGCCGGCGGGACCGAGCTCGCGGGCGAGGGCGCGGCACAGGCCGTAGAGGGCGGCCTTCGCGGCGGCCAGGGCGGGGTCGCCGAAGCCGACCTCGGCGAGGCTGGACGAGACGAACAGGATGCGGCCCCAGCCGTGGCCGTCCATCAGGGGCCGGACGGCGTCGACGGTGTGGAAGACGCCCTCGAGGTTGGTGCGCAGCATCGGCTGCCAGGGCTCGGCGTCCACGTCGAAGGCGTTGCCGACCAGCACGTCGATCCCACCCCAGCGGTCCGCCACCTGGGTGGCGGCCGCGTGGATGCTGGGCGGGTCGGCGAGGTCCATGCCGACGACCATCGCCTCGCCGCCGGCCTCCCGAACCTGGCCGGCGGCCTGCTCGGCGCCGGCGCGGTTGCGGTGGTAGGTCACGGCCACGCGGGCGCCCTCACCGCCGAAGGCGCGCGCCGTGGCCGCGCCGATCCCCGAGGAGGCCCCGCTCACCAGCACGACTCGGTCCCGCAGGCCAAGGTCCATCGCGTCCCTCCGTGTTCGCGGTCGCTGACCATAGATGACCTTACCATAATGGTAAAGTCAAGTATTGAGACGACCAAGATCGGCTAGGCTGTGCGGGTGAGCGAGCGCGCGCAGGGGGTGGCGCCCCCGTCCGCTGACCTCCGGCTCGTCCAGGAGGTCAGCTGGCTGATGATCAGGATGACCGCGCGGCTGCAGGCCAACTTCGCCGCCATCGCCGCCGAGGCCGGCCTCAGCGCCACGCAGGCCAAGCTGCTGATGCAGCTGCAGCCGTCGGAGGCCCTGCCGATGCGGGTCCTGGCCGAGCGCCTCGCCTACGACCCCTCGAACCTGACCGGCGTGGCCGACAAGCTGGAGCAGCGCGGCGCCGTGGAGCGCCGGCCGGACCCCGACGACCGCCGCGTCAAGGCGCTGGCGGTCACCGCGGAGGGCGTGCGCCTGCGCGACGCGTTCTGGGAGCGGCTCGTGAGCGACCCCGGACCGCTCGGCCACCTGAGCCGCGCCCAGCTCACCCGCCTCGAGGCCGCCCTGGTCGAGGCGCTCGGGCCGGCGGACGGCTCCTGACCCGCCGCCAGGCGGGGCCGGGGCTCACGCCCGCGGGCGGACGTTCTGGTTGCGGCGGAAGAAGTTGTCCGGGTCCCAGGCGGCCTTGAGGGCCGCCAGGCGGTCGTACTTGGCGGCGCCGTAGGCGGCGCGGACGCGGTCCTGGCCCTCGTCGCCGAGGAAGTTCATGTAGACGCCGGCGGACAGCGGCCGCAGCGCCTGCCCGAAGCGCCGAACCCAGGCGACCTGCTCGGCGTACTCGTGCGGCAGGCCGGCGCCGTTGACGTTCACGGCGAAGCGCGCGCCGCGGCCGCTGAACGCGGTGGCGTCGTCGGGGACGCGACCGACGGCGCCGCCGAGGTGGAACATGATCGTGTACGAGCGGGGCGAGCGGCTCTCCCAGGCGTTGGCCAGCAGCACCTCGACCGCGTCGTCGCCGAGGGCGTCGAGGTACTCCGACCTCCAGTGGTAGTGCAGGCCGTGGGGCACGGTCGCGTCGAAGGTGCCCTGGTGGGCGGTGTACGGCTTGGGGACGATCAGGTCGAGCAGCGGGCGGCCGTGGCGGCGCAGCGGCTCGAGCACCCGCTCGCCCCGCTCGACCGGGCCGGCCCAGCAGACCACCACGGTGGCCACCGGGGCGCCGTGCAGGCGCTCGGGGATGAACGGCAGCGGCGGCGCGTAGCGCAGGTTCACCACCGTGGTCAGCTCGTCGGGGGCGGACTCGGCGAAGTCCCGGTAGAAGCGCAGCAGCTCGCCGGCGTCCTCGGCGGCGAAGAACAGCGGCCCGGCGAGCACCGTCGGACCGACCTGGTTGAGGCGGTAGCGGAAGGCGGTGACCACGCCGAAGTTGCCGCCGCCGCCGCGGACGCCCCAGAACAGCTCGGGGTGCTCGCGCTCGCTGGCCCCGACGAGCCGGCCATCCGCGTTGACCAGGTCGACCCCCAGCAGGTTGTCGCAGGTCAGGCCGTCCCGGCGCATCAGCCAGCCGATGCCGCCGCCGAGGGTGAGCCCGGCGATGCCGGTGTGGGTCACGATCCCGCCGGTGGTGGCCAGGCCGAACGCCTGGGTCTCGTGGTCCAGCTCCCCCCACAGCAGGCCCGGCTGCGCCACGGCGGTCCGCCCGGCGGGGTCGACCTGGACGCCCTTCATCGCCGAGAGGTCGAGCACCAGCCCGCCCTCGCAGGTGGCCGTCCCCGCCACGTTGTGGCCGCCACCGCGGACCGCGACCGGCAGGCCCTCGTCGCGGGCGTGGCGGACCGCCGCGACCACGTCGGCGGCGCCCTGGCAGCGGGCGATCAGGCCGGGGTGGGCGTCGATCGCCCCGTTCCACAAGGCCCGTGCCTCGTCGTAGCCCGCGTCGCCGGGCCGCAGCAGGTCCCCGCGCAGGCGCTCCCGCAGCGCGAGCACGTCGGCCTCGCGCACCGAGCGCTCGGCCGCCTCGGCGGCACTGGTCGCCATCGGACTTCCCCCCTGCTCTGCGGAGACGCTCGGATCGTTGCCGGCATCCTCGCCCGCGGGTCTGCCCATGCCAAGTACGAAATCTGGACTTGCGCGCCGCCGCCGGCCTGCCAGACTGCCGTCATGGACCGCGGCTACAGCCAGTACTGCCCGGTGGCCAAGGGCGCCGAGGTGTTCGCGGAGCGCTGGACCCCGCTGATCCTGCGCAACCTCTACCTGGGCTGCCGCAGCTTCGGCGAGATCCACCGCGGCGTGCCGCGGATGTCCCGCTCGCTGCTCAGCCAACGGCTCGCGGCGCTCGAGCGCGACGGCATCGTGCAGCGGCGCCCGAGCCCGAGCGGTCGCGGCTGGCACTGGTACCTGACGCCGGCCGGGCAGGAGCTCAACGACGTCGGCATCGCGCTGGGGACCTGGGCGGCCCGCTGGATGACGCTGGGCCCGCGCGACTACGACCCCGGGATCGTGCTGTGGGCCTGGTGCCGCCTGCTCGACCCGGAGCGCCTGCCGCCGCGCCGCGTGGTGGTCCGCTTCGACTTGTGCGACCGGCCCAAGGAACGCTTCTGGCTGGTGGTCGACCGCCCCGACGCCGAGGTGTGCGTCACCCCGCCCGGCTTCGACGAGGACCTCATCGTGGCGACCGACTCCCGCACGCTCACCAAGGTGCACACCGGGCGGCTCCCGCTCGGCGAGGCGATCCGCGCCGGCACCTGGCAGGCGCAAGGCCCGCCGGAACTGGCCCGCGCGCTGATGACCTGGGGCGGGCTGAGCCCCTTCGCCGGCGTCACCTCGGCCCGCGAGTAGGGCAGCGGCGCTCCCCCGCCGCGCTTCAGGCGTCGGGCGTGCCGGTGAGGCGGCGGACCAGCAGGGTGCCGCCGACGATCGAGCCCGGCATCGCGAGCACGTTGGCGAGCGGGACCAGGAACAGCAGGAAGGCGGCCGCGCCGAAGCCGGTCACGGCGCCGCGGTGGCGCCAGGCGAAGCGCAGCCGGGCGCCCAGGTGCAGGCCGCGGCGCTGCAGCGGGACGGCGAGCAGCTCGAGCGAGAGCAGGAAGCCGGAGACCAGCGCCTGCAGCACCGGCACCAGGGTCTGGCCGAGCACCGGCGTCAGGTCGAGCACGAACAGGGGCAGGTTGACCGCGACCACCAGGGCGAGCACCAGCAGCGACTCGACCGTCGCCCGTGGCAGGGTGCGCCACCAGGGCGCGTCGATCCCGGCGGGCGGGTTGCCGAGGCGCCGCTCGACGCGGTCGGAGAGGCGCTCGAAGAACGGCTGCCCGATCATGTTGGTCAGCGTCGCGAAGGTCACCACGGCGAGCAGCAGGAAGGCGACCAGGAGCGCGAACCCCACGCCGACGCGCAGCAGCGTGCGGGCGCCCTCGGACCAGTGGTCGGCGAACGGGGTCACGGCGATGGCCAGCTGGTCGACGAAGGTCGCGAGCACCACCAGCAGGCCGAGCACGAGCAGCGCGGCGAGCGCGGCGGGGAGCAGGCCGAGCAGGCGCATCCCGGGCGTGCGGACGAACAGGCCGATGCCGCGCACCAGGTAGCCGGCACCGCCGAGCACCCCGACCCGGGGGCCGCCGGGGAGCTGGTATTGGTCGACCCGCGCCATGGCACCCGATCGTACCTGCTGCGCCGCCGGCGCCGGTCCCGGCTGTCGGTTGCGCCCCGCTCCCGTTAGGCTTGGTCCATGCTGGCACCGGTGGACAACGAGGCGGTCGTCCTGACCGTGCTTTCCGACCGCTTCCGGCTGCCGCTGGACAAGCTGGCCGCCGGCAAGGTCCTGGTCGCCGACGTCGCGCACCCGAGCATGACGGCGCGCGCCTTCGAGCGCCACGGCGGCGCGGTCGTCGGGGTGGCGCCGGAGCAGGCCGCACGCCTGCGCCAGCTGCTCGACGGCCCCGACACCGTCACCACCGCGCTGAAGGCCCTCGCGGCGGAGCTGCCCGGGCACATGTTCTCGGGCACCGCCCGCACCGGCGTGGTGATCCCCCCACCGGCGGCAGAGGTGACCGTGCTGGACGCCGGCGACCCGCGCCTGCCGGAGTGGGTGCTCGGGCACTTCGTCGGCGAGGCCTGGGTGGTGATGGAGGGCGGCGAGGTGCTGTCGACCGCGGTGCTGAAGCGCTACGACGAGCGCCTGCGGGAGATCTCGGTCGGCACCGCGCCGTCCGCGCGCGGCCGCGGCCTGGCGCGCTCGGTGGTGGCCGCCGCGGCCCGCTCCGTGCTCGCCGAGGGCAGGGCGGTGCTCTACAACCACGCGGTCGACAACGACGCCTCGGCCCGCGTGGCGGAGTCGGTCGGGCTGCACCTGCTCGGCAACTACCACGCGGTGGTCCCCGACCGCCGCGCCGGCGCCGAGTACGGCGAGGACGACACCGCCGCCGAGCGGGCCGGCTACCGCCGGCGCCGCGCCAAGGGCGCCAGCTGACTAGCCCAGCTACTCGGTCGCCAGGCGGCCGGCGAGGGCCAGGAAGGCGTCGCCGGTCCCCTACGGCGACAGGCGCCAGCCGGCCGGTCGCGCTTGACGGTGACTGGTGCGGAAAGGGAGGCTCGCGCTCTGTCGAACGGATTGGCGGTGATGGCGGTTGGGCGGAGTACCGGTCGGCCTGGCGGCGGCGCGGGCGGCGGTGGAGGTGGCGGCCGCCGACGCGGCGGGGCTCATCGGGTCGGCGTCCGGGCCGGACCTGGAGAAGCCGGCCCGCGGGCTGGACTGGACCGTCGGCCAGACGGCCGCCCACGTGGTGGCGAGCACCCGCAGCCTCGGCGGGCTGGCCCTGCGGCGTATCGCCCCGGAGCCCGGCGTCGACCTCGCCGAGGTCAACCTCAGCCGCATCGCCCAGGTCGGCGTGCGCGACCCGGCCGCCCTCGCCGACCTGCTGGTCGAGGAGGCGGCGCGCTTCCTCGCGGACACGGCCGGGCGCCCGGCGGACGACTCCTTCCCGTTCTACGGCGGCGCGACCGCCAACCTCGCCGCCGTCACCGCCATCCTGCTCGGCGAGTACCTGGTCCACTGCCTCGACATCGCCCGCTCCCTGGGACGGCCGTGGCGCATCGACCCTGGTCACGCCCGGCTGGTGATCGCGGGCAGCACCGCGGTGCTGCCCGCCTACGTCGATGGCGAGGCGGCCCGTGACGTGACCGTGGCCTACGACGTGCGGGTCCGCGGTGGCCCCCGCTTCACCTTCCGGCTGGCGGAGGGCCGGGCGAGCGTCGAGCCGGCCAGGGCCGGGCCGGTGGACTGCCACATCTCCGCCGACCCGGTCGCCTTCCTACTGGTCTCCTACGGCCGCGAGCCCCAGTGGCGACCGATCCTGCTCGGCAGGCTCGCCGCCTGGGGCCGCCGCCCGTGGCGCGCGTTCGCCTTCAAGCGCCTGCTGGCCGACCCCTGACCCGGCTCGGCCGCTCAGGCCACGTACTCGGTGAACTCGTCGGCGTCGAAGGGGCCGATCAGGGCGAGGGAGCTGAGGCCGTCGCCGAGCAGCTCCTTGGACAGGGCGCGCAGGTCGGCCTCGGTGACGGCGTCGACCCGCTGGATGACCTCGTCGACGGTGAGGATCTCGCCGCGGGTCAGCTCCGACTTGCCCAGCCACGACATGCGGCTCGAGGTGTCCTCCATGCCGAGCACCAGCGAACCCTTGAACTGGCCCTTGGCGCGGGCCAGCTCCTCCTCGCCGAGGCCGTCGGCGGCGAGCCGCTCGACCTCGTCCCTGACGACCTTGAGGACCTCGTGGATGCGCCGCGGCGCGGCGCCGGCGTAGACGGCGAACGAGCCGGTCTCGGCGTACTGGTTGGCGTAGGAGCCGATCGAGTAGACCAGGCCGCGCTTCTCGCGCACCTCCTGGAACAGGCGCGAGCTCATGCCGCCGCCGAAGGCGATGTTGAGCACGCCGAGGGCGAAGCGGCGCGGGTCGCCGCGGGAGATGGCCGGCCCGCCGAGGACGACGTGGGCCTGGTCGGTCGGCCGCCGGCGCACGCACAGCCCGCCGCCGGAGCGTGGCCGCGCGCGGTCCGGGCGGGGGCCGACGGCGGCCCCGTCGCCGAGCTGGCCGAAGGCCTTGGTGACCAGCTCGACCACCTCGCCGTGGCCGCAGTTCCCGGCGGCGGCGACCACCAGGTTGCCCGGGGTGTAGTGGCGCCGCCAGTAGCGCGCTAGGAGGTCGCGCGGCATCGCCTTGATCGACTCGACGGTGCCGAGCACCGGCAGGCCGAGCGGGTGGCCGCCGAACAGCACCTCGGCGAAGAGGTCGTGGACCAGGTCCTCGGGCACGTCGTTGGCGGCGGCGATCTCCTCGAGGATCACGGTGCGCTCGGCCTCCACGTCCGGCTTGGCCAGCTTGGAGGCGCGCACCATGTCGACCAGCACGTCGACCGCGAGCGGCAGGTCGCGGTCGAGCGTGCGGGCGTAGAAGCAGGTGTACTCCTTGAAGGTGAACGCGTTCAGCTCCCCGCCGACCGCGTCCATGACCTCGGCGATCTCCTGCGCCGAGCGGCGCTCCGTCCCCTTGAACAGCAGGTGCTCCAGGTAGTGGGAGGCGCCGGCCTGGCGTGGGGTCTCGTCGCGGGACCCCACGCCGGCCCAGATGCCGAGGGCCACCGAGCGCACGCTCGGCATGCGCTCGGTGAGGATGCGCAGCCCTCCGGAGAGGTCGCTGCGCTCGAAGGCAGGGGCGGCTGCCATCGGACCGCTAGCGACGCTCGGCGGCGTCGCCGTCTCCGGACGGCGGCGCGACCGCGGCCTCGCCCTCGCCCTCCTCGGCGAGCGCCAGCGAGATGCGGTTCTGCCGGTCGATCTCGGTGACCTCGACCAGCAGCTTGTCGCCGACGTTGACGACGTCCTCGACGGCCCGCACGCGCTGGCCCTTCTTGCCCAGCTTGGAGATGTGCAGCAGGCCGTCCTTGCCCGGGGTGAGCGAGATGAACGCCCCGAAGGTGGTGGTCTTCACCACCGTGCCGAGGTAGCGCTCCCCCACCTGGGGCATGACCGGGTTCATCTGCTCGCGGATCATCTTCAGGGCGATGTCGAGCTGCTCACCGTCGGTGGCGCCGATGAACACGCGACCGTCGTCCTCGATCGAGATCTCCGCCCCCGAGGTGGCCTGGATCTCGTTGATGCGCTTGCCCTTCGGGCCGATCAGCTCGCCGATCTTGGAGACCGGGATCTGCTCGATGTGGACCCGCGGGGCGAAGCGGCTGACCTGGTCGCGCGGCCGGTCGATGGCGGCCTGGATGACGTCGAGGATCACCATGCGCGCGTCGCGCGCCTGGGTGAGCGCGGCGATCAGCACCTCGCTCGGGATGCCGGTGAGCTTGGTGTCGAGCTGCAGCGCGGTGACGAACTCGCGCGTGCCCGCGACCTTGAAGTCCATGTCGCCGAAGGCGTCCTCGGCGCCGAGGATGTCGGTCAGGGTGACGAACTCGCCGCCCTCGGCGATCAGGCCCATGGCGATGCCGCCGACCGGTGCCTTGATCGGCACGCCGGCGTCCATCAGCGACAGGGTCGAGGCGCACACCGACGCCATCGAGGTGGAGCCGTTGGACGACAGCACCTCCGAGACCAGCCGCAGCGCGTAGGGGAACTCCTCCTTGTCGGGGATCACCGGGAGCAGGGCGCGCTCGGCGAGGGCGCCGTGGCCGATCTCCCTGCGCTTGGGGCCGCGCATGAAGCCGGTCTCGCCGGTGGAGAACGGCGGGAAGTTGTAGTGGTGCATGTAGCGCTTGCGGTCCTCGGGGTCGAGGGTGTCCACGATCTGCTCCATGCGGACCATGCCGAGGGTGGTGATGTTGAGCACCTGGGTCTCGCCGCGCTCGAACAGGCCGGAGCCGTGCGCCCGCGGCAGGATGCCGACCTCGGCCGAGAGCGGCCGGATGTCGCGCGGCCCGCGCCCGTCGATGCGCTTGGCCTCCTTGACGACCCGCTGGCGAACCAGTTCCTTCTGCAGGCTCCGGAACGCCGCCGAGACCTCGCGCTCGCGGCCGGCGTAGGCCTCGCCGAGCTGGCCGGAGGCCGCCTCGGCGGCCTCCGCCTTGATGGCGTCGAGGCGCTCCTGCCGCTCGCCCTTGTCGGCGATGGTGATCGCCTCGCGGACGGCCGCCTCGCTCGCGCCCCTGACGATCCCGGCGACGTCCTCGGCGTAGTCCTCGAACACGGGGTAGTCGCGGGGCTGCGCGCCGGCCTGGCGCACCAGCTCGAGCTGCAGCTGGCAGGCGGTAGCGATGTGCGGCTTGGCGAACTCCAGGGCCAGGCCGAGGGACTCCTCGGTCGGCTTGGGCGCGCCGGTCTCCTCCATCAGCCGCACGGCCTGCTCGGTCGCCTCGGCCTCGACCATCAGGATGTCGACCCCGCCGCTCTCGTTCTGGCGGCCGGCCACCACCATGTCGAAGGTGCACTCCTCCAGCTCGGCGTAGGTCGGGTTGACGATCCAGTCGGAGCCGCGGCGGCCGAGGCGCACCGCGCCGACTGCCCCGCTGAAGGGGATGCCGGCCAGCTGCACCGCGGCGGAGGCGCCGTTGATCGCGCAGATGTCGGGGTTGTTCTGCATGTCGGCGGACAGGATGGTGCCGATCACGTGGATCTCGTTGCGCAGTCCCTTGGGGAACGAGGGGCGCAGCGGCCGGTCGATCAGGCGGGCGGTGAGGATGGCCGTCTCGGACGGCCGCCCCTCACGGCGGAAGAAGCCACCGGGGATCTTGCCGGCGGCGTACATGCGCTCCTCCACGTCCACGGTGAGCGGGAGGAAGTCGAGCTGCTCCTTGGGTTGCTTGCTGGCGGTCGCGGTGACCAGCACCTGGGTCTCACCCAGGCCGGCGACCACGGCGCCGCCGGCCTGCATGGCCAGCTTGCCGGTCTCCAGCAGCATGTCCCGGCCGCCGACCGAGCCTTGCACACGATGTACTGCCATGAATGTCTCTCTCTCCTCTTTGCCTCATGCGGCGCCCACCCGGTGGGCGGCATGACGATTGGCGGTTGGCGACCGCGCTGCGCCTCGCCGGCCGTACAGGCCGGCGGCGGTTCGGTCGAGCGGTGCCAGTTCCCAGTCGAAAGGCCTGGAGCTCCTGCTCCAGGGCTCACCACTGACAACTGGCACGGCACCGGGCCGCGGTCGTCGGTAGCTCCACGGTTGTCAGTGCGGCAGCGGCGTCACCGCCTTCCCGGCCGGGGCGCGCCGGCGCCGGCGCCAGGCCGAGCCCCTCGCGGTGGGCGCCTCGGTAGCATCTGGCCAGTGAGCCGCGTCCGTGCTTCGGCGCTCCTCAGCGCCGCAACCCGAGGCGCTCGATCAGCGAGCGGTAGCGGGTCACGTCGGTCGCCTGCAGGTAGCGGAGCAGCCGGCGCCGGCGGCCGACCATCTGCAGCAGGCCGCGGCGCGAGTGGTGGTCGTGCTTGTGCACCTTGAGGTGCTCGGTGAGCATGTTGATGCGCTTGGTGAGGATGGCGACCTGGACCTCGGGCGAGCCGGTGTCGTTGTCCTTGGTCGCGTACTCGGAAATGATCTTGGTCTTCTCGTCCTTGACCAGCATGCGCTACCTCGCAGGGGGTTGTTGCGGAGTCGTGCCCGGGGGCGCCGCTGCGGCTCGTCGGAGCCCAGGCGTCCCGCATCCCGGACGGTCGCCCGGCGCGGGCCCGGCTCGTTGTCGCGAGCCAGCCCGACCCGGCCACCCAGCGCGAATGGTAGCACAGGCAACTACGGTGAGCTGGGAAGGAGCGCCTCGACGGGCCGCGGCGGGTGGCGCTCACTCGGTCGGCGCGACCGTCCCGGTCTGGTGGGCCAGGAAGTGGAGGAAGCGCAGCAGTTCCTCGGGATCGAACGGCTTGGACATGTAGTAGTCGACCCCCGAGGTCCAGCCGTGCCAGATGTCGGCGTCGGAGGTGCGGGCGGTCAGCATGACGACCTTGAGGGCCAGCTCGGAGTGGTCCCGGCGCAGCACCTCCAGCACCTGGTAGCCGTCCATCCCGGGCATCATCACGTCGAGCACCACGATGTCGGGCGGGTCCTCGACGACCGCGGCCAGGCACGATGGCCCGTCGGCGACGCCGGTCACCTCGAACCCCTCGCCGTCCAGGAAGGCGAGCAGCATCCCGCGGATGCCGTCGTCGTCGTCGCAGACCAGGATCTTCGGGTTGCGCGCCGACACCGTCGCACCTCCGCGCCGCGTCCGGGAGGCTCCCGCCAGGCCGGGCGGCCCTCGGGTCGCGCGCCTCCGTGACCTCGTCGTAGTTCAATCGGCAGGCGCGCGCCGGCCCTGAACGCGGTCGGCCTCCCGGGGACCCGCCGGGCTCGGCGCGCCGGACGCGGACCGCTGCCCGTCCGGGCTCGACGACCCGTCGCCGGCTGGGCCGGCGCCCGGCGGCGGGCCCGCTCCCGGCCCGGCCGGGCCGGTGCGCAGCGGCACCTCCTTGAGGAACAGCGCCACGACGAAGGCGAGCGCCAGGAACGGGACGCCGATCAGGAAGACGTCGTCGAGCGCGTTGGCGAAGGCGCCGAGCACCAGCGTCCTCGCCGGCCCGGTGAGGCGCTGGATCGCCTGGACGTTGTTGGCGTCGATCTTGAGGCCCCCGGCGCCGGGCCGCACGCCGGCCGTGGCGAGCCCCTCGCTGAGGTAGTGGGTGAGCCGGCTGGTCAGCACCGCGCCGAAGACGGCCACCCCGATGGAGGCGCCCATCTGCCTGAAGAAGGTGGTCGAGCCGGTCGCCACGCCCAGGTCGCGGAACTCGACCGCGTTCTGCACGGCGGTGACGATCGTCTGCATGGTGAACCCCAGGCCCGCGCCGAACAGGTACTCGTACAGCGCGACCTGCCAGAACGGCGTGTCGACCCCCAGGTGCGACAGCAGGTACAGGGCGACGGTCAGCACCGCGCCGCCGAGGATCGGGAAGATCTTGTAGCGGCCGGTGCGGGTGATCAGGCGGCCGGAGGTGATCGAGGTGGAGAAGATGCCGACGATCGCCGGCAGCAGCGACAGGCCCGAGGCGGTCGGCGTGAAGCCCTGCACCGCCTGCAGGTAGACCGGCAGGAAGATGAACCCGCCGAACATCGCGATGCCGGCGAGGAAGCCGAAGGCGTTGCCGACGCCGAAGACCGGGTTGCGGAACAGCCGCATCGGGATGATCGGCTCGACCGCGCGCAGCTCGATCCGGACGAAGGCCACTGCCAGCACCGCGAACGCGCCGAGCAGCGCGAGCGCGCCCGCCTCGGTCCAGCCGTACTCCCTGCCCCGCCAGTCGAGGTAGAGCAGCAGGCAGGACACGGCCGCGACGATCGCGGCCGCCCCCAGGTAGTCGATGCGGTGCGGCCGGCGCACCACCGGCATCCGCAGCACCAGCGAGGTGACCACGAGCGCGGCACCGCCGACCGGCAGGTTGACGTAGAAGATCCAGCGCCAGCCGGGGCCGTCGGTGAGCCAGCCGCCCAGCAGCGGGCCGGCGACGCTGGAGACGCCGAAGACGGCGCCGAAGTAGCCCTGGTAGCGGCCACGCTGCCTGGGCGGGATCACGTCGCCGATGATGCTGAGCGCGACCGCGAACAGGCCGCCGCCGCCGGCGCCCTGCAGGGCGCGGAAGCCGATCAGCTCGATCATGTTCTGGCTGAGCCCGCACAGCGCCGAGCCGAGCAGGAAGATCCCGATGGCGGCCTGGAAGGTGAGGCGCCGCCCGTAGAGGTCGGAGACCTTGCCCCACAGCGGCGTGGCCGCGGTCGAGGTGAGGAGGTAGGCGGTGACCACCCAGGAGAGCTTGTCGAGGCCGCCGAGGTCGCTGACGATCCGTGGCAGGGCGGTGCCGACGATGCCCTGGTCGAGCGCGAACAGCAGCATGCCGGCCATGACCCCGAACAGGATGACGACGATCTGCCGGTGGGTGAAGGCCACCGGGGTGGGCTCGTCGCCGACGGGGGCAGCCCCGGCGGCGCCGTTGACCGCCACGCCCGCCGGGCTGTCGGGTGCTGGTGTGGTCATCCGCTCTCCGTTTCGGTCAGCCGGTCGATGCTCTGGAGCAACCGGGTCAGCAGCGCGGTGAGCCGGTCGCGGTCCTCCTGGGACCAGTCGGCGGTGGCGCGGTCGACCAGCGCCGCCTTGGCCCGCATCGCCTCGTCGAGCCGGGCGCGACCCTTGTCGGTCAGGCGCAGGCGGGTCGCCCGGCGGTCGTCCGGGTCGACGCTGCGGGCCAGGTAGCCGAGGGCCTCCAGGTGCCCGACGTGCCTCGACACGGTCGACGAGTCGAGCCTGATGCACCTGGCCAGTGCGGAGACGCGCAGCGGCGCTCCCTCGGCGACGTGGTGGAGCACGAACGCCGAGGCGGGATCGAGCTCGCTACCGTCGGGGGTCCGCGACCGGATGCGCCGGCCGATGGTCATCAGCGCGAGCAGCAGCCGCTGGCCGGTGGTCGGCTCGGGGAGGGTGGTTGGAGCAGGCACGCGGCCACCGTGCCATAGATGCTTGCGCCATGCAACTAATGCGGGGCGGGCACGCCGAGCAGGCGACGGACCTCGCGGAGGTCGTCGCGCATCTTGGCGATCAGCTCGTCGACGCCGGGAAAGACCTGCTCGCCGCGGAGGCGGTGCTCGAACGAGACGGTCACCTCGCGCCCGTACAGGTCGCCGTCGAAGTCGAGCACGTGGGCCTCGACCCGCACCTGCTCGCCGTCGAACTGGGGGCTGACGCCGACGTTGACCGCGGCGGGCAGGGGCGCGCCGCCGCCGATCGACAGGCGCCCGGCGTAGATCCCGAAGGCGGGCAGGGCGGTGCGCTCGTCCAGCTCGAGGTTGCAGGTCGGCACGCCGAGCAGGGCGCGGCCGCGGCCGTCGCCGCGGACGACCCTGCCGGAGACGGCGTAGGTGCGGCCCAGGGAGGCGGCGGCCGCCTGGACGTCGCCGCGGGCCAGCTCGGCCCTGACCCGGGTGGAGGAGACGACCTCGCCGCTGCCGTCCGCGTAGAGGCCGACGCCGACGGCGTCGACGCCGCGCTCGGCGCCGAGCGCGGCGAGCAGGGCGACGTCGCCCTTGGCGCGGTTGCCGAAGCGGAAGTTCTCCCCCACCACCACCGCGCGGGCGGCCAGGGCGTCGAACAGCACCCCGACGGCGAACTCCTCCGCGCTCACCTGGGAGAGCTCGTGGGTGAACGCCAGCACCAGCACCAGCCCCATGCCGGCGGCGCCGAGCAGCTCGACGCGCTCGGGCAGGGTGCCGAGCAGCGGTGGGGCCTGGTCGGGCCGCAGGATCTCGAAGGGGTGGCGGTCGAACGTGACCGCGGTGGGCAGCGCGTCCCTGACGGCCGCCTCGGCCACCACCCGGCGCAGCAACGCCTGGTGGCCGCGGTGGACGCCGTCGAACATGCCCACCGTCGCCGCGGTCGCGCCGAGGCCGGCCGGCAGCTCGCCGAGCCCGTACGCGACCCGCGCGCTCACGCCACCACCACCTTGGAGCGGGCCCGCCCGGCGCCGTCCTGGATGACCGCGACCAGGTGGCCGTCGGGCCCGACGGCGGCGACCGGGCCGTCCCTGCCCGTCGGGCTGAGGGTCTGCCCCGACGCCAGCGCGACCGCCTCCCGCGCGGACACCGGCCGCACGCCGAGCGGGGCGAGCGCGGCCGCCGGCTCGATCACGACCTCGCCGAGCCGGCCGCCCTCCGCGAGCGCCTGCAGCTCGTCGAGGGGGCGGGCGTCGGCCTCGACGAAGGCGCCGACGGCGGTGCGGCGCAGGCTCGCCAGGTGGGCCACGGTGCCGAGGGCGCGGCCGAGGTCGGCCGCCAGGGCGCGCACGTAGGTCCCGCCGGAGCAGGTCACCAGCACGGTCGCGCGGGGACGCTCGCCGGCGGCGAGCTCGCGCAGCTCGAGGGCGTGGACGGTGACCTCGCGGGGCTCGCGGTCGACGGTCTCGCCCCGCCGCGCCTTGGCGTAGAGCCGCTCGCCGCCCACCTTGACGGCCGAGACCATCGGCGGGAGCTGCCGCTGGGCGCCGAGGAAGCCGGCCAGGGCGCGCCGCAGCGCGGCGTCGTCGACCGCGGCGTCGGCCGTGGCCACCACCGTGCCGGTCGCGTCCAGGGTGTCGGTCTCGGCGCCGAACGCGATCACCGCCAGGTAGCGCTTCGGCTCCATCGGCAGGTAGCGCAGCAGCCGGGTGGCACGGCCGAGCGCCACCACCAGCACGCCGGTCGCCGGCGGGTCGAGGGTGCCGCCGTGGCCGACGCGGCGCTGGCCCGCCAGCCGGCGCACCCGCGCGACCACGTCGTGGGAGGTCATGCCGGCGGCCTTGTCGCAGACCAGCACCCCGTCGATCATCGCCGCAGACGCCCGCCTGCGCCGTCGGGGGGGTCCGGGGGGGCGCTGGTCGCCCCCCCGGTGGACCGGGCCACGGTGAGGCCCTCGACCAGGGCGGCGACGGTGCCCTCGACGCCCAGCTCGGAGGTGTAGCCGGCGGCGAACTGGTGGCCGCCGCCGCCGCAGCGGGTGGCGATGGCCCCGACGTCGGTGCCGCCCTTGGAGCGGAGCGAGACCTTGTGGCTGCCGTCCGGCTGCTCCTTGAGCACCGCGGCGACGTCGCTGGCGGCGTCCGTGCGGACCAGGTCGATCAGCCCCTCGGTCTGGTCCATCTCGACGCCGTGCGCGGCCAGGTCGGCCAGGGTGACCGAGGTCCACACCAGCGACGCCTCGGGCACCTGGGCGATGCGGCTCAGGCTGTCGCCGATCAGGCGGAGGTAGCCGATCTCGTTGGTCTCGAACACCGCCTTGGCCACCTCGTACTGCTCGACGCCGGCCTGCAGCAGCTCCGCGGCGAGCAGGTGGGTCGCCGGCGTGGTGGCCTGGTACTGGAAGCGGCCCGTGTCGGTGACCAGGCCGGTGTACAGGCAGGTGGCGATCTCCGGGTCGAGCTTGAGGCCGAGGCGGCGCAGCAGCTCGCGGCAGAGCACCGCGCTGGCCGGGGCGTGCGGGTCGATGAGGTTGACCTCGCCGAAGCGGGTGTTCGAGGCGTGGTGGTCGACCACGATCGTGCGGGCGGCGCCGCGGAACGCGCCGACCAGGGTGCCGAGCCGGTCGAGGGAGCCGGCGTCGAAGCAGACGAACAGGTCGGCGGCGGCGGGGACCTGCCCGGGTGGGACGAGCCGGTCGAGGCCCGCGAGGAAGCGGTACTGGGGCGGCACCACGAACGGCTCGGAGAAGCTGGTCAGCGCGTGCCTGCCGCCGGCGGCCATGGCCAGGTTCAGGGCGAGCGCCGACCCGAGGGCGTCGCCGTCCGGGTTGACGTGGCAGGAGATCACCGTACTGCCGGAGGCGGCGATCGCGGCGACGGCGGCCTCCCAGTCGCGCTCGGCGATCGCCGGCGAGGCGCTCACGACCGCGGCCCTTCCGGTCCGGCGGCCGCTCCTCCCCCGCCGCGCCGCTCGCCCTCGCTGCCGATCTCGGCCAGCAGGTGGTCGATGCGGGCGCTGTGGTCGGGCAGCTCGTCGCGCACGAACTCGAGCGCCGGGACGTGCCGCAGGCGCACCTGGCCGGCGACGAAGCTGCGCGCCTGGCCGGCGGCCTCCTGCAGGGCCGCCTCGGCGGCGTCCTGGGCCGGCCGGTCGCCGAGCACGGTCCAGTAGACGGTGGCGTGGCGCAGGTCGCCGGTCACGCGCACGTCGGTGACGGTGACGAAGCCGAGCCGGCCGTCGGCCTGCTCGGCTTCGACCCACTCGCCGACCAGCCGCCTGATCGTCTCCGCCAGGCGCAGCGAGCGCGGGTAGCTGGGATTGGCCATGGTCCTCAGCCGTCCTCTGGTCCGAAGAGGGTGACGTTGCTGTCGAGCAGTTCGATACCGGCGGCACGCTCGGCCTGTCGCTCGGCCGAGACCAGCACCCGCCGTGCGTGGAAGCCCTCGCCGGCCACCGTCGCCACCGCCACGGTGGCCCGCTGCCGTTGGTCCTGGTGATCGACCTCGGCGACGGCGCAGTTGAGCTTGCGCAGGTCGGCCGAGAGCGAACGGAGCACCGAGCGCTTGTCCTTCAGCGAGGTCGATTCGGGCAGGTGCAACTCGAGCTGGAGCAGGGCGACGAACATGGCGCACCCCATGGTATCGA
The DNA here is from genome assembly GCA_036377075.1 of Actinomycetes bacterium. GTDB lineage: Bacteria > Actinomycetota > CALGFH01 > CALGFH01 > CALGFH01 > DASUZB01. The sequence goes on along the minus strand of DASUZB010000037.1, from coordinate 2,497 downwards.
CAGCGGCTTGGCCGCCCCGCGCCCGCTACCGCGGGACCTCCACCATCTCGTAGACCTCGATCTGGTCCCCCTCCTTGACGTCGTTGAAGTTCTCCAGGCCGATGCCGCACTCGTAGCCGGCGGCCACCGTGCGGGCGTCGTCCTTGAAGCGGCGCAGCGACTCGATGCGCCCGTCGTACACCACCACGCCGTCGCGGACCAGGCGCGCCTTGGCGCCGCGGGCGACCTCGCCGTTGGTGACGTAGGAGCCGGCGACCACCCCGACCCTCGGCACCCGGAACAGCGCCCTGACCTCGGCGGTACCGAGCGCGCGCTCCTCGTACTCGGGCGCGAGCATGCCCTTGAGGGCCTTCTCGATGTCATCGACGACCTGGTAGATGACCGTGTAGAGGCGGATGTCGACGCCCTCGCGGTCCGCCAGGGCGGCGGCGGCCGGGTTGGGCCGCACCGAGAAGCCGATGATGATCGCCTGGGTGGTGGTGGCGAGGCTGACGTCGTTCTCGGTGATCGCGCCGGCGGCCTTGTGCACCACGCGCAGGCGCACGTCGGGGACCTTCAGCTTGCCGAGGGCGTCGTCGAGGGCCTCGACCGAGCCCATCACGTCGGCCTTGAGGATCAGCGGCAGCTCCTTGAGCTCGCCCTCCTTGATCCGCTCGAACAGGTCCTCGAGCCGCGGCGCCCTGGCCGACTGGGCGAACAGGGCCTGGCGCTGGCGCGCCTCGCGGGTCTGGCCGATGGAGCGGGCGACCCGCTCGTCGGCCACCACCCGGGCCTCGTCGCCGGCGCTCGGCGGCGCCGAGAGCCCGAGGATCTGCACCGGCCGGGCGGGGCCGGCCTCCTCGACCTCGATGCCGTTCTCGTCGAACATCGCCCGGACGCGGCCGAACGCCACCCCGGCGACGATCGCGTCGCCGACCTTCAGGGTGCCGCGGCGGACCAGGATGGTGGCCACCGGGCCGCGGCCCTTGTCAAGGTGCGCCTCGATGATGCTGCCCTGGGCGCGCCGGTTGGGGTTGGCGCGCAGGTTCAGCTCCACGTCGGCGACCAGCAGGATGGTCTCGATCAGGGTGTCGAGGCCCTGCTGGGTCTTGGCGGAGACGTCGACGAACTGGGTCTTGCCGCCGTACTCCTCGGCGACCAGGTCGTACTCGGTGAGCTGCTGGCGGACCCGCACCGGGTTGGCCTCGGGCTTGTCGATCTTGTTGACCGCCACCACGATCGGCACCGCGGCCGCCTTGGCGTGGTTGATCGCCTCGACGGTCTGCGGCATCACGCCGTCGTCGGCCGCCACCACCAGCACGGCGATGTCGGTGACGGCGGCGCCGCGGGCGCGCATGGCGGTGAACGCCTCGTGGCCCGGGGTGTCGATGAACGTCACCAGCCGGCCGTCCTCGCCGGCACGCACCTGGTAGGCGCCGATGTGCTGGGTGATGCCGCCGGCCTCGCGGGCCACCACGTCGGTGTGGCGGATGGCGTCGAGCAGCTTGGTCTTGCCGTGGTCGACGTGGCCCATGACGGTGACGACCGGCGGCCGCGGCCGCAGGTCGGCCTCGGTGTCAGGCTGGGTGTCCTCCCAGCCCTCCAGCTCGGTCAGGGCGTCGGCCTCGCTCGGGTCGACCACCTCGATGCGCGCGCCGATCTCCTCGCTGAGCAGGTTGACGGCGTCGTCGGACATCGACTGGGTGGCGGTCAGCATCTCCCCCATCTGCATGAGGATGCGGACCAGGTCACCCGCTGGCCGGCCGAGCCGGTCGGCCAGCTCCTGCACGGTGACGCCGCGGGGCACGCGCAGCACGCCCTCGACGGCGATGTCGAGCCCGCCCTGGCCTTCCAGGCTGGGCGCGCCCATGGCCTCGAACTCTTCCCGCCGCGACCGGCTGCGACGGCGCTTGGGGCGCGGGCCACGGAAGCCGCCGGGTCGTCCGGAGGGGCCTCCGCGGGTGCCGATCGGGCCACCACGGCCACCACCACCGCCGCCGGGACGGCCGCCGATCCCTGGCCGGCCACCACCACCGCCGCCGGGACGGCCGCCAACGCCTGGGCGACCACCACCGCCGCCACCACCGCCGCCGGGACGGCCCTGGCCCATGCCGGGGCGGCCGGTGCCGCCGCCAGGGCGGCCTTGGCCCATCCCCGGCCGGCCGGCGCCACCGCCGGGACGGCCCTGGCCCATGCCGGGCCGGCCGGCCTGGCCGGGCTGGCCGGGACGCATGCCCGGACGGCCGGGCTGCCCACCCTGGCCGGGACGGCCAGGCTGCCCAGGACGCCCGGGCTGCCCCGGCCGCGCACCAGGCGGCAGCGGCCGCACGCCGGGCGGCAGCGGACGGCCACCCTGCCCCGGCCGCGCACCAGGCGGCAACGGCCGCACGCCGGGCGGGAGCTGACGGCCACCCTGGCCCGGCTGGCCAGGGCGCGCACCGGGCGGCAGTGGCCGGACGCCGGGCGGCAACGGCCGCACGCCGGGCGGGAGCTGACGGCCACCCTGGCCCGGCTGGCC
>DASUZB010000036.1:0-10071 GCA_036377075.1 Actinomycetes bacterium | reverse complement strand
ACAGCACCGGCTGGACCAGCGACCCGCCGAACCCGGCCAGCAGCCCGGCCAGCGCCACCACGGCCACCAGCCACCGGTAGCGCCACACCGACGCCACCAGCCCAGGCCCCTCGTCCCAGCCAACCGGCAGCCGATCCACGCGCTTGCTCCCCCCTATGCCGTCGGCGACGGCGGGCTGCTCGCCGCCACCGTTCGTCCAACGGTCACGAAGGGATTTTACCGGTCCACCTCCAAGTAAACGGAGGGCGTTTTGCGTAACGGGCTGGTCCGTCTGCGTGAAACCCCGGTTCCGCAACGGATTCGCGATACCGGCGCTGGTGCCGAATCGGTCGTTCCGAGCCGGGACGATCCGCCGCACCCCGCTCATTCCGGGGCGGATTCCTCGAGCTCCATCCCGAGGGTCTCCGGGAAGCGCCCGTACAGCGGGCAGAGCGCGACCACCGGCAGGGCGACCATGACGGTGGCGACCCAGAAGCTGTTGATCGCGGTGACCAGCAGCCCGAAGGCGACCAGGCCGCAGACCGCGCCGAGGACGCCGCCGACGCTCATCCAGCCGGCGACGGTGGCGCGCACGCCGGTCGGGAACATCTCGGTGGCCAGCGCGCCGGCCGCCGGGGAGAACACCGAGGCGGCGCAGATCGCCGCCAGGTACCCGCCGATCGCCGCCGCCGACGGGCCGCTGTAGGTGACCACGGCGGCAAGGGCGATCACTGCCTGCATGGTCCCGGCGGTGAGGCGACGGCCGAGGTGGTCGGCGGCCCAGCGCCCGGCGACCAGCCCGGCGAGGCCGAGCACCCCGGCCGCCGCGACCATCGCCGCGGTCTCCGAGCGCGGCAGGCCGAGGACGCTCTCGTCGTAGACGAACATCATCGCGTTGGCGGGGCCGGTGACGAAGCCGAGCATGGCGGTGAGCAGGGTGATCAGCCACAGGCGCGGCCGCAGCGCCGGGCTGGGGCGGGCCAGGAAGCGGCCCGGCCGCGGCAGGGCGCCGCTCCCGTCGGCGCGGGACGGGCCCGCGCCGGCGCGCGAGCGCCGGAAGCGGTCGGGCTCCTCCAGCCAGCGGCTGAACAGCGGGATCAGCGCCAGGGGCACGACCAAGAGGGCGAACAGCCCGCGCCAGCTGAGCGCGTCGCCCGCCAACCCCCGCACCACCGCGATGGCGCCGGTGCCGGCGCCCCAGCCGGCCGTGACCAGCGCGATCGCCTTGGCGCGGTCGGGGCTCCTCGTCTCCTCGGCGGCGATCACCCCGCTGACCGCGTTGGTGCCCGACAGCAGCGGCCGCCCCAGCGCGAACAGCGCCACGAACCACCAGTAGCCGGGGCTGAACGCCGCCAGGGCCGAGATGGCCAGCCCACCCGCGGTGCAGCCGAGCAGCACCCGGCGGCGTCCCAGCCGGTCGGCCAGACCCGACAGCGGCAGGCTGCCGAGCGCGGCCAGCCGGATGATCGCCAGGCCGATCCCCAGGACGGTGAACGACAGGCCGACGTTCGCGGCGACCGACGAGCCGGTGCCGGTGGGCTGGCCGAACGACCTGGCCACGTCGGCGAGCGCGGACGAGACGCCGAACTGGGCGAAGCCGGCGGAGCCGGCCAGGAGCGCGGTCACCACGATCGCCGGGTCGTACCAGCGGTAGAGGCGCAGCCGCTGGTCGGAGACGGCGGTGCCGCTCCCGGACGGGCTGGGGACGCCGGTGGACGCCACCGATCGCTCACCCCCCCAGACCGCGCGCTTCGGCTAGGACTCTAACCCCCTATTCCGTGGTCCGCACCCGGGGCGTCACAGATAGTGGAGCTCGCCCGCCTCGTGGTCCTCGACCGTGCGGGCGCAGGTCGGGCAGTACCAGCGCGCCTCGAGCGGCGTGCCGCACTCCTCGTGGCGCAGGGCCTCCCCGCCGGCGCGCTGGGCGCCCCACTGGGCGAGCAGGCGCAGCGCCCCGGCCAGCTCCTGACCGGCGGCGCTGAGCTCGTAGGCGGAGCGCGGCGGCCGCCGCGAGTAGGGCCGGCTGACCACCAGGGCCTCGCGTTCCAGGTGCTTGAGGCGCTGGGAGAGCACGTTGGGGGCGATCCCGCCCAGCTCGTCGAGCAGCTCGTTGAAGCGCCGGGTCCCGCCGAGCAGGGCCTGGACGATCAGCAGGGACCAGCGGTCACCCACGCGGGCGACCGCCTCGGCGAGGGGCGAGGGCTGGGTCTGGGGCGGCATCGGCTGATCCTACGGGTGCGGCCTGGACGCTTGCACGAATCGCTTGTCACTAGTAACTTGCAATTCAATAGTAGCTCAGTGGTCGAGTCCCGACGAAGGAGCATCCATGAGCGCGCTCGAAGAGCTGGAGCAGGCCATCGCCCGCGTCGCCGAGCAGGCCGGCGGTGCGGTGGTCGGCATCGGCCGGGGTCCCGGACGGGGCTCGGGCATCGTCCTGGCCGACGGACGAGTGGCCACCAACGCCCACAACCTGCGCGGCGAGGAGGTCACGGTGGTTTTCGCCGACGATCGCAGCGCGACCGGCCGGGTCGAGGGCGTCGACCTTGACGCCGACCTCGCGGTCGTCTCGGTCGACACCGGCGACGCGCGGCCGCTGACCTGGGCCGAGGACGCGCCGGCGCGCCTCGGCGCGGCCGTGTTCGCGCTGGCCAGCCCCGGCGGCCGCCGGCGCGTCACGGTCGGCTTCGTCTCCGCGGTGAACCGCGCCTTCCGCGGGCCGCGTGGCCGGCGCATCACCGGCAGCCTGGAACACACCGCCCCGCTGGGGCGGGGCTCATCGGGTGGGCCGGTGGTGGACGCCGAGGGCCGCCTGCTCGGCATCAACACCAACCGCCTCGGCGACGGCTTCTACCTGGCGATCCCGGCGGATGCCGAGCTGCGCGGCCGGCTCGACGCGCTGGCGAGGGGGGAGGCGCCCGCGCGGGCGCGGCTGGGCGTGGGCATCGCCCACGCCGGCGTCGCGCGGCGGATGCGCCGCGCGGTCGGCCTGCCCGAGCGCGACGGGCTGCTGGTGCGCGCCGTCGAGGAGGGCGGCCCGGCCGACCGCGCCGGGGTCCGCGTCGGCGACCTGATCGTCACCGCCGGCGGCCGCGAGGTGCGCGACGCCGACGAGCTCCACGAGGTCCTCGACGCCCTCCCCCAGGACGGCACGCTGCAGCTCGCGCTGGTGCGCGGCACCGAAGAGCTGAGCGTCACGGTCGCCTTCGGCAGCGAGGCCGAGCGCGTCGGCTCAGTCTGACCGGCCTGTCCCTGGGGTGTTGCGGCGCCCCGCGCCGTCGTTCGGCAGCGACGGCGCGGGGCGCTCTCCATTTCTGGAGGAACAGCGGCCCGACCGGGCCTCCAGCCGCAGCGTGATCAGCGGCGGCGGCGGGCGGCGCGCACGGCGGCGAGGCCGGCGGCGGTGGCGACGGCACCGAGCAGCAGCAATGGACGACGCTCATCGGCCAGGGCCTGGGCAGCGGCGAGGTCGCCGCAGGCGCCGTGCACTCCCCCACCCGGCGGCACGCCGGCACCGCCGACGTAGAGGCCCTTCAGCGGCGTGCCCCAGCGCCACCAGGAGGAGCCTGGCCGGAAGATGAGCTGCTGGTCGATGGCGAACGAGCCGAGCTGGATGTCCCCGCCGACCAGGCTGGCGTCGGCCGCCTCCAGGTCCGCGGGCGTCCAGGCGCGGCGCGCCAGCACCAGGTCGCGGAAACCGGGCGCGTGCGCCTCGACGGCCGCCTCGACCCGGTCGAGGAACGGCTCGGCGGCACGTTCCCAGTCGGCGCGGGCGCGCGGTCGCAGCGCGTCGCCGAGCGGCATCGCCGGCACGTGCGCGTACCCCCAGAAGGTGTGCTTGCCGGCGGGGGCGCGGCTGGGGTCGGCGAGCGACTGCTGGCCGAGCACCAGCGTCGGCCTCGCCGGCAGCAGGCCGTGCGCCGCCTCCCAGACCGACCTGCTCATCTCCTCCACGGTGTCGGCCAGGTGGACCACGGCGGCGCGGCGGCACTCCTCCGCCGCCCACGGCACCGGCCCGTCGAGCGCCCAGTCCACCTTGAAGGTGCCGAGCCCGCGCCGGTAGCGGCGCACCTGGTCGAGCGCGCTGGCCGGGAACGACTCGGCGCCGGCGAGCCGCACCACCGCGGCGGTGTCGATCGCGGCAACCACCGCGCGCCGCGCCGAGATCGCGTCGCCGCCCGCCTCCACGCCGACCGCGCGGCCGCCGCGCACCACGATGCGCTCCACCGGCGACCCGGTGACGATCGTGCCGCCCGCGGCCAGCAGCGCGGAGGTCAGCGCCGCGCTGACCGCGCCGGTGCCGCCCTCGGCCACCGGCATGCCGAAGCGCTGCCCGAGCATGTGGAGCACCAGCGCGTACATGCCGGTGCCCGCCTCCTCGGGCTGCAGGTCGGCGTGCATCGCCGGTGCCACCAGGAACGCCCGCGCCGCCTCGGACTCGAAGCGCTCCGCCAGCGCGCTGGCACCCTGCACCACCGCGCGGGCGAACTCCACCGCGGTGGTGATCCCGCGGAGGTGGCGGGCGAGCTCGACCGCGGGCGCGAGCGGCCAGCGCTGCATCTGGGCGCGGAGGAAGGCGACGGTGGCGTCGCCGAAGGCCTCGTCGATCGCCGCCCAGGCGGCGCCGTCGCCCGGCTGCAGCTTGTCGATCGAGGCGGCCGTCTCCTCGCGGGAACGGCCGAGCGCGATCGCCTGGTTGCCGGGGAAGGGGTGGGCGGCGGGCAGGGGCGCGTGGCGCAGCCGCAGCCCGTGGGCGGCCAGGTCCCGACCGGCCAGGGCGGGGGAGACCATCGCCAGGGGGAGGAAGCCGGCGCCGAAGTCGTGGCGGAACCCGGGCAGGGTGCTCTCCAGGGTGCGGGCCGCGCCGCCGACCTCCTGGTTCGCCTCGACCAGGCAGACCGACCAGCCCGCCTCGGCCAGGCGGAGGGCGGCGGCGAGGCCGTTGGGCCCGCCGCCGACGACGACCGCGTCGTGGTCGGCCATGCTCCGCTCCTCCCGGGCCCGGGTCGCGCCGAGCCTCCCGCGTCGGTGGACGCCGCATTCTCGCCCAAGCCTAGTCGCAGCGGCGCCGAAGGGGCGTCCGGTGTCCGACAATCGCGCTGCTCGCGCGCCCGCTCGGCAGGGTCCGGGCGGTTGCTACACTGCGAGGGTAGGCGGTCTGACCCGCCACGACGCTCCCGGCGCCTCGCGCCAGCAGAGGTGAACGCTCCCATGGTCACTCGCGACGAGGTCTACAGCGCCTTGGGCCAGGTGCAGGACCCCGAGATCCACCGGCCCATCACCGAGCTCGACATGGTGCAGGACGTCGGCATCGACGCCGACGGCGCGGTCACCGTCAAGGTGCTGCTCACCGTGCCCGGCTGCCCGCTGAAGGACCGCATCACCAAGGACGTGACCGCGGCCGTCGCGCCCCTGGCCGGGGTCAGCCGCGTGGTCGTCGACCTCGGCGTGATGACCGAGCAGCAGCGCGGCGCCATGGTGAGCCGCCTGCGCGGCGAGAGCGGCCCGCAGAAGACGATCTCGTTCTGGGGCGACAACTCCACCACCCGGGTGCTCGCGGTGGCCTCGGGCAAGGGCGGCGTCGGCAAGTCCTCGGTGACCGTCAACCTGGCGGCGGCGCTGGCCGCCCAGGGCCACCGGGTGGCCGTGGTCGACTGCGACATCTACGGCTTCAGCGTGCCCCGCATGCTCGGCGCCCATGGCCGGCCGATCGGCTTCAACGGCATGATCCTGCCGCTCGAGGCCCACGGGGTGCGGGTCATCTCGATCGGCTTCTTCATCGAGCCGAACAAGCCGGTGATGTGGCGCGGGCCCATGCTCCACCGCGCCGTGCAGCAGTTCCTCACCGACGTCCACTGGGGCGAGGTCGACTACGTGCTCGCCGACCTGCCGCCGGGCACCGGCGACGTCTCGATCTCCCTGGCGCAGATGCTCCCCGGTGCCGAGATGCTGCTGGTCACGACGCCGCAGGAGGCGGCGGAGCGGGTCGCGGTGCTGGCCGGCAAGTTCGCCCTCGCCAACCACATGAAGGTCGCCGGCGTGGTCGAGAACATGAGCTACTTCGTCTGCCCGAGCTGCGACGAGCGCCACGAGATCTTCGGCCGCGGCGGCGGCGAGCAACTCGCCGCCGACCTCGACACCACCCTGCTCGGCCGCGTCCCGATCGACCTGCGCCTGCGCGAGGGCAGCGACTCCGGCAAGCCGCTGGTCGTCTCCGACCCCGACGCCCCCGCCAGCCAGGAGCTCCTCAAGGTCGCCGCGGCCCTCCCACCCCGCCCTCGCACCCTGGTCGGCAAGCGCCTGCCGCTGCTGACCTGAGGCTGGCCAGCGCGGCCGGGTGCCTCAGGCTCAGGCGGCAGGCGGCGCCTCGACGACCATCGCCGCCACGGCCGAGGGCCGTGGCACCGCGTCGCCGTGCGCCCGCAGGCTCTCCAGGTGCAGCCCGATGGCCTCTCGGACCAGCCGCTCGACCTCCTCGACCGACTCCCCGACCACGCCGACGCCTGGCAACTCGGGAACGTAGGCGCCGAAGCTGTCGCCACCCCGCTCGATGATCACCGCGTAGCCACTCACGTGCTTCTGGGTCCCTTCAGGCCTGCCTGTCGAGTCTCCATCCTTCCCCCTCGATGAGCTTGACGATCTCACGGACCTTCACTGGCAGCGGGCTCCAGGGCGCGGGGCAACGGGTCACTTGGCAGCCTAGTGAGCCCGTCGCGCCGACGCTGCGTCCGGCGCCCATCTGTGGACAATGTTTGGCGACAGCGGTCACCGTGGACACTGGCCATGCTGACTCGTACTGCTGCCCGGACGCGACTCCCGCCCTGACGGCATGTTCCCTGGCTGCCGCGAGGCGGAGCGGAGGGGCCGGCTCGGGGGCTTAGCAGGATGCTGCTGGCCGCCAATGGTCGCTGCCCAGGCCGAAACTCCTATAGTCAGCAACGATTCAGCGATGAACCGCCGCGGAAGGCCGTCGTGCCACGACCGAACACGCTGCCCATGGCGCGCCTCGCCCGACTCGCACCCATCGGGCTGGGACTCGCATTCGGGCTCTGGTATGTCCACACCTCCGCCCACCACGACGCTCCGCTGTGGCCCATTTGGGCTGTGCTCCTAATCGCGTTGACCACCACCGCGGGCGTGGTCTTCCCCTACGGGCTGAACCGCTGGGCCGAGCTGTTGGAATACCGCACCGTCCGCGGGCGCGACGTGATCGCCCGGGTCGCAACGATCATGGGCGTCACCCTGCTGGTCGGCGTCGGGACAGCGCTCCTCGGACCGGCAGTGGGGACCTGGAAAGGCGTGGCGCTGTACACCGTTGTGATCCTTGGCGGCGTTCCCCCCGCTGGGGTCATGGAGGGCGTCCGGCACGCGGCCAGCAACACGTCGATGCCCGGCACCAGAGGTGAGCAGATCGCCGTACTGCTCAGGCTGCGGCAGCTGCTGCAGCGGCTGCTGGCCGCCGTTGGTTCACTGGTCGCGCTGTGGACGCTTGTCTTCGGCGCCGGGGCGGCGCTGTTGCGAAGTCTGCCGGCGGGTTCTGAGTACAGCGGGCTCAACCAGGCACCACCGCAGGCCGTGCTGGTTTTCGGCGGGGCGGGTTCGCTGGTGGTCGCGCTGTTCTACATACCCGCCGCCACGGCCTTGCAGCGTCGCGGACAGAGTCTGTGCGACGACCTGTTCCCGCTCACCGAGGCCGAGGAGGCGTCGGCCATCCTGAGCTTGGCCGAGGATCGTCACAAGCTGGAGCAGCTACTGGGGGTGGATCGCGGCGTCATCGCGGATCTTCAGACCGGTCTGGCCATCCTCGGGCCGCTTCTTGCGAGTGCGGCCACTGCCTTCTTGTCTCCCTAACGCCTGAGCGCTCGGCACCAACCTGCAAGGCCCATGCCGGGCCGACGAATCGGTGGCGTACCGGCACGACACCAGCCGTAGGGCTACTCCGGTACTGACGGCCGTTTGCGACACAGGCTGTTACGCGTCAACAGCCGCCCATGCCTTGACGCTTACCAGGGTGAGGCTGCTATGCACAAAGGCTCGCGGATGGTCCCCTGGAAGTTGGGCCCAATGGCCCCTACCGGGGGGTGTCCCAACGTGGCAGCATCTGCGCGTCGGCCAGCAGACACAAGGCGCGCCAGGCCAAACTGGCACAGAGAGACAGTGAGCTGGCCAGGTTCGTCGGTTCGACCGGGAGGAGGCGATGCGGATCGAGACGCTACCCTGCCTTGTAGCCGGGCCGCCGGTCGCGGCGGCCTCGACTTCTCGCTCCGTCGGCTGACGGCCATCCAAATGGGGACGCTCGTGGCGCGGCATTGCCGGCCCGATCACGACAGACGATCCGATCAGCCGACGGAGCGTTGTCGTTTGCGCGTTCAGCAACCCGCAGCCGGATGGGCAGGGTCATGGTCGCCGTCACCCGAGGTTCCCAAGCGCCCGGCAACCGTCGGCATCACGGCTGCGCCTTTGCGCAACTGGTTCTTGACAGGCTGTTTCACAAGGCCCTGGTGTTTCGGCTGGTCCATCGTCCGTAACGTTGCCGGGACGAAGGCCGGTCAGGCTGTGTGTGTCCTGGATGTTGGGAGTCTCGGGTTAGGGATGGCGGTGCCGGTGGTGGGCTGCGTGCACCGAGGATCATGGCGGTGACCTCTCATGCCCGATTGGTCCGGCCGCGCTGGTGGCCGGGCGTGTTGGCGTGGGCGCTGTGGGCGTTGGCCATGGTCGGGCTCCCCGTGACCGCCTGGCTGGACCACCTGTCGCGCCAGGCCGGCCGGCCCGACCTGGCCCAGCTCGACCTGGCCCAGCTCCACGGCGGGTCCGTGGTTGCCCCCGTGCTGGCGCTGGTGAGCGCGGCCACGGCCGGGGCGGTGCTGGCCAGCCGCCGGCCGGCGCACCCGGTCGGCTGGCTGCTGCTGGTCCTCGGCCTGGCCCTGAACGCGGCCGGGGTGGCCGCCGCCTACGCGGCCTACGGGCTGGTGGCCCGGCCCGGCGCCCTGCCCGCCGCTCATGCCGTGGCCCGCTGCTATTTGGCCGTCATCCTGGCGGCGCTGCTGGCGCTCAGCTTCATCCTGCTGCTGACCCCGACCGGGTCGCTGCCCTCGGTCCGCTGGCGCTGGTGGGCCTGGGCCACCGTGGCCGCCCCGGTCGCCTTGCTGGTGGCACTGGCGGTGGCGCCGGGGTCGCTGGACCCGCGCGTCCAGGCCGAGAACCAGCTGGACTTCCGCGGTGTCGGTGGTGCCCTGCTGGTCGTCAACCAGCTCGCGCTGGGCGTCACCCTGCTGGCCCTGATGGTCGCGGCGGGATCGCTGGTGGTGCGGTTCCGCCGCGCCCGCGGCGTCGAACGTCAGCAGCTGCGCTGGGTGGTGTTGGCCGCGGTGGTGGTGGCACTGCTGTTCGTGAGCGACCTCACGGCCTTGGCGCTGGGCGCCTTTGCCCTTGCCGCGTTGGCGGGCGGTCTCTGTCCACCGATCCTGTCGGCGGCGCTCGGCGCGGCGATCCTGCGCTACCGCCTGTACGACCTGGACCGCATCATCAGCCGCACCTTGGCCTACGGGCTGCTCACGGTCCTGCTGGGCGGCGGCTACGCCGGGGTGGTCCTGGGCCTTGGCCAGCTCTTGGGCCGGGACTCCAGCCTCGTCGTGGCCGGAGCGACCCTGGCGGTGGCGGCGGCGTTCCAGCCGGCCCGCCGCCGCATCCAGCAGTTGGTCGACCGGCGCTTCAATCGCCGCCGCTTCGACACCAGTAGGACCATCGAGGTGTTCGCCGCGCGGCTCCGCCAGCAGGTCGACCTGAACACCCAGACCTCCGAGCTGCTGACCGTGGTGGAGCGGACGATGCAGCCGACCAGCGTGTCGCTGTGGCTGCGACCGCGGGGACCCTCCGATATAGCCGCCGCCCGTAACGGTCCCAGGACGCAGCTCGGCCAATCTGGCCGGTGACGCGCGACCAAAGGAGGGACCATGTCCGGGGTAAACAAGGAGTTGGTCCGGCGGCATTTCGAGGAAGTCTGGAACCAGCGCAATCCGGCCGCCGCCGACGAGCTGATGGCCGAGGACTACATCGAGCACGCCGTCGCGCCCTTCGGGCAGGCCGAGCCGGGGA
>DASUZB010000035.1:0-35286 GCA_036377075.1 Actinomycetes bacterium | reverse complement strand
GCCTGGTTTAGGGTGGTGGGCCGGAGCCGCGCACGAAGCGGCGCAGGCCCACCGACCGTTTCAGTAGAGTTGCCCCAGGCCCTGGCCGGTCCTACACTCCGGACGGGTGTTTGTGCCTGGTTTCACAAAGTCACGCGGGGGACGAGGTTGACCAGCCGGTACGACGCGATCGTTGTCGGTGGCGGGCCTGGCGGCGCGGCCACCGCCTACCACTTCGCCCGTGGTGGCGCCAGCGTGCTGCTGCTGGAGCGGTCCGCCTACCCGCGCGAGAAGGTCTGCGGCGACGGGCTGACCCCGCGCGCGGTCGCCGCGCTCGACGCCATGGGCCTGCGCGACACCTACCGTGACTGGTCGCGCAGCACGGGGCTCAAGATCCACGGCGGCGGGGTCACGGTCGAGCTGCCCTGGCCCGAGCTGTCCGGCTTCCCGTCCTTCGGGCTGGCGCGGCCGCGCACCGACTTCGACCAGTTGCTGGCGCGCCACGCCGAGAAGGCAGGGGCCACCCTCTGGGACCGTACCGAGGCGGTGGGTCCGTTGGTCGAGCGTGGTCTGGTCCGCGGCGTGGTGGTGCGGCGCGACGGCGAGGACCCGGTCGACCTGCGCGCCGAGCTGGTGGTCGCCGCGGACGGCGCCTCCAGCCGGATCGCCCAGGCGCTCGGGCTCCACCGCGACGAGCGGCGCCCGATCGGGGTGGCGGTGCGCCAGTACGTCAGCAGCGACCGCGACCGCGACCCCTGGATCGACTCCTACCTCGAGCTGTGGCGCGGCGACGAGCTGCTGCCCGGCTACGGCTGGGTCTTCCCGATGGCCGACGGCACCCTCAACGTCGGGCTCGGGCTGCTCAACACCTCCTCCCACTTCCGCAACGTCAACTACCGCAAGCTGCTCGCCGAGTGGCTGCCGACGGTGGGGCGGGAGTGGGGCTTCAGTGCCGCCGACGTGGTCTCCAGGCCGCGCTCGGCGCCGTTGCCGATGGCCGCCAACCGGCACCCGCCGGTGCACCGCGGGGTGCTGTTCGTCGGCGACGCCGCCGGGCTGATCAACCCGTTCAACGGCGAGGGCATCGACTACGCCATGGAGAGCGGCCAGCTCGCCGCCGAGACCGGGCTGTTGGTCCTCCACAGCGGCGACCGCTCCGCGCTCCACCGCTACCGCTCGGCGCTCGAGTCGCGCTTCGGCGCCTACTTCTCGGTCGGCCGGGCGTTCGTGCGGGCGATCGGCGACCCGCGCGTGATGAAGCTGGCCGCCAGGCACGGCCTGCGCCGCCCGACGCTGATGAAGATCGCCTTCAAACTGCTCGCCAACCTCTACGAGCCGCGCGGCGGCGACGCGACCGACCGGGTCGTGAAGGCGCTCGTCCGCATGGCCCCGGCGCGGTGAGTGGCGTGGCCATCCCAGTTTGCGAATGCCGAGTTGGGGCACCTAGTCTGGCGCCGCTCCCGTCCAGGCGGCGACGCGGCACACCGCGGCGTGTGCGGCACGCCGCCACCCCGGTTGGAGGCCGCCCGTGAGCCTCGGATCCTTCGGCCCGATCCTGGTGATGCTGACGCTCGCCACGCTGTTCGCCGTGGTGTCGATCGTGGTCTCGGCGTTCCTCGCGCCACACCGGCCCAGCCGGGCGAAGTACTCGCCCTACGAGTCGGGCATCGAGCCGGGCCGGCTGCCCAAGGGGGAGCGCTTTCCGGTCAAGTTCTACCTGACCGCGATGCTGTTCGTGGTCTTCGACGTCGAGGTCATCTTCCTCTACCCGTGGGCAGTGGTCTTCCGCCAGCTCGCCCTGTTCGGCCTCGTCGAGATGGCCATCTTCATCGGCCTGATCGGCGTCGCCTACGTCTACGACTGGAAGCGCGGCGGATTGGAGTGGGATTGAATGCCCGGCACCGGTAGCGGGCTGGAGAAGCTGCCCGGCGGCATCCTCGTCACCACCGTCGAGAAGCTGGCCAACTGGGCGCGGACCGGCTCGCTGTGGCCGGCGACCTTCGGGCTGGCGTGCTGCGCCATCGAGATGATGGCCACCGGCGCCGGCCGCTACGACCTGGCCCGCTTCGGCATGGAGGTGTTCCGCGCCTCGCCGCGCCAGGCCGACCTGATGATCGTCGCCGGCCGCGTTTCGCAGAAGATGGCGCCGGTGCTGCGCACCATCTACGACCAGATGCCCGAGCCCAAGTGGGTGATCTCGATGGGGGTCTGCGCCACCTCCGGTGGCATGTTCAACAACTACGCCGTGGTCCAGGGCGTCGACCAGATCGTCCCGGTCGACATGTACGTGCCTGGCTGCCCGCCCCGCCCGGAGATGCTGATGGACGGCATCCTGCGGCTGCACGAGAAGATCCGGAAGGGCGAGACGCGCGACCAGGTCGAGCTCGAGCACGAGTGGGCAGAGGCCCACCGGACCAGCCAGGAGGCCTGAGCCGGTGCCCCCAGAGACCGCCACGCAGCCACCCGACGCCCTGCAGCCGGTGCTGACCGGGCTGCGCGAGCGCTTCGGCGAGGCCGTCCGCGGGGTCTCCGGCCACCGTGGCGAGGTCACCATCGAGCTCGACCCGGCCAGCCTGGTCGAGGTCGCCACCTGGCTGCGCGACCAGCCCTCGGCGGCCTTCGCCCACCTCTCCGACCTGTCGGGCACCGACTACCCCGAGCGGCCGGACCGGCTGTGCGTCGACTACCACCTGTACTCGCGCGAGCACAACGTCCGCCTGCGCCTCAAGGTGCGCGTCACCGTGGAGGACCCGCACCTGCCCACCGTCACCGGCGTGTGGCCCACCGCCAACTACCACGAGCGCGAGGTCTACGACTTCTTCGGGGTGCGCTTCGACGGCCACCCCAACCTGGTGCGCATCCTCATGCCGGAGGACTGGAAGGGCTACCCGCACCGCAAGGACTACCCGCTCGGCGGCGTCGACGTCGACTACATCGGCGCCCACGTGCCACCCCCGGACACGCGACGCTACAAGGGGGGGTGGACCAGCACGTGAGCGAGCGCAGCGACGCCGCCCAGGAGGCGCCGACCCAGAGCACCCTCGTCGAGGAGGCGGTGGTCAGGCCCGGCGAGGCCTACGACCTGCCAGAGCGCACCGCCGCCCAGCACGTCGCCTTGAACGAGCGGCGCGCCCAGCAGGTGCTCGCCATGGGCGGCGGCGACTGGGCCGAGGTCACCGCCCGCGCCCACGCCGAGGGCGACGACGACCTGATGGTGATCAACATGGGCCCGCAGCACCCCTCCACCCACGGGGTGCTGCGGCTGGTGGTCGAGCTGCGCGGCGAGGAGGTGATCTCCTGCCAGCCGGTGGTCGGCTACCTCCACACCGGCATCGAGAAGTCGGCCGAGTACCGCACCTGGGTCCAAGGGGTCACGTTCGTGACGCGCATGGACTACCTCTCGCCGATCTTCAACGAGGCCGCCTACTGCCTGGCGGTGGAGAAGCTGCTCGGCATCGAGGCGCCGCCGCGCGCCCAGGCGCTGCGGGTGCTGCTGATGGAGCTCAACCGCGTCGCCTCCCACCTCGTCTGGCTGGCGACCACCGGCCTGGAGCTGGGCGCGCTCTCGGTGATGCTGTACGGCTTCCGCGAGCGCGAGGAGATCCTCGACATCCTCGAGGAGGTCACCGGGCTGCGCATGAACCACGCCTGGGTGCGGCCCGCCGGCGTCTCCCAGGACCTGCCCGACGGGACCGAGGAGCGGATTCGGAGCTTCGTCGCCGACATGAGCGGCAAGATCGACGAGTACGAGACGCTGCTGACCCGCAACCCGATCTGGATGGAGCGCACCCGCGGCATCGCGCGCCTCTCCGCCGAGCAGCTCACCGGCCTCGGCGTCACCGGGCCCATGCTGCGCGCCGGCGGGATCGCCCACGACCTGCGCAAGGCCGAGCCGTACTGCGGCTACGAGCAGTACGACTTCGACGTGCCGACCGCGACCACGTCCGACGTGTACGCCCGCTACCAGGTCCGCATGGCCGAGATGCGGGAGAGCCTCAAGATCGTCGAGCAGGTGCTCGACTCCCTGCCGGGCGGCCCGGTGATGGTCGCCGACCCGAAGCTCGCCTGGCCGGCTCGCCTCGCCCTCGGCCCCGACGGGCTCGGCAACTCGCCGGCGCACGTCCAGCACATCATGGGCGAGTCGAGGGAGGCGCTGATCCACCACTTCAAGAAGGTCACCGAGGGCTTCAAGGTGCCGGCCGGCGAGGTCTACACCACCGTTGAGTCGCCCCGCGGCGAGCTCGGCTACCACGTCGTCTCCGACGGCGGCAACCTGCCCTACCGGGTCCACGTCCGCGACCCCTCGTTCGTCAACCTGCAGACCGTCCCGGTGATGATGAAGGGCCTGCTGGTGGCGGACATCATCGCCGCACTGTCCTCGATCGACCCGGTGCTCGGCGGCGTGGACCGCTGAGCCGCCCCCGACGACCAACGACAAGGAGACCTCCGCCGCCGTGCCGCTGACCGAACGGACCTTGGCCCGCGTCGAGGAGCTGATCGCCCGCTACCCGGAGCGGCGCTCGGCCATGCTGCCGCTGCTGTTCCTGGTCCAGGCGGAGGACGGCTACGTCTCCCCGGCGGGGGTGGCGCAGGTCGCCGAGCTGCTCGACGTGACCAAGGCGGAGGTGGGCGCCGTCGCCACCTTCTACACCATGTTCCGTCGCCGGCCGGTCGGCCGCTACCTGGTCTCGGTCTGCCGCACGCTCTCCTGCGAGCTGCGCGGCGCCAGGGAGATCGCCCAGGCGCTCTGCGAGCGCCTCGACGTCCCGCTCGGCGGGACCGACGCCTCCGGCATGGTGACCGTCGAGGAGGTCGAGTGCCTCGCCGCCTGCGACGGCGCCCCGGTGCTCCAGGTCAACACGGAGAACTACGAGCGCATCACCCGCGAGCAGGCGCTGGAGCTGACCGAGCGGCTGCTCGCCGGGGAGCTGCCGCCGCCGACCCTCGCCGCCGAGGGCGCGGTCACCGAGCCGTCAACCGCCGCGCTGCACTGGCGCCTCGCCGGCCTCGGCGAGCCCCCGCCCGAGCTGGCCGAGCGCAGGCCCGGCGAGGTCGCCGCCGTGCCGACCGCGTTCCCGGCGCAGTCGCCGGCGCCGAGCCTCACCGAGGACCCGACCACCCGCCCGGTCGAGGAGCTGCGCACCGGCGTCGACCACGGCGGCACCAGCCCCGAAGGGGACGAGGGGGAGGCGCCGTGACCGCCCAGGTCGAGGTGCTCACCAGCCGCTGGAAGGACGGGCGGGCGCACGAGATCGGCCGCTACCTGGACCTGGACGGCTACGCCAGCCTCGACGCCGCCTTCGCGCAGAGCCCGGCCGACCTGGTGCAGCTGGTCAAGGACTCGGGGCTGCGGGGCCGCGGCGGCGCCGGCTTCCCCACCGGGATGAAGTGGGGCTTCCTGGCCAAGGGCACCGGCAAGCCGACCTACCTGGTGGTCAACGCCGACGAGAGCGAGCCGGGCACCTTCAAGGACATGGAGCTGCTGGAGCGCGACCCGCACGCGCTGGTGGAGGGCGTGATCGTCTCGGCCTACGCGATCGGCTGCAACCAGGCCTTCATCTACCTGCGCGGCGAGTGCGGCTTCGCCGGCCGCCGCCTGGAGGCCGCCCTCGCCGAGGCCTACGACCGCGGCCTGATCGGCCGCGACGTCAAGGGCTCCGGCTTCGACCTCGACGTGGTGCTGCACCGCGGCGCCGGCGCCTACATCTGCGGCGAGGAGACCGCCCTGCTCTCCTCGCTCGAGGGCGAGCGCGGCCAGCCGAAGCTGCGCCCGCCGTTCCCCGCCGTCGAGGGCCTCTACCGGGCGCCGACCACGGTCAACAACGTCGAGACCATCGCGACCGTGCCGTGGATCTTCCGCAAGGGCGTCGACTGGTTCCGCTCGATGGGCAGCGAGCGCTCGCCGGGGCCGAAGCTGTTCAGCGTCTCCGGCGACGTGCGCAACCCGGGCAACTTCGAGTTCCCCCTCGGGGTGCCGGCGCGCGAGGTGATCCTGGAGGCGGCCGGCGGCATGCTCGAGGGCAAGACGCTCAAGGCGTGGACCCCCGGCGGCTCGTCCACCCCGATGCTGACCGCCGACCACCTCGACGTCGCGATGGACTTCGAGGGCATCGCCGGCGCCGGCAGCCTGCTCGGCACCGCCGCGGTGATCGTCATGTCGACCGACGTCTGCATGGTGCGCGCCTGCCTCAACTTCACCGAGTTCTACGCCCACGAGTCCTGCGGCAAGTGCACCCCCTGCCGCGAGGGCACCGACTGGATGCGCAAGATCCTCATGCGCCTGGAGCGCGGGCAGGGCCGCGACGAGGACCTCGACACCCTCAAGGACATCTGCGACGGGATCTTCGGCCGCTCCTTCTGCGCCCTCGGCGACGGCGCGACCAGCCCGATCGTCTCGGCCCTGAAGTACTTCCGTGACGAGTTCAGCCAGCACGTCAGCGGCCACGGCTGCCCCTTCGAGGGCGGCCGGGTGGCCGTCGGCGCCGACCACTAGCAAGGGTCCTGGGAGAGGAGTCCATGCCCGACCAGCCGACCACCGTGAAGGTCACCATCGACGGCAACGAGCTCGAGGTGGCCCCCGGCACCCTGGTCATCCGGGCCGCCGAGCAGATCGGGATCGTGATCCCCCGGTTCTGCGACCACCGCCTGCTGGCGCCCCTGGGCGCCTGCCGGCAGTGCCTGGTCGAGGTCGAGGGCCAGCGCAAGCCACTGACCGCCTGCACCACCACGGTGACCGACGGGATGGTGGTCAAGACCCAGGAGATCTCCGAGGTCGCCAGGGCCGGGCAGGAGAGCACGCTGGAGTTCCTGCTGATCAACCACCCGCTCGACTGCCCCATGTGCGACAAGGGCGGGGAATGCCCGCTGCAGGACCAGACGCTCGCCCACGGGCCGGGGGAGACGCGCTTCACCGAGACCAAGCGGCGCTACGAGAAGCCGATCAAGATCTCCGAGACGGTCCTGCTCGACCGGGAGCGCTGCGTGCTGTGCGCCCGCTGCACCCGCTTCTCCGCCGAGGTCGCCGGCGACCCGTTCATCGAGCTGTTCGAGCGCGGCGCGCTCGAGCAGGTGGCGATCTACGAGGAGGAGCCCTACCAGAGCCACTTCTCCGGCAACGTGGTGCAGATCTGCCCGGTCGGCGCGCTGACCTCGCCCTCCTACCGCTTCCAGGCGCGGCCGTTCGACCTGACCTCGACCGACGCGGTCTGCAACCACTGCGCCTCCGGCTGCAACCTGCGCATCGACGCGCGCCGCGGCCTGGTCACCCGCCAGCTCGCCCGCGACAACGACGAGGTCAACCAGGCCTGGAACTGCGACCGGGGCCGCTACGGCTTCGCCTACGCGCAGAGCCCCGAGCGGGTGCTGACGCCGCACGTCGCCGAGGGCGGCAGGCTGCGCACCGCCTCCTGGTCGGAGGCGCTGCGGCGCGCCGCGGACGCGATCAGGGCGGGGCGTGGGCGCGGTGCCGGCGTGCTGGTCGGCGGGCACCTCACCGACCAGGACGCCTACGCCATGCAGAAGCTCGCCCGGGTCACGCTGCGCAGCAACAACGTGGACGCCCGCAGCTGGCCGGGGAGCGCCGCCGAGACCGCGGTCACCGGCACGCTGGCCGGCACCTTCGGCCCGACCTACGCCGACCTCGACGCCGCCGCGGCGGTGGTGGTGGTCGACCTCGACCCGCACGAGGAGTCGCCGATCCTGTTCCTGCGCCTGCGCGCCGCCGCCCTGCGCAAGGGCGTGCCGGTCCTCGCCGTCGGCGCGCGCGCCGGCCGCCTCGCCGAGTTCGCCACCGTGGTCCCCACCGCGCCGGGCGGGCAGGCCGCCGCCCTCGAGCGCCTCGGCAAGGGACAGGGCGACGCCGGCAAGCGGCTGCGCGCGGCGACCAAGGAGCGCAAGGGCGACGTGGTGGTGCTCGCCGGCTGGCGCGCCGCCGCGGGCGGCGGCCTCGCCGGTGCCGCCAGGCTGGCCGGCACCCTCGGCGGGCGCCTCGCCTGGGTGCCGCGGCGGGCGGGGGACCGCGGCGCGCTCGACGCCGGCGCCAGGCCCGACCTGCTCCCCGGCGGCCGCCGCGTGGACGACGACGGCGCCAGGCGCGAGCTGGGCGAGGCCTGGGGCGCCGAGCTGCCGGCCGAGCCCGGCCTGGACGCCCCCGGCATGCTGCGCGCCGCCGCCGACGGCGAGCTCGGCCTGCTGGTCCTCGCCGGGGTCGACCTGGTCCGCGACCACGGCCCCCGCGAGCTGGTCGAGCGCGCCCTCGCCAACGCCTTCGTGATCGCCGTCGACCACGAGCTGAACGAGACCACCAGGCACGCGGAGGTCCTCCTGCCCGGGGTCGTCCACGCCGAGACCGACGGCACCTTCACCGACTGGGAGGGCCGCGTCCAGGGGACGCGGCACGCCGTCGGCGTCGGCGGCGCCGCCCAGACCGTCTGGGAGCTGGCCGACCAGCTCTCCGTGCGGCTGGGGCTCGACCTGGGCATCGGCAACCTCGACGCGGTGGTGGCCGAGACGGCGCGCTGGCGCGCCCGGCCCGACGCCTCCGCTCCGTTGGCCAAGGTCCCCCAGGCCGAGTCCGTCGAGCCGGTCGGGCCGGAGGACGGGCTCCTCCTGGTGACCTACCCGCTGCTGCTGGACGGCGCCTCCATGCTGGCCCGGGCGGCCGACCTCAACCGCGAGACCGAGGCGGCCTTCTGCGAGCTGCACCCGGACGACGCCGAGCGCCTCGGGCTCGCCGACGGGGGCCGCGCCAGCCTCGACTTCGGCGACGGCGCCGGCGCGGAGCTGCCCGTGCGGCGCTCCGCCGGGATCGCCCCCGGCTGCGTGTTCGTGCCGAGCAACCAGCCCGACCTGGCCCTCGGGGCGCTGCTGGGCTCGGCCCCCGCCCGCCGCGTGGCCCTGCGGGCCGCCGGGGAGGTGGCGGCGTGATCTGGGACCTGTTCATCATCGTCGTCAAGGTCGTCGGCGTGTTCGCCTTCCTGATGCTGTCGGTGCTGTTCATCATCTGGCTCGAGCGGCGCGTGGTGGCGTTCATGCAGACCCGCATCGGCCCCAACCGGGTCGGCCCGTTCGGGATACTGCAGAGCCTCGCCGACGGCATCAAGCTGTTCTTCAAGGAGGACGTGCGGCCCACCAGCGCCGACCGCATCCTCTACCCGCTGGCGCCGGTGCTGATGATGGTGCCGGCCTTCCTGTCGGTCTCGGTGCTGCCCTTCGGCGACCATTTCGGCAGCGAGCGCGCCCAGCTCACCGACCTCAACGTCGGCATCCTGTTCGTGCTGGCGATGTCGAGCCTGCAGGTGTACGGCATCGTGCTGGCCGGCTGGTCCTCCGGGTCGAACTACCCGCTGCTCGGCGGGGTGCGCTCCAGCGCCCAGATGATCAGCTACGAGATCGCCCAGGGCCTGTCGATCGTCGGCGTGCTGATGTACGCGGGCACCCTCTCGGCCGCCGGCATCGTGGCGGCGCAGCACGGCGACCCGATCGTCGGCTTCATCCCACGCTGGTACGTGGTGCCGCAGCTGCCGATGTTCCTGGTCTTCCTGCTGGCCGGCATCGCCGAGACCAACCGCGCCCCGTTCGACCTGCCCGAGGCCGAGTCGGAGCTGGTCGGCGGCTACCACACCGAGTACTCGGGGGTGAAGTTCGCCCTGTTCTTCCTGGCCGAGTACCTCAACGTCATCACCGTCTCGGCGGTGGCCACCACCCTGTTCCTCGGCGGCCCCGACGGCCCGGTGGTGCACGGCTTCCTGCCGTGGCTGTGGCCGATCCTCTGGTTCGTCGCCAAGATCTACCTGTTCATCTTCCTGTTCGTCTGGCTGCGGGCGACGCTGCCGCGGCTGCGCTTCGACCGGCTGATGGCGATCGGCTGGAAGTACCTCATCCCGGTCGCGCTCGTCTGGGTCCTGGTCACCGGCGTGGTGCTCACCGTGAACGTGGGCGCGATCAGCCGCCGCACCCTCTACGTCGGCATCGGCGTGGTGGCCGCCCTGCTGCTGCTGTCGACGCTCCTGCCGACCTCGAAGCCCGAGTCCGAGTCCGAGCCTGAGCCCACCGCACCGGGAGGGTCGCCATCGTGATGCCCGGCGAACTGCTCAAGGGTCTGTCGGTGACCTTCCGGAGCATGTTCCGCAAGCCCAACACCGTGCAGTACCCGGAGGTCAAGCGCCAGGTGGCGGCGCGCTTCCACGGCCGCCACCAGCTCAACCGCTACGACGACGGGCTGGAGCGCTGCATCGGCTGCGAGCTGTGCGCCTACGCCTGCCCCGCCGACGCCATCTACGTCCAGGGCGCCGACAACACCCCGGACGCGCGCTACTCGGTCGGCGAGCGCTACGCCGCCATCTACCAGATCAACTACAACCGCTGCATCTTCTGCGGGCTCTGCATCGAGGCCTGCCCGACCCGCGCCCTCACCATGACCAACGAGTACGAGCTCTCGGCCGACACCCGCCAGGACCTGGTGTACGACAAGCCGGACCTGCTCGCGCCGGTGCCGGCGGGGGTCAAGCCGCCGCCGCACACCGACGCGGTCGACGGGCCGCCGACGATCGGCCGCTACGGCCCCCAGGCGTCGCTGTCGCAGGAGTCCAGCGAGCCGGTCTGGGCGTTGCAGCGCGCCCAGGAGTCCCGCCAGGGCGACCGCGAGCTGCCGACCGAGGAGGTCACGCCCAAGTGACCGTCCTGGCCGTCACCGCGAGCGAGCGGGCCGAGCTCTTCACCTTCGTGCCCCTCGCCGTGCTCAGCGTCGTCGCGGCGATCGGCATGGTGCTGAGCCGCAACGCGGTCTACGCGGCGTTGATGCTGGTGGTCAACTTCTTCTGCCTGGCCGGCTTCTACGTGCTGCTCGAGGCGCAGTTCATCGCCGCGGTGCAGGTGATCGTGTACGCCGGCGCGATCATGGTCCTGTTCCTGTTCGTGCTGATGCTGCTCGGCGTCGGCAGCGAGGACGTGCTGGTGGAGACGATCCCCGGCCAGCGGATCACCGCCGGCGTGCTCGGCCTCCTGCTGCTCGGCGTCGTCGGCTTCGCCCTGGCCAACGGCGGGCTCGGCGGCGGTGGCGCCGGCAGCCTCGCCGCCGCCAACCAGGGCGGCAACGTGCAGGCGATCGGGCGGCTGCTGTTCACCCGCTACGTGTTCGCCTTCGAGGCGGTCGGCCTGCTGCTGGTGGTGGCGGCGGTCGGCGCCCTGGTGCTGGGGAAGCGGCGCCCATGAAGGTCGGGACCAACGCCTACGTGCTGCTCTCGGCGCTGCTGTTCACCATCGGCGTGGTCGGGGTGCTGATCCGCCGCAACGCCATCGTGGTGTTCATGTGCGTCGAGCTGATGCTCAACGCGGTGAACCTGTCGTTCCTCGCCTTCGCCCGCGCCGCCGGCAGCCTCGACGGCCAGATCCTCGCCTTCTTCGTCATGGTGGTCGCCGCCGCCGAGGTGGTCGTCGGCCTCGGCATCCTGGTGGCCATCTTCCGCAAGCGCGCGTCGGCCAGCGTCGACGACGTCAACCTGCTCAAGGGGTGACGGTGCCCTGACCCCCCACGGTTCGCTCCGCCTGGTCCCGCTGCTGCCGCTGCTGCCGGCGGCGGGCTTCGCCGTCAACATCCTGGTGGGGCGCCGCCTCGGAAAGGCGGCCGGCTGGCTCGGGACGGCGCTGGTGGCGGCGTCGTTCGTGATCGCGGTCGCGGCGTTCTCCACGCTGCTCGGCGGCGCGGCCGACGCGCGCACGGTGGTGCTGCGCGGCTACGAGTGGCTCAGCGTCGGCGACCTGCGGGTCGCCTTCGACCTGCGCTTCGACCAGCTCTCGGCGGTCATGGCCCTGGTGGTCACCGGGGTCTCCGCCCTGATCCACCTCTACTCGGTCGGCTACATGGCCGGCGACGAGCGCGTCGCCACCTTCTTCGCCTACCTGAACCTGTTCGTGGCGGCCATGCTCACGCTGGTGCTCGCCCAGAACTTCCTGGTGATGTTCCTCGGCTGGGAGGGCGTCGGGGTCTGCTCGTACCTGCTGATCGGGTTCTGGTTCAACCGCCCCCTGCCGGTGGTGCAGCCGGGCGGGCGGATCGACCCCGGCGTCCCGGACGAGACCGAGGAGGTGTGGGCGCCGCCGGCGGCCAAGAAGGCGTTCCTCGCCAACCGCATCGGCGACGTCGGCTTCCTGCTCGCCATGTTCCTGGTCTTCCAGCGGCTCGGCAGCCTCGACTTCGACGACGTGCTCGGCCGGGCGCAGCGCTCGGTGAGCGTCGCCGGCGGCGTCGCGCACCTCGGCTCGGTCACCATCCCCGGCCTCGGCGCCGGCGCCGCCACCGCCGTGGCGCTGCTGCTGTTCCTCGCCTGCGCCGGCAAGAGCGCCCAGATCCCGCTGTACGTCTGGCTGCCCGACGCGATGGCCGGCCCCACCCCGGTGTCCGCCCTGATCCACGCGGCCACCATGGTCACCGCCGGCGTCTTCCTGGTCGCCCGCACCCACGTGCTGTTCGAGGCGTCCAAGACGGCCGGAACCGTGGTGGTGGTCGTCGGCGCGCTCACCGCGCTGCTGGCCGCGGTGATCGCCATCGGCCAGGACGACCTGAAGAAGATCCTGGCGTACTCCACCGTGTCGCAGCTCGGCTACATGTTCGTCGGCGTCGGGCTGGGGCCGGTCGGCTACGCGGCTGGCCTGTTCCACCTGGTCACCCACGCCTTCTTCAAGGCGCAGCTGTTCCTCGGGGCCGGCTCGGTGATGCACGCCAACGGCGACGACACCGACGTGAAGCACTTCGGCGGGCTGCGGCAGGCGATGCCGCTCACCTGGTGGACCACGGTGGCGGCGTGGCTGGCGATCATCGGCTTCCCGCTGACCGCCGGCTTCTACTCCAAGGACCAGGTGCTCGCCGCCGCCTTCAGCCACGGCGGCGTTGGCCTGTTCGCCTGGGTGGTGCTGGTGGTCACCGCCGGGCTGACCGCCTTCTACATGTCGCGCCTGGTGTTCCTCACCTTCCTCGGCGAGCCGCGCTGGCCGGAGGGTCGCCACCCGCACGAGTCGCCCTCGGTGATGACCGTCCCCCTGGTCGTGCTGGGAGCGGGCGCGCTGGTGGCCGGCCTGCTGCTCACCGGCGGCGGCCTGTCGGACGGGCCGTTTGCCCGCGTCCTGGAGCCGGTGCTGGTCGGCCGGCTCCCCGCCCCGCTCGAGGAGGAGGGCTTCGCCCAGGCGTTCCTGCTCTCGGCGGTGGCCACCCTGGTCGCCGCCGGCGGCCTCGCGGTGGCCTGGTGGCTCTACCTCTCGGGCAGGGTCGACTGGCTGGAGCAGCGCCGCCGCCGTGCCGCCGCCTGGCGGGCGCTGGCCAGGGGGCTGTACGTCGACGAGGCCTACGAGCAGGTCACCGTCCGCTTGGACGGGGCCGTCGCCAGGCTGGCCGACCTGTTCGACCGCCGCGTGGTCGACGGTGTCGTCAACGGCCTCGCCGAGCTGATCGGCGCCGCCGCCCGGCGCGGCCGCGGCCTGCAGACCGGCCTGGTCCGGACGTACGCCGTCGGCGTGCTCGGCGGCGCCGTGCTGATCGTCGCCTTCCTCGTCTTCCGCGCCACCTAGGAGCCCTGCCCGTGCTGCTGACCCTCACCGTGTTCGCCCCGCTCGCCGGGGCGCTGCTGCTCGCCGCCATCCCGGGGGGCTCCGGGGGCCTCAGGAGCGAGGCCGGAGCCCAGGTGGCGGGTGGCGACGCAGAGCCGAGCGATAGCCCGCGGGTGGAACGGTCCCGCCTCTTCCACTGGGTGGGGCTGGTCGTGAGCCTGGCCGTGCTCGGCATGGCGGTGGCGCTGGCGCTGCGCTTCGACCGTGGCGAGGCCGGCTTCCAACTCGGGCAGCAGGCGGACTGGGTGCCCTCGTTCGGGGTGCGCTACAAGGTCGGGGTCGACGGCGTCAGCCTGCCGATGGTGCTGCTCACCACGCTGCTCACGCCGCTGGCGATCGTCGCCTCGTGGCGCATGAGCGACCGGCCCCGCGCCTACGTCGCCATGCTGCTGGTGCTCGAGACGGCGATGCTCGGCGTGTTCGTCGCCCTCGACCTGTTCCTGTTCTACATCTTCTGGGAGGCCGTGCTGGTCCCCGGCTACTTCCTGATCGGCTCCTGGGGCGGCGAGCGGCGCGTCTACGCGGCGGTGAAGTTCTTCCTCTACACCCTGCTCGGCGGGCTGCTGATGCTGGTGGCGATCATCGGCCTGTGGTACCTGCAGTCGAAGGCGACCGGCAACGGCAGCTTCGACTACGAGACCCTGCGCGACCTGTCCAAGAGCGACGGCGCGCAGCGCTGGCTGTTCCTCGGCTTCTTCGCCGCCTTCGCGGTCAAGACCCCGCTGGTCCCGTTCCACACCTGGCTGCCGCCCGCCTACGTGACCGCGCCGACCTCGACCACGGTGCTGCTCGCCGGCGTCATGTCCAAGCTCGGAGCCTACGGCTTCATCCGCTTCTGCCTGCCGCTGTTCCCCGACGCCGCCCGCTCCTTCGCCCCCGCCGTGAGCACCCTGGCGGTGGCCGGCATCCTCTACTGCGCGGCGATCGCCACGGTGCAACGCGACTTCAAGCGGCTGGTCGCCTACTCGTCAGTCTCGCACCTCGGCTTCGTGGTGCTCGGCGTGTTCGCGCTCAACGCCCAGGGGCTGGCCGGCGCCGTCTTCTACATGGTCGCCCACGGGCTCACCATCGGCGGGCTGTTCTTCCTCTCGGGCATGCTCGAGGAGCGCCGCGGCACGCGGCTGGTCGCCGACTTCGGCGGTCTGCAGCAGGCGGCGCCGCGCATGGCCGGGGTGATGCTGGTCCTCACCCTGGCCGCGGTCGCCCTGCCCGGCCTGGTCGGCTTCGTCGGCGAGTTCCTCACCCTGCTGGGCGCGTTCGGGGCCAACCGGGCCTTCGCCGTGCTCGGCGCCGGCGGCGTCATCCTCGGCGCCGTCTACCTGCTCTGGGCCTACCAGCGGATGTGGCAGGGCCAGCTCACCAACGAGGAGAATCGCACCGTCCCCGACCTCGACCGGCGCGAGTGGGCGGTCCTGGCCCCGCTGCTCGCCGCCGTCATCGTCCTCGGCCTGTTCCCGCGGCCCATCCTGGAGCGGGTGGAGCCGTCCGTCCAGCGCGTCGTCCAGCTGACCGGCGCCGCCGGCCAGCGCCCCGCCGCCCTCGGACCCAGCCAACCGAGTCCCTGACCACCGTCGGGGCCCCGCGCCCCGGCCCACCTGGAGGCACCCGTGCACGTCCTGGCCCAAGCTGCCGAGACGCCACTGAACCTGCCGAAGATCGAATGGCGCGCGGTCGCGCCGGAGCTCGCCCTCGTCGGCGCCGGCCTGGTCGTGCTGCTGGTGGTGGCCTGGTGGCCGCGCGTCCGGCGCGACCTGCTCGCCGCCCTGTGCCTCGCCGGCATCGCGGTGGCGGCATGGCTCACGTGGTGGAACTGGGACCTGGCGAAGACCGCCTTCGAGGGCGCGGTGGCGCTGGACGGCATCACCCGCTACGCGCGGCTGGTGCTGCTCGCCGTCGGCGCGCTGGCGGTGCTCATGGCCGCCGAGGACGGCGCGCGTGACCCGGACGCGCCTCCCGAGGTGTTCCCGCTGCTGCTGTTCGCCCTCGCCGGCATGTCGCTGCTCGCCGCCGCCTCCGACCTGTTGGTGGTGTTCATCGCCCTGGAGCTGCTGTCGCTCAGCCTCTACGTGATGGCCGGGGCCACCCGCCGCCTGCGCGCCGAGGAGGCGGCGATGAAGTACTTCCTGCTCGGGGCGTTCTCCTCCGCGTTCCTGCTGTACGGCATCGCGCTCAGCTACGGCGCCACCCACACCACCAACCTGCTCGGCATCGCCCACGCCGTCGGCGACCCCACCATGTCGTCGGGGCTCCTGCTGGCCGGGGTCGGGCTGCTGTCGGTGGGCTTCTTCTTCAAGGTGGCGGCGGTCCCGTTCCATCAGTGGACGCCCGACGTCTACCAGGGTGCGCCCACCCCGGTGACCGCGTTCATGGCGGCCGGCACCAAGACCGCTGGGTTCGCGGTGTTCCTGCGGGTGTTCGCCGGCGCGCTCGGCGGGCTCGTGGTGAGCTGGCGCCCGGTGGTCGTGGTGGTCGCGGTCGCCACCATGCTGGTCGGCGCCGTGCTCGCCCTCGTCCAGCAGGACCTCAAGCGGATGCTCGCCTACTCCTCCATCGCCCACGCCGGCTACCTGCTGCTCGGGCTGGCCGCCGCGGCGACGCGGCCGGAGGGCGTCAGCGCCTCGATGTTCTACCTGCTCGCCTATGCGTTCATGGTGATGGGGGCGTTCATGGTGGTGCAGTACGCCGGCCGTGCCCCGGCGTCCGAGGCGGCCGCGGCGACCGCCGCGGCAGGGGCTGGCGCGCTTCAGCCAATCCGCCCAGTCGGCGCGGGCGTCCGCGTTGCCGAGGTCGCCACGCCGGCGACGGCCGCGGCGCGGCCGCCGGGCGCCGGCGCCGCCACCGTGGCCGAGGCGCAGGCGCCCGCGCGGCCGGCCACCGCGACCGTGGAGCCGGGCGTCGCGACCGCCGGGGCGAACGGGCGCGCACGGGCGCTCGACGAGCCGGTGGAGCGCTCCTCGATCGACGACTTCCGCGGCTTCGGGCGGCGCCACTTCCTGCCGGCGCTGTTGCTGGCGATCTTCCTGCTGTCGCTGGCCGGCATCCCGCCGCTGGCCGGCTTCTGGGCGAAGTACTACCTCTTCCAGGCCGCCGTCGACGCCGGGCTCACCTGGCTGGTGGTGGTCGCGGTGATCGCCTCGGTGATCTCCGCCTTCTTCTACCTGCGGGTGATCGTGGCCATGTTCCTCGACGAGCCGGCTGGCGAGGGCTTCCCCGGGTCGAGCTCCTGGGCGCTCCGGATCGCCCTCGGGGTGGCCGGGGTGCTCACCGTGGCCATCGGGCTGGCCCCGCAGGTCCTGGTCACCGCGGCACAGGCGGCCGGCAGGATTCTGGGTTGAAGGTCCGCGCCGCCGACCCGCTGCTCCCGGACGACCTGGCCGGGGTCGGGTCGCGTGCGCGGGTCGGCCTCGAACGGGTCGAGGAGGCGCTGGCCGCGGCGGTGGCGAGCGCCGACCCGTTCGTCCAGGAGGCGGCGAGCCACCTGCTGGACGCGGGCGGCAAGCGCTTCCGCCCCACCCTGGTGCTGCTCGCCGGCCAGTTCGGCGACCCGGACGAGCCGCGCCTGGTCGACGTGGCCGTCGCGATCGAGCTGACCCACCTGTCCACGCTGTACCACGACGACGTGATGGACGAGGCCGAGGTCCGCCGCGGCACCGCCTCGGCCAACGCCCTGTACGGCAACAAGCTCGCCATCCTGACCGGCGACTACCTGTTCGCGCGCGCCTCCGAGGTCACCGCGAGGCTCGGCAACGAGGCCGTCGGCGTGCTCGCCGCCGCGATCTCCCGCATGGTGGAGGGGCAGATCCGCGAGTCCCGCGGTCCCCACCCGGGCCAGGACCCGGTCGAGCACTACATGTCGGTGCTCGCCGACAAGACCGGGGCGCTGATCGCCGCCGCCTGCCGCCTCGGGGCGATGCTGGCCGGCGCGCCGCCCAACGCGGTCGAGGCCCTGACCGAGTACGGCGAGCGCGTCGGGGTCGCCTTCCAGCTCCGCGACGACCTGCTGGACATCGCGAGCGAGTCGTCGGTCTCGGGCAAGGCGCCGGGCACCGACCTGCTCGCCGGCGTGCGCACCCTGCCGGTGCTGTTCCTGCTGCGCCGCGGCGGCCCCGAGGCCGAGCAGCTCACCAGCTTCCTCGAGGGCGGCCGCGACCGCCGCGCGCTCGACCGCGTCCTCGGCACGGTGCGCGGCTCCCCGGCCTTCGAGGAGGCCCGCCGCGCCGCCGACGCCGAGGCCGAGCGCGCCAAGGCCGCCCTCACCCGCCTCCGGTCCGGCGCCGCCCGCCGGGCGCTCGACGAGATCGCCGACCGCGTCCTCGACCGCAGCGCCTGAGCAGCCCTGGGCTGTCGGGTGGCCGTGACATGCTTGCTGCATGGCGACCCGAGAGCTTGCGCTGCCGCCGCCCGCCGCGCAGGTGCGGCGGTTCGAGGCGCTGCTGCGCTCCTCGCCGTGGATGATGGCGGTGCTGCGGGCGGTGCGCGACTGCGACCCGCCCGACTGGTGGGTCGGCGGCGGCGTGCTGCGCGACCTCGTCTGGGACCTGCTCCACCGCGGCACCTTCGGCCCCGCCCTGGTCAAGGACGTGGACGTGGCCTTCTACGACCCGTCCGACCTGCGGCCGGAACGGGACGACGAGGTCGAGCGGGCACTCGCCGCCCGCCTGCCCGGGGTGAGGTGGGACGCCAAGAACCAGGCGGCGGTGCACACCTGGTACCGGCGCCGCTTCGGGGTGGCGGTGGAGCCGCTGGCCTCGGCCGCCGACGGCGTGGCGACCTGGCCGGAGACGGCCACCGCCGTGGCCGTCCGGCTGCAGCGCCGGCCCGGCGGCGGCGCCACCGGCGCGGGGCCGGACGGGCACCCGCCGGGCGTCGCCACTGGCGCTGAACCGGACAGGCGCCGGGTCCCGACGCCGGCCGGCCCGGACGGGCGCCTGCTGGTGACCGCCGCCCACGGCCTCGACGACCTCCTCGGCATGGTCTGGCGCCGTAACCCGCGCCGCGTGACCGTGGCCGAGTACCGGCGCCGCCTCGCCGCCAAGCGGGTCACCGAGCGCTGGCCCAAGGTCACCGTGGTCGACGGCTGAGCAGCCGGCGCGATCTCGGTTGTGGCGGGGGAGCCGGCGGGGGAGACTGCCCTCGTGGGAGTGGACCTGCGGGTGTTCCTCGGCGTCGCCGTGGTGGTGATCGTCACCCCCGGCCCGGACACGGCGCTCACGGTCCGCAACGCGCTCCTGGGCGGGCGGCGCGGCGGCGTCTTCACGGCGGCCGGAGTGGTGAGCGGGCAGGTCGTCTGGACGCTGGCGGCCAGCGCCGGGATCGCCGCCGTTCTCGCCGCCTCGCGGCCGGCGTTCACGGCGCTCAAGTACGCCGGCTCCGCCTACCTCATCTACCTCGGCATCCAGTCACTGGTCGGCGCCGTGCGCGGCGGCGATCGCGCGCCGCGGACCAGTCGCGGCTCTCGGCGGCTCGCTCCCGCCATGGCGCTGCGCCAGGGCGTCATCAGCAACCTCGCCAACCCCAAGTCCGCAGCCTTCTTCACCAGCCTGCTGCCACAGTTCGTCCCGGCCGGCCGGGCGGCCTTCCCGGTCCTGCTCGCCCTCGGCCTGACCTACTGCTCGATCACCTTGGTGTGGCTGAGCGGCTACGCGGTCGTGGTGGCGAGGTTCGGTGCCGCGCTCGGCCGTCCCCTGGTCCGGCGGGCGATCGAGGCGCTCACCGGCGTGGTCCTGACCGCGCTCGGCCTGCGCCTGGCGACCGAGCGGGCCTGATCCGGCCCGCCACGGGTCCGGCCGTTGGGGCGGAGCATGCGGGCGGCACGCCGGTCGAGCGGTGCGGTGGTGGTGAGCCTGGCACAGCGTCGTGACCCGCGTCGGTTCGGGAGTTGGAGCGCTGGCGGCGGGCCACGCTGGCGCCATGGTTGGGGGTTCCGGGTTACGCGGCGGGTGGGACGCTGCCAGTGGGCGGCTTCAGCCACCGGTGGAGTTGCCTGCGGCGGCGGTCATGTGCTGCGCCGGCGGCGACGGTTGGGCCAGGCGCCGAGCACCGGCCTGGTACTTCAGGGAAGGGTTCAGGCGGTGGGTGGGTCGTGGCCGTCGCGGGCGGGCGGGACCAGGGTGACCTGGCCGGTCACAGGGTCGCGGCGGAACTGCCAGCCGCCCTCGTGGGCGGCGACGTGGTGGGGAGGGCACAACGGCACGACGTTCTCGAGGCTGGTCGGCCCGCCGTGGGCCCAGTGCACCAGGTGGTGGGCCTCGGTCCACGGCACGGGCCGGTCGCACCCCACCGCGACGCAGCCGCCGTCGCGCAGCGCCAGCGCGCGCCGCAGCGCCGGGGGGACCACCCGGGTGGTCCGGCCCAGGTCCAGCAGCTCGACCGGGGCACCCAGCGGCGGCGGCAGCAGGTCGACCGCGCCGCGCAGCACCGCGGCCAGGGCGTCGCTAGGACCGTCGAACGGGCCGGCGTCCAGGCTGGCGTCGGCGGTGGGGCCGCCGTCCTCGTCGCTGGTGGTGCCGTCCGGGCTGGCGGAGTGGGGGTGGCGGCGGACGACCGCGCGGGTGACCACCGCGTCGCAGGCCAGCCGGCGGACCGTCTCCGGTGGCAGGACCCCGCCCCAGGCGCCGACCCCGCCGACCCCGGCCTGGTGGCGGAGGCTGTCGAGGTCCACGGTCACGGTGAGGTTGGGGCGCAGGCCGCCCTCCTGGGGCAGGTCGCCGGCGCGCAGGGCCCAGCGGGCCAGGTCGGCCAGGGCGTCGGCGCGCCGCCGCGCCGCCGAGCGCGGGTCGTCGGGCCCGGTGGGCCGGGCCAGTGCGGCGATCGCGGCCATGGCGGCCTCGCCGGCCTCCGGGTCCAGCAGCCCCTTGACGTCGACGCCGTCCAGGGTGGGCGACAGCCACAGCCCGCGGCGGTCCAGCCGCGCCCGGCCGCGCTCCTCGGCGGTGCCAGGGTCGACGAGGTCGCGGAGGTGGTCGGCGACGCGGCGCAGGCGGGGCGGGTCGAGCCTTCGGGCGGCGTCGAGCAGGACCGGCTCGGCCTCGGCGACCTTGGCGGGTGGCAGGTCGGCGGTGGCGTCGGCCAGCGCGGCGGCGTGCTGGGGCGAGACCTCCCCGGCCGCGAGGGCGGCGGCGGTCCGGGGCAGGGGCCGCGGTGCAGGGCGCGGGCGGTGCGGACCCGCTGGGCGGCCAGCGCCGGGCTCATCCGCGGGTTGGCGCGCAGCCAGCCGGCGGTGGGGGCGACCACGCCGTGCTCGGCGCCACCAGCGCCGCGGGCGTCGGCGGCGGCCAGCAGCCGCAGCCAGGCGCCGTCGGCCTGGTCGCCGAGTTGGCGCGCGGCCAGGACCCCGGTGGCCAGCGGCGCGTCGGCCTCCTGGCCGTGGTCGACGGTCGCGAGGTTGGCGACCGCGGCGTCCAGCCACGCCAACGCCACGGCCAGCCCACCTGACCCCATGGGCACCCCGGGCAGCCCCGCTGACCCCGCGGGTGCCACGGCGGGCAAGCCCAGGGGCAGGCGTCCCAGCCCTGCGGGCGTCCCGGCGAACGGGCCTTCTGGCCCCATGGGCGCTTCGCCAGGGCTGGCCAGCAGATCGCTCGGCGAACTGGTGTACGTTTCCATGCCCGGAAGCTACCCTGCCCAACGGCCGCCGCCCAGTCCATCCCGGCAGATTGTGGACAGCCGCCTGCGACCAGACGGTCCCTGCCGCGCCCGCCTCCTACCCGCGCTCAGGAGGTGGGCGCGGCGGAGGCTCCGGCCTCCTGGGAGGCGAGCTCGTCGAGGCTCGGGGCCGAGCGGATCGACGGGCTCAGCGTGCCCCACATGGCCAGCACCAGGCCGAACGCGGCGAACAGGGCGATGGTGGCACGGGCCGAGGTGGCGCCGAGCAGGAACCCGGCAGCGAGCGGGCCGAGCGGCGCGACCAGCAGCGAGATCGTCCTGCGTACCGACTCGGCGCGGCCGAGGAGCCGGTCGGGCGTCATCGCGATGCGGTAGCTGTTGACGACCGAGTCGGTCGACGGGATCGCCAAGGCGGTCGGCAGGATGCTGGCGGCCAGCACGTAGGCGTTCGGCCAGGCCAGGAACAGGGCGCAGCCGGGCCAGGTCCACAGCTCGAGCTGCAGCACGGCGCGGACCGGAAGGAGCCGGCGGACCAGCGGTGACGCGAACGAGCCGAGCAGCGCGCAGGCACCGAACGCCGCGACCAGCGCGCCGACCGCGCCGCCCGACAGCCCCTGCCGCCTGCCGAGGACCACGACCGCGAACAGGACGCCGGGGCCGACGAAGTTGGCCAGCCCGAACAGCAACGCGCAGGTGCGCAGGAACCGCTGGCCCCACAGGAAGCGCATGCCCTCGGCGAGCCTGGCGCGCAGCGGCGCACGCTCTGGCTCGCGCCGCTGCTGGAACGGCGTGCGCATCGCCAGCAGCGAGACGGTCGAGAAGGCGTACGAAGCCGCGTCGACGGCGAACGGCAGCGCGCGGGCGAGCCCGAAGAGTGCCCCGCCGAGCGGAGGGCCGGCCAGGCCGACCGCCGCCTGCCGGCCCGTCTGGGCGCTCACGGCCGCCGGCAGCTGGCGTGGCGGCACCACGGCGCGCACGGCGCCTGGCTGCGCCGCGAGGAACAGGGCCGCGCCGCCGCCCTCGACGAACGCGACCAGCGGGATCGCCCAGAAGGCGACCGGGCCTAGCAGGATGGTCGCGGCGAGGCCACCGATCGCCAGCACCCGGACGCCGTCGGCCGCGATCATCAACCGCTTGCGGTTCCAGCGGTCGGCCGCCAGGCCCGCGGGCAGCGCGAACAGCGCCAGGGGGAGGGTGCGCGCGAACGCGACGACGCCCGCCTTGGCCGCCGAGTGGGTCACCGCCAGCACCAGCAGCGGGTAGGCGATCGAGCTCGACTCCGTGCCGGCCTCCGACAGGAGCTGCCCGGCCTGGAGCAGCACGAAGTCCCGGTTTCGGCGCAGGGGGACCGCGGTCACGCGTCGATGCTAGCCCACGCCGGCCACCGGACTGGCTCGGGCCGCGCTCAGCCGACGCCCAACCAGCCGAGCACCGTCTGCAGCAGCACGACGGTGGACAGCACGCTGACGACCGCGACCACCGCGGTGGCGACGGCGCGGTGCAGCGGCGGGTTGGCGGCCGCGCCGAGCAGCCGGCGGCGGCTGGTCAGCACCACCAGGAAGGCGAGGATCACGGGGGTGATCAGGCCGTTGAGGACGTAGGCGTTGATCAGCAGGCTGATCAGGTTGCCTGGCAGCAGTGCCACCGCCGCGCCGACCACCAGCTGGCCGGTGAACAGGCCGAGGAACAGGGGAGCCTCGGCGAAGGTGCGCGACACCGACCGCTCGGTACCGATCGCCTCGCTGAGCGCGTAGGCGGTCGACAGGGGCACCACCGCCGCGGCCAGCGCCGACGCACCCAGCAGGCCGATGCCGAACAGCTCCTCGGCGCGGTGGCCGGCGACCGGGACCAGGGCCTGGGCGGCCTCGGCCGCCGAGGCGAGCGGCCCGGTCCCGCCGATGGTCGCGCCGGTGGCGACGATGATGAAGAACGCCACCAGGCAGGCGAACGCCGCCCCGGCGATGGCGTCGACCCGCTCGAAGCGGTACTGGTCGGGGCCGATCCCCTTGTCGGCCACCGCGGCTGCCTGGTAGAGCTGCATGTAGGGCGAGATGGTGGTGCCGATCACCGCCACCCCGAGGAACAGGAACGCCTTGGTGCCGAGCAGGTGCGGCCAGAACGTCTGGGTGGCGACCTCGCCCCAGCGCGGGTGGGCCAGGAACGCGGCCACCGGGTAGGCGAAGAAGACGAGTGCCATCAGCAGGAACAGCCGCTCGGCGTAGCGGTAGGAGCCGAGCACCACCAGCCCCCAGACGATCACCGCCGCGACCGGGACGGCCAGGTAGCGGGAGACCCCGAACAGTTCCATCGCCGCACCGATGCCGGCGAACTCGCTCACTACCAGGCCCAGGTTCGCGACCAGCAGGCACACCAGCGCGAACGCGGCCACCCGCAGGGAGAACTCCTCGCGGATCAGCGCCGCGAGGCCCTTGCCGGTGAAGGTGCCGAGCCGGGCGGCCATCTCCTGCACCAGCACCAGGCCGAGGCCGACCAGCAGCATGAAGAACAGCATCCGGTAGCCGAACTGCGCCCCGGCCGAGGCGTAGGTGGCGATCCCGCCGGCGTCGTTGCCCGCCGCCGAGGCGATCAGCCCGGGGCCGAGCACCCGCAGGTAGGCGGCGATCCGCGCCCGCCGCCCGCGCCGGCCGGAGCTGGTGGACGGCGGGGTGGCGGTCGCCGGCGTGGTCACTGCAGCAGCCTCGGGAAGTGCAGCCGGCCCCGCCCGGGCAGCAGCGCGTCGACCATGTCGTCGGCCTGGATGCAGCCGAGGGGCCGGCCCTGGTCGTCGACCACCAGGATG
The DNA here is from genome assembly GCA_036377075.1 of Actinomycetes bacterium. Taxonomy (GTDB): domain Bacteria; phylum Actinomycetota; class CALGFH01; order CALGFH01; family CALGFH01; genus DASUZB01. The sequence continues at coordinate 11,303 of DASUZB010000035.1, read as the reverse complement.
CTGTTGCGGCGGTTGTCGACCAGCGCGTCGGCCGCCTCCTCGACGGTCGCGTCCGGTCCCACCGTGACCGGCCACGGCGGCCCGACCAGCTCGCCGACGCGCTGGTCGGGAGCTGCCAGCAGCAGCTCGAGGATGCTGATCACGTCCACCAGCCGTCCGGCGGTGTCGACCACCACCACCGTGTCCAGGTCGGGCTGGTCCGCCACGACCCCGCGCAGCCGCTCGGCCACCGCGGCGACCGTCATCTGCTCGTCGACGATCACCAGGTCGCCGGTCATGAAGCCACCGGCGCGGTCCTCGGGGAAGGCGAGCAGCTGCCGCAGCCGCTGCGCCACCGCCGCGGGGAGCCGTCCCAGCAGCTCGTCGCGCTCGTCAGGCTCCAGCTCGCGGAGCGCGTCGACCGCCTCGTCGGACTCCATCCGCGCCAGCAGGGCGGCGGCCTGATCGTCGGGCACCTCGTGCAGGAGGGCATCCAGCTCCTCCGGGTCCATCTCCTCCAGCGCGTCGGCGGCGGTGGCCGGGTCCAGCTCGGCGAGCAGCGCCTGCCTTGCCGGGCGCTCCAGGTCCTCCAACAGGTCGGCCAGCTCGGAGGGGCGCAGGCGGGGTAGCCGCCTGGTCGGCGTCCGCAGGCGGACCCCGCCCGGGTCGATCCCGAACGGTTGGATCGCGACCCAGTCGATCACCCGCTCCGGCGTCGGCACCCAGCGGAAGCGGGCCGGCCCCAGCCGGCGCAACAGCGTCTGCAGGCCGACGTCGACCCCGACCAGCCGGTAGACCTCGCCGACCCTGGCAACGTACAGGTCGGCGGCGCGGATCACCTTGATCCCGTCGGTGTCGACCAACTGGTGGTCGAGCACGTCGCGGGCCAGCAGCACCTCACCGGGGCGGCGCTCGACCTCGCGCAGGTCGAGGCGGGCCGAGCGCAGCCGCGCGCCCCGCCGGTCGAGCTCGACGACCTGCTCGGCGGGGACGAACACCTGCCGCCGTGCCACCCGCACGACCAGCCCGGTCAGCGGCGGGTAGGGTTCCTCGGCCCAGCGCGCGACCAGGTCGACCAGCTCCCCGATCTCCTCGCCAGCCTGGTTGACGACCGGGCTGCCGAGCAGCCCGGCGAGCGACAGCAACGCCTCGCGCACCGCCCGGACGGCGGTGAGGCGCCGCTCGCGCTGCTGTTGCCAGCGCGGGTGCAGCAACCGGCGGCGGGGGGCAGCGCGGCGACGGCGTGTCATCGACAGAGCCTCCAAGTCCACGGCAGCGTGCCTTACAGCTTGCCCGCTCGACGCCTCCACGGGGACCGGGCCGGCCTGCCGGACTCATACCACGGCGCGCGCGGCAGGGTTGGACTCCAGCGTCCACCCCGACCGGCCGCGACGTCAGGTTCGGGAGGCGACCGGCACGCCGACCTCGCCCTGCGGGCTGGCGGGGCCGGTAATGGCCGGGCGCCCGAAGGCGGCCTGGACGGTGACGCCGCGGCCGGGGCCGGTCAGCAGCGACCAGGTGCCGCCGGCCAGCTCGACCCGCTCGCGCATGCCCAGCAGGCCGTAGTGCTCGCGGCCGGACCGGTCGGTCGCCGCGGTGGGATCGAAGCCGACGCCGTCGTCGCGGACCTCGAGGCGCACCCGGGAGCGCTCCCCGACCAGGGTGAGCCAGACCCTGCCCGCCTTGGCGTGCTTCTCGACGTTGGTCAGCGCCTCCCGGGCGACCCGGTACAGGACGGTCTCGACCTCCGGGCTGAGCCGTTCGCCGAACGCCGCCGTGACGGTGCAGTCGATCCGCGTACGGCGCTGGAAGTCGGCTGCCTGGTCCTTCAGGGCCGCTTCCAGGCCGATCTGGTCGAGCACCGGTGGGCGCAACTCGACCATGAGCCGCCGCAGCTCTCCCACCTGGCGGTACAGCGTGCCCTGGGACTGGCGCAGCGTCTGGATGCCGCCGTCGAGGCTGCCGCGGACCAGCGACGCGCAGGCCCGCTCCAGCTCGTAGGCGAGGGTGTTGAGGTGCTGGATGGGGCCGTCGTGGAGCTCGGCGGCGAGGCGTGCCCGTTCCTGCTCGGCCGCGCTCATGGTGCGGTCGAGCAGCTGGCCGCGCTCGGCCTGGGCCCGCTCGACCGTCCGGACGAGGCCGGCCATCCGCGTCACCACCAGCAGGAACAGCACCGCGGCCGCGCCGGCGACCACCAGCGGCTCGACCTCGGTGCCGGTGAGGCGCTGCACCACCATCGCCGCCGGCGCCATCAGGGACGCCGCGGCGAGGGCGACCAGCCGGCCACGGCTGAGCCGCTCGCCTCCCCGTGCCACCACCGACTGGGGCAGCTCGCGCATGGAGGGGTGCAGCACGGCGGCGGCGAACAGCACGTACGACAGCAGGTAGCCGCCGTCGGCCGGGCTGGCGCCGTCGTAGCCCTGGAACAGGTCGAGCGCGGCGAACACGGCGTCGGCGTAGAGCACCAGCAGCAGCGCGCCCAGCAGCGCCCTGAAGGAGGCGGTGCGGCGTCCCGGCGTCACCGCGAAGCGCGCCGCCAGCGCGATCAGCAACAGGTCGCCGGCCGGGTAGGCGATCGAGACGAGCCGCTCGACCAGGGAGAGGGAGTGGTCGCGCACGTGCGGCTCCACCAGGAACACCCAGACGAGCAGGCCGCTGCCAACGGCGATCACGGTCGCGTCGATCAGGCTGGCCCAGTCGCCCCGGGGGGAGCGCCCCCGGATCAGCAGCAGCAGGGCGGCCGCCAGGACCGGGTAGCCGGCCAGGTAGACGACGTCGGCGCTGGACGGGAACGGGTCGACGTGCGAGACCTCCTGGTACCAGGTCCACATCAGGTCGCCGCCGGCGAAGCAGGCGACGCCGGCGAGCAGCAGCAGCCAGGGCAGCAGCGGCGCCGGCCGGCGCCGCCACAGGCCCACCGCCATCGCCGCCACCGCCGCGCAGGCGACCACGTTGCCCCAGAGGAGCTGCCAGGGGTTGGGAAGCAGGTAGTACAGGACCGTGGCGGCGATGCAGGCGGCCACCCAGGCCAGGAAGCGGTTCGGCACGCGCTGCCGCAGGCCTGGCCGCCGCGCAAGGTGGGCTGGCCTCACGCGCAACACCTTCACCGCGACCCCCCGTCGCTCGTCCGGCTCGTGGTGCGTGCGGGACCGCGGCGCGCGGCTGCGACCGCTACAGCCGTACGAATTCCCCCACCATGAAAACGCCGGTGAGCGCCTGAGCGTTTCACCCTTCGAAACCCTTCGTCCACCTGAAAGACACCGCTCGTCCGTCCGAGGTAGCGAGCGCCCGCCAATTCTGATCGAACCGTGCGCAATCCACCAGCCCAAGCAGGCGGTTCGCTATCCTGAGCGGCGGTGTGCCGGGAAGCCTGGTCGGCGACCACCCCTACGCTGGCCAGGGAGGAGCCCATGCGACCGGTTCGCGACGGCCAGCCACTGGCCCCGGCGCCCCTGCGCATGCCGGCGGCCCTGCGCGAGTTCCTGCGCGAAGAGACCGCCGGTGGCGCCGTCCTGATGGGCGCCGTGGTCGTCGCCCTCGCCTGGGCCAACTCCCCCTGGCGGGGCGCCTACGACGCCCTCTGGCGGACCGCATTCGACGTCCGCCTCGGCCGCTTCGAGCTGGCCGGCGACCTGCGGCAGTTGGTCAACGAGGGGCTCATGGCACTGTTCTTCCTGGTCGTCGGCCTCGAGATCAAGCGCGAGCTGGTCGAGGGGGAGCTGCGCTCCTGGCGGCGGGCGGCCCTGCCGGTGGTCGCGGCGGCCGGCGGCATGCTGCTGCCCGCGGCGATCTACGCCGCGTTCAACGCGCGCGGCCCGGGCGCGGCCGGCTGGGGCGTGCCGATGGCCACCGACATCGCCTTCGCCCTTGGCGTGCTCGCCCTGCTCGGCCCGCGGGTGCCGCCGGTGCTGAAGCTGTTCCTGCTCGCCCTCGCGATCGTCGACGACCTCGGCTCGATCCTGGTGGTCGCCCTGTTCTACAGCGGCGAGCTGCGGCTGCCGGCGCTGGCGGCGGCGGCCGCGCTGGTGCTGACCGTGGCCGGGCTGCGGCGGGCGCGGATCTACTGGACCCCGCCGTACGTGGCCGCCGGCATCGGCCTGTGGCTGGCGTTGCACGCCGCCGGGGTGAACGCGGCCCTCGCCGGGGTCGCCCTCGGGCTGCTGGCGTCGGCCCGCCCGGTGACCCCGCCCGAGTCGCTCCACGACAGCAGCCACGCCCTCGCCAGCGCGCCGGGGCCGGCGCCGCTGCGCGACGTGCTGCGCGAGGCGCGCGGCACGGTCTCGACCGTCGAGCGCCTGCAGCACGACCTCCACCCGCTCAGCGCCTTCCTGGTGGTGCCGCTGTTCGCCCTCGCCAACGCGGGCGTGACCGTGCACGCCGACGCGCTCGCCGGGCACGGCGCGCCGCTGGTGCTGGTCGGGGTCGTCGCCGGCCGCGTCCTCGGCAAGCCCGCCGGGATCCTGCTGGCGGTCTGGCTCGCGCTGCGCCTGCGCCTCGGCGCCTGGCCGGCGGGCGCCGGCTGGCGGCACCTCCTGGGCGTCGCCACCATCGCCGGCATCGGCTTCACCGTGCCGCTGTTCGTCGCTGACCTGGCCTTTCCCGGTGGTGGCTTCGAGGCGGCGGTGAAGCTCGGCCTGCTGCTCGCCTCGGCGGTGGCCGGGCTGGCGGGGGTGCTCATCCTGCGCGGTGCGCGGCCGGCCGAGCCATCCCCCTGACGCCCCTCGCCCGCGCTTGTTCGTTCGTGCAAAAAACCGGCGTCCACCAGCGCATTGGGAAGTTGGCCGCTGCTCGCGCGCGTACACTAGAATCGCCGTCGGCCAGGCCCTCGGGGCGACCCGTGCGGGCCGGCCGTCAAGGGCGCCGGGGGTCCTCGCGGTTCCGCAGGCGCCGCCGTGGGCGGCCGCGGGACCAAGCGGCCCGCGGACGTCCGAGGACGCAACGCCAGGAGTCACATGACCGCGTACTTCCAGGCCTACGGGACGCTGGCGGGCCTGCTCGCGCTCTCCGTCGGCTTCCTCGTGGTCGCCTTCGGGGCCAACCGCGTGCTGCGCCCGGCCCGGCCCTCCCCGGGCAAGCTGACGACCTACGAGAGCGGCATGGACCCGATCGGGACCACCTGGTCCCAGACGCAGATCCGCTACTACGTGTTCGCCTTCCTGTTCGTGATCTTCGACGTCGAGAGCGTCTTCCTGTTCCCCTGGGCGGTGGTGTTCGCCCGCCTCGGGGTGGCGGCGTTCTGGGAGATGGTCGTGTTCATCGGGGTGCTCGCCGTGGGCCTGCTGTACGCATACCGGAAGGGTGTCCTGCGATGGGTCTAGTCGACCGGGTCGAGCTGCCGCAGCCGATCAAGTTCGTCTTCAACTGGGGCCGCAAGTACTCCCTGTGGGTGTTCAACTTCGGCCTGGCGTGCTGCGCGATCGAGTTCATCGCCACCTCGACGGCGCGCCACGACTTCATCCGCCTCGGGGTGATCCCCTTCGCCCACGGCCCGCGCCAGGCGGACCTGCTGGTCGTCTCCGGCACCCTGACCGACAAGATGGCGCCGGCGGTCAAGCGCCTCTACGACGAGATGCCCGAGCCGAAGTACGTGATCAGCTTCGGCTCCTGCTCCAACTGCGGCGGCCCCTACTGGGACTCCTACTCGGTGACCAAGGGCGTCGACCAGATCATCCCGGTCGACGTCTACGTGCCCGGCTGCCCGCCGCGGCCGGAGGCGCTGCTGAACGGGATCGTCAAGCTGCAGGAGCGCATCGGCAGCGAGTCGCTGCGCGAGCGCTACGCCCGCGGCGAGCTCGAGCCGATCGTGGTGGGCGCCTAGTGGACGCCGACGCGCTGAAGGATCACCTGGTCGCCGAGTTCGGTGAAGCGCTCGAGCCGGAGGTGGTGCACGGCCTGCTGACCGTGACCGTCGACCCCGGCGACTACCGCCGCGTGGCCGAGTTCGTCCGCCTCGACCGCGAGGTGAGCTGCAACTTCTTCGACTTCCTCTGCGGCGTCGACGAGGAGGCCGCCGGCATCGCGGTGGTGCTGCACGTCTACTCCACCAGCCACCGCCACCACGCGCAGGTCCGCTCGCTGGTGCCGCGCGAAGGCGGCGCCCTGCCGAGCGTGCACGACCTGTGGGCGGGGGCCGACTGGCACGAGCGCGAGACCGCCGAGCTGTTCGGGGTCGCCTTCGAGGGCCACCCGCACCTGGCCAAGCTGCTGCTGCCGGAGGAGTTCGAGGGCCACCCGCTGCGCAAGGAGTTCGCCCTGCTGGCCAGGGAGGCCAAGCCCTGGCCGGGGGCCAAGGAGCCGGGAGAGTAACCGTGGCCAGCGACCAGCAGTCAGGCAACGGCGGACCCCGGGTCACCACCCAGCCGGAGGGCGGCGGCGTGGCGTTCCAGGCCGCCGACGGCACCGGCGTCGGCGTGATCATCCGCGAGCGGGCCGACCGCGAGCTGCACACCCAGGACATGACCCTCAACGTCGGGCCGCAGCACCCGGCCACCCACGGGGTCCTGCGCGTGCTGGTGACGCTCGACGGCGAGGTGATCGAGTCGGCCGACCCGGTGATCGGCTACATGCACCGCGCCTTCGAGAAGCTCGCCGAGTACCGCGACTACCGGCAGATCATCGCGCTGGTCAACCGGCACGACTGGGTCTCGTCGATCTGCAACGAGCTGGGCGTCGCCCTGGTGGTCGAGCAGCAGATGGGCCTCGAGGTGCCGGAGCGGGCCACCTGGATCCGCATGCTGATGGCCGAGTGGACCCGGATCCTCAACCACCTGATGTTCGTCGGCTCCTACCCGCTGGAGCTCGGCGCCATCACGCCGATGTTCTACGCCTTCCGCGAGCGGGAGGAGATCCAGGCGCTGATGGAGTGGATCACCGGCGGTCGCCTGCACCTGACCTACTGCCGCGTCGGCGGGCTCAAGCAGGACCTGCCCAGGGGCGCCCTGGACCTCTCCCGCGACCTGGTGCCGCGGCTGCGTGCGCGCATCAAGGAGTACGAGACGCTGATCCTCGGCAACGAGATCTTCGCCGCCCGCACCAAGGGCATCGGCGTGCTCCCCGCCGACGTGGCCTGCTCCTACGGGGTCAGCGGCTGCACCCTGCAGGCCTCGGGGGTGCCGGAGGACTCCCGCAAGACCGAGCCGTACCTCTTCTACGACCAGGTCGAGTTCGACGTGCCGACCGGGCGCAACGGCGACTGCTACGACCGTTTCGCCGTGCTGGTCGGCCGCATGAAGGAGTCGCTGCGCATCATCGAGCAGGTGCACGAGCGCATCCCGCCCGGCCCGGTCAGCGTCAAGCTGCCCAAGGTGGTACGCCCGCCGGCCGGCCACGCCTACGTGCGCACCGAGGCCCCGCTCGGCCAGCTCTCCTACTACATGGTGTCGCACAACGAGAAGGAGCCCTGGCGCTTCAAGATGCGCACGCCCTCCTTCAACAACATCTCCGCCCTGCCCTACCTGCTGAAAGGGACTCTGCTGGCAGACATGATCGCGGTCATGGGGTCGGTCTTCTTCATCGTGGGGGACATCGACCGGTGAGCGACCTGTTGTCCAACTACTGGGTGCTGATGCCGGTCAAGGCCGTGGCCGTGCTGCTGGTCTTCCTCGTGTTCCCGCTCGTGGTCGGCTACATGGAGCACAAGGTCATGGCCCACATGCAGGCGCGCCTCGGCCCGATGGAGGCGGGCCGCTTCCACGGCGTGCTGCAGCTGGTCGCCGACGGCATCAAGTTCGTGCAGAAGGAGTCGGTGGTCCCGCGGGCGGCCGACAAGTGGGTCTTCACCCTCGCCCCGGCGGTCGCGCTGGTCCCGGTCATCCTGGTGTTCGGGTTCATCCCCTACGGCCCCGACCTGACGCCGATCCACTCCGACGTGGGGCTGTTCGTCACCCTCGCCCTCTCCAGCGTGAGCGTGATCGGCGTGCTCATGGCCGCCTGGTCGAGCGCGAACAAGTACTCCCTGATCGGCGGGCTGCGCGCCGCCGCCCAGCTGATCGCGTACGAGCTGCCGCTCGTGCTCGCCGCCGCCGCGGTCGCGATGCAGGCGGGCTCCGCCGACCTGGCCGTGATCGTCGAGCGCCAGCACTTCTGGGGCTGGGCGGGCTGGGCGCTGCTGCCGCTGGCGGCCGGCTTCTTCGTCTACGGCACCGCCGCCCTCGCCGAGCTGACCCGGCCGCCGTTCGACATGCCCGTCGCCGACTCCGAGGTGGTCTTCGGATACCTCACCGAGTACACCGGCCTGCGCTTCGCCTTCTTCCTGCTGACCGAGTACGCCGGCATCGTCGCCCAGTCGGCGATCGCCTCCACCCTGTTCCTGGGCGGCTACAAGGGCGTGATCCTGCCGGACGGGCCGTGGTTCCTCGCCGTGAAGGTGCTCGCCCTGTCGTTCCTGGTCATCTGGGCCCGTTCGACCTACCCGAGGCTGCGCGAGGACCAGCTGCAGGTGATCGCGTGGGTGCGGCTGGTCCCGGTCTCGCTGCTGCTCATCTTCGTCATCGGCTTGCTCAAGGTGGTCTGATCAATGCCAGCGCTCAAGGGAGCCGGGCTGGTCAAGGGCCTGGGCGTCACCTTCCGGACGATGTCCAGGCGGGCGGCGACCCAGCAGTACCCGCACGTCCGGCCGAAGCTGCCCGCCCGCAGCAGGGGCGTGATCGCGCTCGTCGAGGAGAACTGCACCGTCTGCATGCTGTGCTCGCGGGAGTGCCCCGACTGGTGCATCTACATCGACTCCCACAAGGAGACGGTGGCGCCCAAGGAGGGCGGCCGCGCCCGCACCCGCAACATCCTCGACCGCTTCGCGATCGACTTCGCCCTATGCATGTACTGCGGCATCTGCGTCGAGGTGTGCCCGTTCGACGCGCTGTACTGGACCCCGGAGTTCGAGTACGCGGAGTTCTCCCACGAGGCCATGACCCACGAGATGGACCGGCTGCGCGAGTGGGCCTACACCGTGCCGCCGCCCGACCCGCTCGACGAGGGCGCGGTCGAGGCGAAGGAGGTCGAGTCCGCCCGCAAGGCCGCCGAGCAGGTCCGCGCGCGGGCCGCCGCCGCGGCCGCCGAGGCCCAGGCCGCCGCCCAGGCCCAGGCGCAGGCGGCCCCGGCCGCACCCGCGGCCGCCGGGCAGCAGCCGGCCGCTGCCGCGCCGCCCACCACCGCGCCTGAGGCGGCCGCCCCGGCCCCCGCCGAGGCAGCCCCCGCCGAGCCCGCCTCCGCGGAGCCGGCGCCGCCCAAGCAGGAGGACGTCCACGTCGAGCCGGGCATCGACCAGGAGACCTTCGACCGGCTGGTGGCGGGGGGCGAGCCGGAGCGGACCGCGCGGGCCAAGGCGAAGGCGGCCTACATGCGCAAGGCCAAGGCGGCCGCGAGGGCGGCCCAGGCCGCCGGCGGGGAGCAGCAGCAGTGACCGGCCAGGAGGTCGCGTTCCTGGTGCTCGCCGTCGTCGGCGGGTTCGCCGGCGTGCTCGTGGTCACCAGCCGCAACGTCGTCCACGCGGCGCTCTGGCTGGTGGTCGCGCTGGCCAGCATCGCCGGCGTCTTCCTGCTGCTGGCCGCCCCGTTCGTCGCCTTCGTGCAGGTGATCATCTACGTCGGCGCGATCGTGGTGCTGATCCTGTTCGGCATCATGCTGACCCGCGCCCCGGTCGGGCGCCGGGTGCTGGACAACACCCTGCGCGCCCGCATCGGCGCGCTGGTCATCGGCGCCGGCGTGTTCGCGATGCTGACCTGGTTCATGGCCGACGCCTGGAGCGGCAAGCGCATCGCCACCCAGGCGGCGACGACGACCGGTGCCCTCGGCATCGCCATCTTCAGGAACTACGTCCTGCCGTTCGAGGCGGTCAGCGTGCTGCTGCTCGCCGCCCTGATCGGCGCCATCGTGCTCGCCCGGCGCGACTAGGAGGGAGCCCCCCGATGCCCCTGCTCTACCCCCTGGTGTTCGCCGCCTTCCTGTTCAGCGTGGGGGTGTACGGCGTGCTCGCCAGGCGCAACGCGGTCATGGTGCTGATGAGCGTCGAGCTGATGCTCAACGCCGTCAACGTCAACCTGGTCGCGTTCAGCGCCTACCTGAAGGACCAACTGCTCTCCGGACAGGTCTTCGCCCTGTTCGTGGTGGCGGTGGCCGCCGCCGAGGTGGGCATCGGCCTGGCCATCGTCCTGCTGATCTTCCGCAACCGGGAGACCGTCAACATCGACGAGGTCGACCTGCTGCGCTGGTGACCCGGCTGGCTCGCCGCGGCGAGCCAGCCCCGAGCGAGGAGCACGATGGAGCGACTGGCCTGGCTCGTCCCCGCCCTGACGCTGACCGCGTGGGCGCTGATCCTGCTGCTCGGCAAGCGCCTGCCGGGCAAGGGCGCGCCGGTCGGCATCCTCGCCGTCGGCATCGGCTGGGTGATCAGCCTCGGCATCCTCGCCCGCGCGATCAACGGCGGCGAGGTCTACCACCTCCGTGGCGAGTGGGCGCCGTTCTCGTCGGACTTCAGCATCCCCATCGGCATCACCGTCGACGGCCTCGCCGCGGTCCTGCTGGTGGTGGTCACCACCGTCTCCCTGCTGGTGCAGGTCTACTCGGTCGGCTACATGCGCGGCGACAAGCGCTACGTGCTGTTCTTCGCCAAGCTGTCGCTGTTCACCAGCGGCATGCTGATCGTGGTGCTGGCCGACAACCTGCTGTTCCTGCTGGTCGGCTGGGAGATCATGGGGGTCTGCTCCTACTTCCTGATCGGCCACTGGTGGGAGGAGCAGGCCAACGCCCGCGCCGCGATCAAGGCGTTCCTGGTCACCCGCGTCGGCGACATCGGCTTCATGATCGGCATCTTCGTCTTCTTCTGGGCGGCCAGGAGCTTCGACATCGAGCGCATCGTCGCCGGGGTCGAGTCCGGCGCCATCAGCGCCCACACCGTCACCCTCGGCGCGGTGCTGCTGTTCTGCGGCGCGATCGGCAAGTCGGGCCAGTTCCCGCTGCACGTCTGGCTGCCCGACGCGATGGCCGGCCCCACCCCGGTGTCGGCGCTGATCCACGCGGCCACCATGGTCGCCGCCGGGGTCTTCCTGGTCGCCCGCATGTTCCCGGTGTTCGAGGCGTCGGGGGTGGCGATGAACGAGATCGCCATCATCGCCTCGATCACCATGCTGATCGCCGCCCTGCTCGCCCTTGTCCAGGACGACATCAAGCGGGTGCTCGCCTACTCCACCGTGAGCCAGCTCGCCTACATGATGGCCGGCCTCGGCGTCGGCGGCTACGAGGCCGGCGTCTTCCACCTGTTCACCCACGCCTTCTTCAAGGCCCTGCTGTTCCTGGGCGCCGGGGCGGTCATCCACGCCGTCCACTCCAAC
>DASUZB010000034.1:0-2156 GCA_036377075.1 Actinomycetes bacterium | reverse complement strand
GGGACTCGCCCGGCTTGCGCTCGTCGAGGATCCGGCTGGCGACCGCGAACGGCGCCGGAGCCTTGCCGCCGCGCCGCATCGTCCCGGGGCGCAGCCCCGGCGGCGCGCCCGCGATCCCCTGGCGCACGCCCTGCTGCGCCCCGGCGATCGGTGCCGCGGTGCGCGGCGCCAGCTCGCTGCCGGCCTCCACCACCACGGTGGTGTGCCGGCGGGTCGGGTCGGTCAGCACCACGCTGGGGTTGCCCGACCGCTCCGCGGCCGGCTGCCTGCCGTCCCGGGACCGTGCGGCCGCCGCCGCCGACAGCGGCGAGGCCATGGGCCGCTCCGGTTGCGCCTGCTCGCCGCTGGCCGCCGCGCCGCCGGCGGCGGCACGGCCGGTGGTGCCGGCCTGCCGCGCGGCCTCGGCCCGGTCGTGCTCGCCGTTGCGCCGCGCGCTGGACGGCTGCAGCGCGCCAGACCCCTCACCCGCCTGGCCGCCGTCGGTCCTGGTCAGCTCGACCGGCAGCGGCAGCCCGGGCAGCCGCGGCCCGGCGGGCAGCCCAGCCTCGAGACCGACCTGCTCGAACGCCGCCTGCAGGCGGGCGATGCGCAGGTTGCTGGCGCGGCGCAGCACCATCATCAGCAGCTCGACGCCGAGCACCAGCGCCGCCGGCGGGATCGCCGCCACCCCCCGCGCCGCCCAGGTCGGCTCGGCGTGGGCCACGTTGAGCACGAAGCTGACGCTGGCCGCCGTGGCCAGCAGCAGCTTCGGCCACAGCACCTCCCACCAGGCACGGTACTTGCCGGTGGTGGTGAACCACAGGTCGGCGCCGGTGGCGACGACGATGAACGAGTCGACCAGCAGGGGGATCGCCCAGGCGTGCTCCGGCGCGATGCCGTCCGAGCGCATGGCGAAGGCACGGATCGCCTCGAAGCTGGTGTAGAAGGCCAGGGAGGCGATGCCGGCAACCGCCGCGGCCAGCGTCGCGACCAGGATGGTCCGGAAGCGCAGGAGCCACGGGTCCGAGGCGAGGGCGTTCAGCGGCGGCGGCGGTCCTGCAGGCATCACGGGCAGCTCTCCCCTGGCAGCGGGCACCGGACGGCGGGATGGGGGCCGCCGCCGGCAAGGGTCGGACCACGCGCCAGCCCGGCAGCTGAGCAGACGCGCACACGAGGGCTTCTTCTACAACATCCGCAGCCGCGAGACGACTCAGCAGCATTGCTGGTTTCAGGCATGCGGCGCTACCCGGACGCGGCGGAGCCGTCGAAGTAGGTCTGCGCCCTGGCCCAGGCGTTGGCGCCCACCGCATCGCCGAGGGCACGGCCGCCCAGGTCCGCGTCGAGGAGGTGGATGCCGCCCTGGCGCCGGGAGTTGCCTGCCTCGTCGAGTGCGGTGGTGAAGGTCGGCCAGGTCAGCAGCATCGGCAGCGCCGGCACCGCCCCCGGCTCGACGCGGGAGGAGCCCCTGGGGACGGTGACCCGCGCGCCGAACAGGTCGCTGCCGGTGAAGGTGCGAAGCACCCTGGCGCCGGCGGCGCTGAAGGTGCTGTGCCCGGAGACGTACTCGGGGAACGGCGGCGTCAACGAGGTGGCCGGCTGGTAGGGCAGGTAGTTCTCGCCCTTGATGAGCCGCGTCCCCTTGTACGGGCCGCCCCAGGCGAGGATCAGCTGCCCCTTGCGGCGCTCGCGCACGGCCGTGATCGGGCGGACGTAGTCCCAGCGCCGCTTGGCGTTCCAGGCGGCGATGCTCGCGTCGAGCTCGGCGTTGGCCAGGGTGAAGAAGAGCTTGGCGTCCTGGTCGAGGGTGTGGCCGTCCTTGCGCGAGATTGCCTGGGCGAACAGGCACCAGTGGCCGGGCGGGGTCTCGCTCGCCGGGCCGTCGGCCCAGTACTCGATCCTGACCTTCTGCAGGTCGGTCAGTGACGCGCTCTGCGCGATGGTCTCGTCGACCTCCTTGTCGAGCAGGAGCAGGCTGACGTTCTGCGGGCCGGGCGGCAGGAACTCGTCGGGTGAGCTCAGCGCGAACGGCGCCACGCTGCGCCAGTGCGGGGTGAGGAACTTCTGCACGACGAAGCCGCCGTTGCCGTCGGGCAGCCGCAGCGGCTGCCAGCGGTACACGTCGTTGACCTGGTCGGGGGTGTTGACCGGGACGTAGCCGCTGGTGTCGGCGTAGCCGT
>DASUZB010000033.1:0-3253 GCA_036377075.1 Actinomycetes bacterium | reverse complement strand
AATCGACGCTGTTGCACTGCCTGGCAGGAATCTTCGAACCCGACCGCGGCGAGGTGTGGTTCGACGGTCAACGGCTCGACCAGCTCGGCGAACCCACCCGCACGCGGCTGCGACGCACGACGTTCGGGTTCGTCTTCCAGTTCGGCCAGCTGGTGCCCGAGCTGAGCGCTGCCGACAACATCGCCCTGCCGTTGCTGCTCAATCGCGTCGGCCGCAGAACGGCGTACAGGGACGCGGCGGCGTGGCTGGGGCGGTTGGGCCTTGATGCGCTGGGGGCCAGGCGCACCGGTGAGCTGTCCGGCGGACAGGCGCAGCGGGTGGCGCTCGCGAGGGCGCTGGTGACCGGACCCAAGGTGCTGTTCGCCGACGAGCCGACCGGCTCCCTCGACTCGCTGACGGGCGAGATGGTGCTGGACCTGCTGGTCGACGTCGCTGGCGAAGAGGGCACCACCGTGGTGCTGGTGACCCACGACGCCCGCGTCGCCGCCTACGCCGGACGCGCGGTGATGGTGCGTGACGGCAGAGTCACCTCACCACCCGACGTGGCGGCGGCCGGATAATGCTCCGGCTCGCCTTGCGGCTCTCACTCCACAGCGGCAGAGAAGCCCTCGTCCGGCTCCTCGTCACGATGACCGCGGTCGCGGTCGGTGTGGCGATCCTGCTCGCCGTGCTTGCCGACTTCCACGCCTTCCAAGTCACCAACAACCGGCCATTCTGGGAAGGCACCCAGCGAACGACACACGCCGGGAAGCTGGACGAGCCGGCTCCCAACATGGAGCTCTGGAGGTACAGCAACGACATCTTCAAGGGTCAGACGATCGAGCGGCTCGACGTCGCGGCGCTGGGACCGGACGCGCCGCTTCCGCCGGGCATCTCCAGGCTGCCCCGCAGCGGCGAGTACTTCGCCTCGCCCGCGCTAAGCGCGCTCCTCCGCGCCACGCCACACCAGGAGCTTGGCGCCAGGTTCCCGGGCGCACAGGTAGGCACCATCGGCGAGCCGGCGCTGACCGGGCCGGACGAGCTGGTCGTCTTCGTCGGCCACTCGCCCGCCGAGCTGGCCAAGGTGCCGAGTGCCTTTCGCGTCAGCACGATCGCGACGGCCCCTGGGAAGCAGGTCTGGTCACCATATTTCCGGGACGCGTTCATCGTCGGCGCCCTGGCGTTCCTGTTCCCGATCCTCATCCTGATCGGCACGGCCACGCGGCTGGCCGCCGCCCGCCGCGAAGAGCGCTTCGCCGCGCTGCGACTGGTGGGCGCCACCGCACGCCAGATCAGCATCATCGCCTCGGTCGACGCCATCGTGGGGGCGCTGTTCGGCACCGTCCTTGGCATCGGGATCTTTCTTCTGGTCCAGCCTGCCTTGGCGGCCGCGGCCGTCACCAGCGCCAGATACTTCGCGGACGATGTGACGCCAACGGCACTGGGCTATGTCGCCGTGCTCGTCGCCGTGCCGGTCGCGTCGGCGATCGCCGCACTGTTGTCGCTGCGGCGGGTCAGGATCTCACCGCTCGGCGTCACACGCAGGACAACGCCTCCGGCGCCCAGCGCCTGGCGGCTGGCACCCCTCCTGCTCGGTATCGCCCTGTTCAGTGTCGGCCTGGCCATCACCACGCCCAGGTCCATCGGCGCACCCGCATTCCCCGGCCTGATCCTCATCCTGGTCGGCCTAGTGGTCGGCGGCCCGTGGCTCACGACCCAAGCGGCACGGCTGCTCGCGCGGTCCATGACAGGCGCGTCAGCGCTCCTGGCCGCGCGAAGGCTGGCGGACAACCCGAAGGCAGCATTCAGGACCGTGAGCGGCCTGGTCCTGGCCGTCTTTCTAGGAACCGTCGTGGCTGGGCTCCTCCCGGCGGTCAACTCGACCACGGCCACACCAAGCGCCAACGCGCTGAGCGACGTGCTCCTCGTCCGGTTCACGCTCAGCCCGATCTGCGGCAACAGCGTTAACTGCACTGGCGACGCTCCGGGTGGTTGGTCGCGCCAGGCGGTCGGAGGCTCAAAGAACCTGCCTCCCGCCAATGACGGGCTCCCCGCGCGGGTCGGCGCCAGGCTCCTCAGCCAGCTGCGGGCATTCCCAGGCGCCACGGTCATCCCGATCTACTCCGTACCACTGGGCGCGAACGCCTCGCGTCCTCGTCCGGAAGCCAACGACAGCACGATCAGCTGCGAGAGTCTCAAGCAGCTGGTCGTGCTCGGAGCATGCGCTCGGGGAGTCAACGCCATTCAGGCCAAGGCGTTCCAGCTGTACAGCGACAATCCCACCTTCAGCACACAGCCGATCGCCGGACCGCACCTCGGCAACGCCCCGGTCTCAGACGACTTCTCCGGGCTGTCGCTGCAATCGGTGCTGATCAAGGTCGACGACGCTTCGACGCTCGAACAGATCCGAACCCTTCTCACCACGCACACGCCACTGTCGCTCTCCGGCAGCGCACCGAGAACCTTCGGCGAAGCCGTCCAGGCCCGGGTCGCCGTCGGCACGACCGTGCAACGGCTCGCGTTCATCGCCGTTGCCCTGACGTTGCTGGTGGCGGGCTGCAGCCTCGCGGTCGCGGTCGGCGGCGGGCTGGTGGAGCGCAAGCGACCGTTCAGCCTGCTGCGCTTGACCGGAACGCCCAACGCGACGCTCTTCAAGGTCGTGTATCTCGAGGGGATCCTGCCACTGGTCACCGCGACGGTCGTGGCAGCCGGCACGGGATACGGCATCTCGGTGCTGACGGTCAACAAGATGTCGCCGAACGGCACCCCCTTGCCAACGCTTGGCCACGTCTACTACCTCACCATGGGGGCCGGCCTGGCGATCTCCCTGGCCGTGATCCTGGTCACGCTGCCACTGCTCGATCGCATCACCCAGCCGGACAACGCGCGCTTCGAATGAGCCGCGGCGACCGGCTCGGGCCGAGGTCAGACGTCGGCCGGAGCGGTGACCTTCCCGACCTGGAGCGCCTGCCACAGCCGCGTATCCAGGTCACAAAGCATAAAGATGGAGTCGGCCTCCATCACCGCCAGGGCCGTCGTCAGGCATAGGCTTTCGTCGCTCAGGCGAGGCCTGCGACAGGTCCCGGCAAGTCACCTCCAGGCCCAAACCCTTTGATTGGGCTGCCCCGGCCGCCCCGGTCTGGTGGAATGGGCCGATGGAGGACTACCGGCAGGAGACCTACGGCGACCGGATCGCCGACACCTACGACCGCCTGACCGCGACCATGCCCGACCCGGTGGACTGCGTCGACCGGCTGGCCGAGCTGGCCGGGAC
>DASUZB010000032.1:0-13056 GCA_036377075.1 Actinomycetes bacterium | reverse complement strand
GGCGAGGTGGAGCGCACCCGCCAGGCCATGGCCAGGCTGGGGCTCAACGCGCCGCTGGTGCCGCACCGCGCGCGGGCGCGTCGCCGCTGACCGCCTC
Organism: Actinomycetes bacterium; assembly: GCA_036377075.1. Taxonomy (GTDB): domain Bacteria; phylum Actinomycetota; class CALGFH01; order CALGFH01; family CALGFH01; genus DASUZB01. The sequence goes on along the minus strand of DASUZB010000032.1, from coordinate 12,959 downwards.
GCGGCCGGCCGGCGGGCGGCCGCGCCGGAGCCTGGAGACCAGGCCGTGGCGCGGGGCGAGCAGCAGGGAGAGCCCGAACAGGGCGGCGGCGACCAGCACGATGGTCGCCCCGGCGGCCGCGCGGACGTGCTGCGACACGGCCAGCCCCGCGACCGCGGCGGCGATCCCGAGGCAGGGCGCGAGGACCATGGTGGTGCCGAGGCGGTCGGTCCACAGCCGGGCGGTGGCGGCCGGCGCGACCACCAGCGCGACCGCCAGCATCGCCCCGACCGCCGGCAGCGCGCTGACGAGCGTGAGCTGCACGCACAGGACGAGGGCGAGGTCGAGGCCGGCCACCGGGTAGCCGAGGGCGGCGAGCCCGCCGCGGTCGAAGGCGCCGAGCACCAGCTCCTTGTGGAGCGCGGCGAGCACGCCGAGCACCAGCGCCCCGGCGACGGCGGTCGCGACCAGGTCGCCGCGCTGCACGGTGAGGATCGAGCCAACCAGGAAGGCGGTGAGGTCCTTGGTGAAGCCGGCCTGGGCGGAGAGGAGCAGCACGCCGAGGGCGAACGCGCCGGCGAGCACCACCCCGACGGCGCTGGTCTCCTCGACCCGGTCGCGGGTGCCGAGCCCGACCACGACCAGGACCACCAGCACGCCGAACAGGCCCGCGCCGAGCAGCAGGTTCAGGCCGAGCAGGGCGGCGAGGACGGCGCCGGGGAAGGTGGCGTGGGCCAGCGCCACGGTGAGGAAGGGGAGCCGGCGCAGCAGCACGTGCACCCCGACGACGCCGCACAGCCCGCCGGCGAGCACGGCCTCGACCAGGGCGCGGCGGGCGAAGTCGTCCGCGAACGTGTCCGCGAGCCAGCTCATGGGGTGGCAGCCCGGGCGCCGGCGCGGCCGCGCAGCGTGGCGACCGCCAGCGCCGCCAGGAAGCAGGCGACCAGCACCACCACGATGGTGGCGCCGGCGGCCAGGCGCAGGCCGCCGCGCACCGAGAGCTGGTAGCTGGCCAGCAGCCCGCCCCAGCCGCCGAGGACGGCGAAGGCGCAGGACAGGATCGTCATGCCGGCGAGCCGGTCGGCCAGCAGGCGGGCGCTCGCCGCGGGGACCACTAGCATCGCCACCACCAGCACGGTGCCGACCGCCTTGACCGCCGCGACCACCACCAGCGCGATCAGCAGGTTGAGGACGAGGTCGAGGACCATGCCCCGGTAGCCCATGGCGGTCGCGCCCTCCGGGTCGAAGGCGCGCAGCACCAGCTCCTTGCCGAGCACCGCCAGGACGGCCAGCACCAGCACGGCGAGCACCAGGGTGGTGACCAGGTCGGCGCCGTCGACGGTGAGGACCCGCCCGAACAGGAACAGGGTCAGGTCGCTGGTGTAGCTGTGCTGGCGCGAGACCAGCACCACCCCGACCGAGAACAGCGCCGTCAGCACGATCGCCATGCTGGCGTCCGAGCCGACCCGGCGGTTCGCCGCCAGCAGGGTGAACAGCACCGCGGTGAGCACGCCGAAGGCGAGCGCGCCGAGCGCCAGCGAGCGGCCGGCGAGCTGGGCGACGACCAGCCCGGGGAAGACCGTGTGGGTGAGGGCGTCGGTCATGAAGGCGAGCCGGCGCAGCACCACGAACACCCCGGCCACGCCGGTGAGCACGCCGAGCAGCAGGACCTCGGCCAGGGCACGTTGCATGTAGGGGAGCCGGAACGGCTCCAGCACCAGCTCGGTCACGGCCGTGCCACGATGACCCCCTGGCCGCCGAGCTCGATCGCCTGGCCGCCGTAGGCGGCCCTGAGCAGCTCGGGGGTGAGGGTCTCGTCCACCGGGCCGAAGCCGACCTGGTGGTGGTTGAGCAGGCAGACGTCGTCGCAGGCGAGGTGGGCGAGGCCGAGGTCGTGGGTGGCGACCACCACGGCGGCGCCGTCCGCGCGCATCCGCTGCAGGGCGAGCAGCAGGAGCTGCTGGGAGACGGCGTCGACGCCGTTGGTCGGCTCGTCGAGCAGGAGCAGGCGCGGCTCCTGGGCGATCGCCCGTGCCAGCAGCACGCGCTGGCGCTGGCCGCCGGAGAGGGTGCCGAAGCGGGCGCCGGCCTGGCCGGCGAGGCCGACCGCGTCGAGGGCGTCCCTCGCGGCCGCGCGGTCGGCGCGGCCCGGGCGCCGCACCCAGCCGACCCGCGGGTAGCGGCCCATCAGGACGACCTGCAGGGCGGAGACGGGGAACTCGGCGTCGAGCGTGTCGGCCTGGGGCACGTAGGCGACCTCGCGCCTGGCGGCGCGCGGCGCGCGCCCGAGCACGGTGATCGAGCCCCGTACCACCGGCACCAGGCCGAGCACGGCCTTGATCAGGGTGGACTTGCCGGCGCCGTTGGGGCCGATCAGGGCGACCGCCTGGCCGCGTTCGACGCTGCCGTCGACGTCCTCGACCACCGGCTCGCGGTCGTAGGCGAGGGCCGCGTGCCGCATCTCCAGCACGGGCCGGTGGGGCAGGTCAGGCGCCACTGAGCGCGCTCACGATCGTGTCGGTGTTGTGCTCCATCATGCCCAGGTAGGTGGCGCCCGGGGATCCTGGCGGGCCGAGGCCGTCGCCGTAGAGCGCCTCCTCGCCGCCGACCACCTCGACGCCGGCCTCCCTGGCGACCGTCGCGGCGGTCTTCGGCGGCAGCTCGGCCTCGGAGAAGATCGCCTTGACCCGCTCCGCCTCGACCTTGGCGACCAGCGTGCGCAGGTCGGCGCCTGACAGCTCGCTGTTGGAGTCGAAGCTGGGGATGACCGAGCCGACCACCACCAGGCCGTAGCGGTCGGCGTAGTAGCCGAAGGCGTCGTGGTCGGTGACCAGCTTGCGGTTGGCCAGGCTGTCGATCCTGCGCGCGATGCTCGCGTCGAGCGTGTCGAGCTTGGCGCTGTAGGCATCGAGGTTGGCGCGGAAGGTGGCGGCGTCCCCAGGGTCGGCCGCCTCGAAGGCCGCGGCGATGTTGCGGACCATCACCTTGGCGTTGCGCGGGTCGTGCCAGATGTGCGGGTCGACGCCGCCCTTCTCCTCGCCCTCCCCCTGGCGCAGCCGCACGCCCTTGCTGGTGTCGACCACCGTGCCGGTGTAGCCGGCGCTCTTGATGGTGTCGCCGAGCCAGGTCTCCAGGCCGGCGCCGTTGGCGACCACCAGGTCCGCGCGGGCGATCGCGTTGATGTCGGCCGGGGACGGCTCGTACTCGTGGGCGCTGACGTTCGGCTTGAGGATGCCGGTCATGGCGACCTTGTCGCCGCCGATCACGCGCACGAAGTCCTGCACCGCCGTGGTGGTCGCGACCACCCGCAGCCTGCCGGCGCCGCTCCCTCCGGAGCCGCCGCCGCAGCCAGCGACGAGCAGCACGGCGAGGCAGGCGAGCATCGGCAGTAGGCGGAGGCGGAGCTTGGCTGCTCGCACGGTGACGGCTCCCTGGACGGCGGTGGCGCTGGCTGACATGTTAATGAAAATCGTTCTCGACTCGCCACGTCAAGTCACCCGCGCGCGACCAGCCGCGCTCGGCGATGATGAGGCGGTGCCCACCACCCCCACCGTGACCCTGTTCCTCGCCCTGCTGGCGGTGGCCGCCCAGCTCGCCCTCGCCGTGCTGGCGACGGCGGCGCTGGCCGCGGGGCGCTGGCGGCCGGCGGCCCGGCTGCGCGCCGCCGTCGCCGCCGCTCCCGGGCAGGCGCTGGGCCTCGCCTTCGTGGTCGCGCTCGTCGCCAGCCTCGGCAGCCTCTACCTCTCGGAGGTCGCCGGCCTGGTGCCGTGCACGCTGTGCTGGTACCAGCGGGCCGCCATGTACCCGCTCGCGATCCTGCTGGGCATCGCGGCCTGGCGCCGCGACCTGGCCGTGCGGCCCTACGCCGTCGCGCTCGCCGCCGCCGGCGGGACCGTCGCCGTCTACCACCACCTGCTGGAACGCTTCCCCGCGATCGACGCGGGCGCCTGCGACCCCGACAACCCCTGCACGCTGACCTGGGTGTGGGAGTTCCACTACCTCTCCGTCCCGCTGATGGCGGCGACGGCATTCGCCCTGGTCGCCGCGCTGCTGCTGAGCGCCGGCCCGGGCCAGGCCGCCACCCGTCCCGAGCACGGGGGCGGGGCGAGCTCGCCGCGGCCGGCGAGCCCCGGCGCGCGCGGGCGCCTGGCCGCCGCCGTGCTGGGACGGCCTGGAAGCGGCCTGCCGCTGCTGCGGGTGGCGCTGGCCGTGATGGTGGTGGCCGCCGTCGCCGCCGGGGCGGTCGGCGGTCGCGGCGACACGTCCGCGGCGGCCAGCGACCTGCCCCAGACGCGGTCGCTGCGGGTCTCCGGCGAGCCGCTGCCCGGCCTCGGCGAGGGCGGGGCCGACCCGGCGGTCGGCCGGCCGGCGCCCGAGCTGCGGGGGGCCTCCTTCGACGGGCGGCCGCTCGTGGTCACCCGCGACGGCACCCCGAAGGCCCTGGTATTCCTCGCCCACTGGTGCCCCCACTGCCGCGCGGAGCTACCCGTGCTGGTCCGCTGGCTGGACAACGGCCGCCTGCCCACCGGGGTGCGGCTCTACGCGGTGTCGACCGCGGTCCGCCCCGGCCTGCCCGCCTACCCGCCCTCCGGCTGGCTGCGCCAGGCCGGCTGGCCCGCCCCGGTGCTGGCCGACGACCCGGCCGGCAGCGCGGCGTCCGCCTTCGGCCTCTCCGGGTACCCGTTCTTCGTGCTGGTCGACGGCCGCGGGCGGGTGGTCGCCCGGGCGAGCGGGGAGCAGTCGCCGCGGGAGCTCGACCGCCTCTTCGCCCGCCTGGCGCCCGGCGGGCGCTGAACCGCGGTCCGGCCCTCCGGAGGCGGCGGCTGGGCGGGTGGGCTGCCCTGCTTCGCGCCGTTTGCGGGAACCACCAGGCGCCCTTCGGGGTTCCTTTCGAAGAACCTCAGTCTCGACCGCAAGGAGCGTTCGATGCGTAAAGCGCGTAGCGCGCGCATGGCCGGCCTCGGCGTGCTGGCGGCATTCGTGCTGGCCGCCTGTGGCGGCGGCTCGGGTGGCTCCTCCCAGCAGCCCGCCGAGCAGCAGCAGCCTCCCCCCCAGCCGGCCTACACCACGACGCCACCGGCGCAGCAGCCCGCACAGGGCGCCGGCGGCTTCAAGGTCGCCAACTCCCAGTACGGGGCGATCCTCACCGACGCTCAGGGCCGCACCCTCTACGGCTTCGCCAACGACGCGAGCGGCAAGAGCACCTGCTACCAGCAGTGCGCGACGGCGTGGCCGCCGGTGGTCGCCCAGAGCCCGCCGCAGGCGGCCCAGGGCCTCAACCCGGCGCTGCTGACCGCGGCCCCGCGGCAGGACGGCACCATGCAGGTCATGTACGGCAAGTGGCCGCTCTACTACTTCTCCGGTGACCAGCAGGCCGGGCAGACCAACGGCCAGGGCTCCAAGGGCGTCTGGTTCGTGGTCGGCGCGAGCGGCAAGCTCGTCAAGGCTGCCGGCGGTGCCGCCGGTGGCGGTGCCACCCAGACGACCGGCGCCTACGGCAGCGGCGGCGGCAGCGGCGGCGGGTACGGCTAGTCCCAGCCGAGGCGACAGCCAGTAGGTAGCACGAAGCCCGGGCGGCGACTCGCCGCCCGGGCTTTCGCGTCGTCGCGGCAGGCCGGCTACTCGGCCTGGCCGAACGCCTTGATCTCCTCGAGTTCCTGGGGCGACAGCTCGCGAGGGGTCTCGCCCTGGGCGACCTTCTCCGACTGCACGTGGTGGCGGATGTCGTCGACGATCTCCGGGTTGGCCAGCGTGGTCACGTCGCCGACGTCGGCGAAGTTGGAGATGCTGGCGATCACCCGCCGCATGATCTTCCCCGAGCGGGTCTTCGGCATGTCCTTGACGATCCAGACGTTCTTGGGCCGCGCGATCTTGCCGATCTCGGTCTCGATCGCCTTGGTGACCTTCGCCTCGAGTTCCTTGCTGGGCTCGAACCCGGGCTTGAGCGCGACGTACATCTCCACCGCCCGGCCGCGCAGCTCGTCCATGACCGGGACGGCGGCGGCCTCGGCGACCTCCTCGACGGTGATGCTGGCCGACTCGAGCTCCTTGGTGCCGAGCCGGTGGCCGGCGACGTTGATCACGTCGTCCACGCGGCCGAGGATGCGGAAGTAACCGTCGGCCGCCTGCACCGCGCCGTCGCCGGCGAAGTACGGCCAGTCGTGCCAGTCCTTGCTGTCCTTGTCGCGGTTGTACTTGGCGTAGTAGGTCTCCACGAAGCGCTCGGGCTGGCCCCAGATCGTCTGGAAGATGCCCGGCCAGGGGTTGCGGATGCAGATGTTGCCCGCGCGCCCGCTGCCGGCGGGGACCTCGTTGCCCTCCTCGTCGTAGATCACCGGGAAGACGCCGAGCACCCCGGGTCCGCAGCTGCCAGGCTTCATGGGCTTCAGGCCGGGCAGGGTGCTGCCGAGGAAGCCGCCGTTCTCGGTCTGCCACCAGGTGTCGACGATCACCGCCTCGCCCTTGCCGACGACGTCGTGGTACCAGCGCCACACGTCCGGCTCGATCGGCTCGCCCACCGTGGTCATGTGCTTGAACCGGTAGTCGTACTTGGCAGGCTCGTCAGGACCGAGCTTGCGCAGCATACGGATGGTGGTGGGGGCGGTGTGGAAGGTGGTCACCCCGAGCCGCTCGGCGATGCGCCAGGGCCGGCCGGCGTCGGGGTAGGTGGGCACGCCCTCGTACATCACGGTGGTGGTGCCGAGCGCCAGCGGGCCGTAGACGATGTAGGAGTGCCCGGTGATCCAGCCGATGTCGGCGAAGCACCAGTAGGTGTCGGTCGGGTGGATGTCCTGGTAGTACTTTGAGGTGCCCGCGACGTAGGAGAGGTAGCCGCCGGTGGAGTGCTGGCACCCCTTGGGCTTGCCGGTGGTGCCGCTCGTGTACATCAGGAACAACGGCGCCTCGGCCGGCATCGAGACCGGCTCCACCACCTGGTCGTGGTAGTCCTCCAGCACCTCGTCGACGAAGAAGTCGCGGCCCTCGACCATCGGGCTGTTGGAGGCGTACTCGCCGTGGTGGCGCCGCCAGACCAGCACCTTGTCGATCTCGACGCCCTGCTGCTTGGCCCGCGCCACCGCCTCGTCGGCCTTGACCTTGTGGTCGATCAACTCGCCGTTGCGGTAGTAGCCGTCCATCGTGACCAGGATGCGGCTCTGCGAGTCGGCGATCCGGTCGCCGGCGGCGGCGCCGCTGAAGCCGCCGAACACCTCGGAGTGGATGACGCCGAGGCGGGCGCAGGCGAGCATCGAGACCGGCAGGTCGGGGACCATCGGCAGGTGGAAGGTGACGCGGTCGCCGGTGCTCACGCCGGCGAAGTCACGCAGCAGCGCGGCGAACTCGTTGACCCGCTTGTACAGCTCCTGGTACGTGATCCCCTGGGTCTCCTCGGTCTCCGGCTCGGGCACCCAGATGATCGCCGCCTTGTTGCGGTCCGTCTCCAGGTGGCGGTCGACGCAGTTGTAGGAGGCGTTGAGCCGGCCGCCGACGAACCACTTCCAGAACGGCGGGTTGCTGGTATCCAGCGTCGTGTGCCAGTAGTGATCCCAGGTGAGGAGGTCTGCGTACTCCTTGAAGCACTCGGGGAAGCGTTCCTCGCTGAACCGCTCGTAGATGACCGGGTCGCTCGCGTTCGCCTGCCCGACGAACCTCGCGGGCGGGTGGTAGTACTCCTCCTCGCGCCAGTGAACGGCGATCTGCGCCTCGGAGACCACCGCCTCCTGTTCAACCGTCATTGCTCTACCTCCCGCCGGAGACTTCGGTGACCCGCTGGGGGACCTCAGCTTACCGTGACGAACCAGGCACATCGCGGCGGGTTCGCCAGGCGTGCGCCGCCATGCCTGGCAGCGCGGGACAGGGTGTCCCCGCGCTGCCAGGCGAAACCGGCTACACGCGCTGCAGCGGCCGTACCGGGACCACCGTGCGCCCGAAGGTGAAGTTGGCCACCCCCGCGAACGACGCGTACCACGCCGCCAGCGCGGTCGCCAGCCCGACCCAGCCACCGAGCTTGCTGATCGAGCTGTTGCCCGCCGCCGCGCCGATCCCGAGCAGGATGAAGGTGATCCACAGCAGCAGGAACACCACCATCACCGCGGTGTTGGTGCGGAACGAGGCGATCCACATGTAGAAGGTGAAGATGCCCCAGGCGATCAGGTACAGCCCGACCGCCGTCTCCGGGACACCCTTGGCGAAGAACGCGACGAAGGCCCAGAACGAGATCCAGAACGCCCCGTAGGAGCTGAAGGCCGTCGCGCCGAAGGTGTTGCCCTTCCTGAACTCCCACATGCCGGCGAGGAACTGCGCGCCGCCGCCGTACGCCAGCGCGAGCCCGAGGACCACCGGCTCGCCAGCCTTGGCCACCAACCCCGCGTTGAACATGCTGAGCACGAAGGTGGTGAGGGCAAAGCCCGCCAGTCCTAAGGGCGCCGGGTCGGCGATCGAGCCGGCCACCACATCGACCGGCGGTGGTGCAGCCTGTGTGGGGCCGCCAGCGCCCCGCACAGCCTCTACGTCGTCTGCCATGGGAATGCCTCCCTTTGCACACGGCATGCGGAGGATCCGCCTTCTGGCTGATCGTGCGCTTGTGGCTTGTTTCGGTCAAGAATGTGCGGTTCTGTTCGTATCGTCCGAACGCTTGCCTTGCTCATCCCGAGAAGCGCGCGGCGGCGTGGTGCGCCTGGGCGAGGCGGCGCAGGGCGGCGAGCGCGGCCTCGAAGACCACCGTGCCGACCACCGCCTGCTCGACCGCCTGCGCCCGCGGCGCCGCGGCCGGGATGGTGGCCAGCTCGAACGCGGCCAGCTCGTCGGCCACCTTCGCGTAGGGCCGGAACACCTCGGCGTCGACCTCGCGGCCGAGGCGCCACAGCGCCAGCAGCGCGTCGGCGAGGGCGCGGCGAGCGGGCGCGTCGGGGGCCACCCGCCAGCCGAGCTCCGCCACGAAGCGGTCCACCTCGGCGCGGGCGCGGACGGCGTCCTCGCCGGCCGGGCCCGCATCCGGCGGTGGGCCCAGGGCGCGGTGCGCCACGGCGACCACCGCGCCGGTCGGCAGCCGCTGGTCGGCGATGGCGTCGAGCACCGCGCGCACCGCCGCCACGCCCAGCCCGCCCACCTCCATCAGCGTCCGCACCAGGCGGAGCCGGTGCAGGTGCGCCTCGCCGTAGTCGGCCTGGTTGGGGGCGGTCGGGGTGCCGGCGGGGAGCAGCCCTTCGCGCAGGTAGTACTTGATCGTGGGCAGCGGGACGCCGCTGGCGCGGCTCAGCTCCGAGATCCGCACGGCACCTCCCGGGTTTGACAGCGCAAGTGGATAGTAGCACTATCTACTAACGGATAGTGCTACTCACCATTCTGACCATTCTGAAGGAAGGAGGGCGCGATGTCAGGCGCGTCCCAGAGCACCGCCGGCGTGATCCTGGTGCTCGTCCCCACCGTGGTCTACGGGGGCGTCTCCCTGCTGACCTTCATCCGCCGCCGCTCGCCCGGCTACCTCGACAACCCGGTGCGCCAGAACCTCTTCCGGGCCGGCCACGCCCACGCCGGCGTGCTGATCATCCTCGCCCTCGTCGGCCTGCTCTACGTCGACCAGGCCAACCTCGGCGACGGCCTCAAGCAGCTGGTCCGCTCGTGCCTGGTCTTCCCCCCGATCCTGATGCCACTCGGCTTCTTCCTCTCGGTGGTCTCGCCCCGCGCCGAGCGGCCCAACCGCATGATCCTGTGCACCTACGCGGGCGCCGTCCTGCTCGCGGTGGGCACGCTCACGCTCGGCATCGGCCTGCTCAGGTAGTACCGACCCCGAAATACCCAACTGGGGAGGTAGTAGGATCGCACCTCTTTGCGGCAATGGGTAGAAAGGGCAGGCCATGGGCGGCAGCGTTCTGGCGGGCAGGCACGCGCTGGTGACCGGGGCGTCCGGCGGCCTCGGCGCCGACTTCGCCCGCGAGCTGGCCGGGCGCGGCAGCAACCTCACCCTGGTGGCCAGGCGCAAGAACCTGCTCGAGGAGGTGGCGGAGGAGCTCGCCGGCGCGCACGGCGTCACGGTGACCCCGGTCGGCCTCGACCTCACCGCGCCCGGCGCTCCCGAGGAGCTCGCCGGTCAGGTCCAGCAGGTGGACGTGCTGGTCAACAACGCCGGCTACGGCCTGTTCGGCGAGTTCCTGACGATCCCGTGGGAGCGCGAGCAGAACATGCTGCAGCTCGACGTGGTCGTGCCGGTCCACCTGACCAAGCTGCTGCTGCCCGGCATGGTCGAGCGGCGCTTCGGCTTCGTCCTCAACCTCGCCTCCATCGGCGCCTACCAGCCGTCGCCGCTGTACGCCAGCTACTCGGCGGCCAAGAGCTTCGTGCTGTTCTTCACCGAGGCGCTCAGCTACGAGCTGCGCGGCACCGGCGTGCGGGCCACGGCGCTGTCGCCCGGCATCACCGCCACCGGCTTCCTCGACGTCGCCGGCCAGCGCGCCACCCGCTACCAGCGCAGGGCGATGATGCAGAGCCGGGACGTGGCGCGCATCGGCGTCGAGGCGATGCTGGCCGGCAAGCCGAGCGTGGTCGCCGGCCGCCTCAACGCCGCCACCGTGTTCGGCAACCGCCTCATGCCCCGCCGCCTCTCCGCCGCCCTCGCCGACCGCCTGATGCGCAGCTGACGACTGCGTGAGCAAGGCCCCCGCACACCCCCATAAAGGCAGGGCGGAGGGCGGCTCGAGCGCCGCCCTTCGTGGCGTCAATCCCGTGCCAGGACGGCGTCGACCACGGCGTCGGTGTCTTCCAGGCTGGGGAGGACCACCTCCGCGCCGGCGGTGCGGAGCTCATCGGCGCCGAACGGGCCGGTCGCCACGGCGACCACGCGGGCGCCGCCCTGGCGGCCGGCGGCGACGTCGAGCGGGGTGTCGCCGACCAGCACGGTGCTCGCCGGGTCGAACTCGATGCCGTACTTCGCCCTGGCCTTGCGCTGGGCCACCGCGACCAGGTTGGGCCGGTGGGGGTCGTCGGAGCCGTAGCCGCCGACCGCGAAGTCGAGGTAGGCGTCGAGGCCGAAGGCGCCCAGCTTGAGCGCCGCGTTCGGCTCGATGTTCCCGGTGAGCAGGGACTGGACCACCCCGGGAGCGTCCGCCAGGGCGGCGAGGGCGGCCCGCGCCCCCGGCAGGGCGCGGCCGATCCGGCGGATCTCGCCCTCCTTGGCCGCCAAGGCGTCGGCCAGCGCGTCGCTGAACGCCGGCAGGTGGGCATGGCCGTCCAACTGGTGGAGGGCGAGGAATTCCAGGGCGATCTCGTGGTCGGTGCGCCCGGCCATCTCCACCATGACCTCCGCCGCCCGGTCGGGCGCGCGACCCACCACCACCTGGAACGCGTCGCTGAAGGCGTCCCGCCCGACCTGGCCGGTGTTGACCAGGGTCCCGTCGATGTCCCACAGCACCAACCGCGGCAACGACCCTCCCCCTGACGATGGCGCTCCGCTTTCGAGGTTGATACCAACCGGGGGGTTGGTCCATACATTTGCGCGGCACGGTTGGCGACGACCGCCGCGAGGTACGCGGCGGCATCGCCCACGATCCGGAGGTGGCGGTGGCGGAAGGACGGGTGCTCGCGATCGACCTGGGGACTTCGTCGGTGCGGGCGCTGGTGTTCGACCAGGACGGCCAGGCCGTCCCGGACGTTCTCGCCCGGCGCCCGAGCGGGCTGCGGGTCGAGGACGACGGCACCGCCGAGCTCGACCCCGACGGCGTCGTGGCGGCGGTCGGCGCCTGCCTCGACGAGCTGGCCGAGCGCGGCGAGCTCGACGGGGTGGAGACGGTCGCGCTCTCCTGCGCCTGGCACACCGTGCTCGCGGTCGACGCCGCCGGCCGGCCGCTCAGCGCCGCGCTCACCTGGGCCGACACCCGCGCCGCCGCGGTCGGCGACGAGCTCGCCGGCCGCACCGACCGGCGGCGCCTGCACGCCGAGACGGGCGCGCCGCTGCACGTCACCTTCTGGACCGTCAAGCTCCCCTGGCTCGCGCGCCAGCTCGGCGGCGCCCCCGCCGCCTACCTCGGGCTCGCCGAGTACCTCGCCGCCAGCCTGCTCGGCGACGCCGGCGCCTCGCTCTCGATGGCCTCTGGCACCGGCCTGCTCGACCTCGCCACGGCCGACTGGAACCAGCGCGCCCTCGAGCTGGCCGGGGTCGCGCCCGCGGCGCTGCCCGCCCTGCACGAGCCGGGCTGGACCGGCTGCCTGACCCAGCCGGGCGCGCGGCGCTGGCCGGCCCTCGCCACGGCGCGCTGGCACCCGGCATGGGGCGACGGCGCCGCCTCGAACGTCGGCGCCGGCTGCGTCTCGCCGGCGTTCGCCAACGTCAACATCGGCACCTCCGCCGCGGTCAGGGCGGTCCACGACGCCCCCGGCGCGCCGCTGCCCCCGACGCTGTGGCGCTACCGGGTGGACGAGCGCCGCGTGGTCACCGGGGCCGCCTACTCCGGCGGCGGCAACCTCTGGGGCTGGGCACGCGAGGTGCTCGCCCTGCCTGACGGGGAGGCGACCGAGGCCGCCCTCGCGTCGGTGCCGCCGGGCTCGAACGGGGTCAGCGTCCTGCCCTACCACGCCGGCGCGCGGGCACCGCTGCAGCTTCCGTCCGGATCCGGCGCGGTGCTCGGCCTCTCGCTGGCCACCACGGCCGTCGAGGTCGTCGCGGCCAGCCTCGAGGCGGTCTGCTTCGGCCTGGCCGACGGGCTCGACGACCTGGAGCCGACCCTGCCGGGCACGCCCGCGGTGGTCGCCTCCGGCGGCGGCGTGACCGCCTCGCGCTGGTGGCAGCAGACCCTCGCCAACGTGCTCGGCCGGCCCGTCCAGGTCAGCGACGAGCCGGAGGCGTCGGCGCGCGGCGCCGCGCTGCTCGCCCTCGGCGCCACCACCGACCCGGCCACCACCCACGTCGTCCAGCCCGACCCTGAGGCGGTCGAGGCCGAGCGGACCGCCAGGGCGATCCAGCACGATCTCGCCGACCGGCTCGGCTACCG
>DASUZB010000031.1:0-8511 GCA_036377075.1 Actinomycetes bacterium | reverse complement strand
GAAGACCAGGTCGAAGAAGAGCTCGATGGTGGAGACCCGGACCTCCTCCTCCGCCGTGGTCTCCGGCCCTTGCTCGGTGCCTGGTCCCTGCCGTCCTGGATGCACGCCCCCATGATGCCCGAGCCAGCCGACGAGGTTGGTCTCGGAGTTGCCAGCGGGGCGGCTTCGACGGTAGGAAGGCGGCGGCGGTGGCCGTGCCGCCCCGGGTGGCGCGACGAGCCGGGAGCGCGGCGCGCCCTGATGGGACGGCGAGTGGGCAAGGAGGCGGCGCGGTGCGGCGGTCGGTGACCTGGCTCGTCGCTGGGAGCGTCGCCGGGCTGGTGGCGCTGCTGCTTGCCTGCATCCTGGTGTTCCCGCGGCTGCTGTACCCGCCGCTGTCGGCGGAGGACCTGGCGGGCGTGACGAGCGCGGACCGGCGCGTCGAGCTGCAGCAGGCCCAGTTGCACCTGCAGAGCGACACCCGCCAGCTGCTGTTGCAGGGACTCGGCGGGTTGCTGCTGGTCGCCGGCGTGGTGGCGACCTGGCGGCAGGTCCAGGTCAGCCGCGAGGGTCAGATCACCGAGCGCTTCACCAGGGCGATCGACCACCTCGGCAGCGACACGGCGGACGTGCGGCTCGGCGGCATCTACGCCATGGAGCGGATCGCCAAGAACTCCGAGATGGACCGGGCGACCATCACCGAGATCCTGGTCGCCTTCGTCCACGGGCACGCGTCCTACCCGCAGGGCGCGCCGCAGAGCCCGGAGCCGCACCCGACCCCGACGGTCGACCGGCACCTCCACTGGCTGCGCGACCGCGCCCCGGACGTGCAGGCGGCCATGCTGGTGCTCAGCCGCCGCCCGCGCGGGCGCGACGAGGAGCGCGTCGACCTCGGCACGGTGGACCTGCGGCGCACGCGGCTGACGCGGGCGAAGCTGTCGGGGATCCGCATGCGCCACTCCAACCTGGCCGACGCGTGGATGCGGCAGGTCCACCTGGAGGACAGCGACCTGGAGGACACCGACCTGCGGCTGGCCAACCTGAACGAGGCGCACCTGGCGCGCGCGAGCCTGCGCCACGCCTACCTCGACGAGGCCAACCTGCGCGACGCCGACCTGACGGCCGCCGACCTCTCCGCCGCCAGCCTGCGCAACGCGGACCTGCGCCAGGCCGACCTGCGGCGGGCGCGGCTGCGCGGCGCCGACCTGCGCGGCGCCGACCTGCGCGGGGCGCAGTTGGAGCACGCCGACCTCGGCGACGTCCGGGCCGACGAGGCGACCAGGTGGCCGGGCGGGTTCGGACCGGCCACCGCCACGCGCCGGGGTGACCAGGGCGCCGCCGCGGGGACGCTGGAGGGACCGGTGGAGGCGATCGGCGCCACCGAGCCGGACTGACGCCAGACGGAGGTGCGTATGCTCGCGCGCGGTCGCCGCGGACCGGTCCACCATCCCCGGTTCGCCCGCTGCTTCGCCCGGCTCAGCGAGACGATGGAGCCCGGCGTCGCCGGGTACCGCGAGGAGCTGCTCGCCGGGCTGTCCGGCCGGGTGGTCGAGATCGGCGCCGGCAACGGGCTGAACTTCCGCCACTACCCGGCGACGGTCGCCGAGGTCGTCGCGGTGGAGCCGGAGCCGTACCTGCGTGAGCTGGCGGTCGCGGCGGCGGCCGAGGTCGGCGTCCCGATCCAGGTGGTGGACGGCACCGCCGAGGAGCTGCCCGCCGCGGACGCGGCCTTCGACGCCGGGGTCGCGTCGCTGGTGCTGTGCTCGGTGTACGACCAGCCGCGCGCCCTGTCGGAGCTGCACCGGGTGATCCGCCCCGGCGGGGAGCTGCGCTTCTTCGAGCACGTCAGGGCCGAGGGCGGCATGCTCGCCCGGGTCCAGCGCGTGGCCGACCTCGTCTGGCCGCTGCTGGCGGGCGGCTGCCACACCAGCCGCGACACCGTCGGCACGGTCACCGCCGCCGGCTTCGAGCTCGACTCCTGCCGGCGCCTGCGCTTCCCCGACACCCGGCTGCCGTCGCCGAACTCCCCGCACGTCCTCGGCGTCGCCCGCCGCCCGGCCGACCCGCATCCCCGCTAGCCGCCGGCCGGGACCAGCAGCGCCTCGGCGCCGACGGGGGCGAAGCCGGCGGCGAGGATGGCCCGCACCGAGGCGGCGTTGCCGGGAGCGACCTGGGCCCACAGGAGGGCACCGTCGGGGACGAGGTGGCGGGCGGCGGAGACCAGCGCGCGGCCGAGGCCACGGCCGCGCGCGGCCTCGTCGACCTCGACGGCGAGCTCCCAGGTCCGCAAGGGAGGGTTGGTCGCTCGGCATCGCCTCGCGTTCATACCCGATGCGCCGCCTACCCGGCCAGCGGCCGGACATCCTGAGCGGCCACCCCCCACGTGGCGGCCGCTCAGGAGCCGGTCTGCCCGCCCGCCCGAAACTGCGGCGGCGGCAGGCTCAGTGCCACGCCGGCGGGGAGGGCCACGGTTGGACGAACCGGGGGGCGGCGGTGGGCGCCGCCGGCCCGGTCGGGCTCGGGCCCGGCGGCAGCGCGCCCACCAGGGCGGGGAGTGCCCGGTGGCGCTGGCCGCAGGCAGCCAGCCCCCCAGTTCGTCCAAGGTGCGCGCCAGACCGAGCCCTCGCCGTCGGCGCCGAAGGCCGGCTCGGAGGATGGCGCATGGCCGCCCTCCTTCCGAAACTCGCCGGCTTTCCTCGGGGAAATGATAGATACTATTATCTCTCTAACATAGGCCGCTGGGTGAAGATAGCTTTAGGATGAAAAGAGCTTCATGAATATTCGGGACAACTCGGCTGAGGGCCGCACCATGAAGCTTCTGGTCGTCGAGGACGAGCCGCAGATCGCGTCCTTCCTGCTCAAGGGGTTGCGGGCCTCCGGGTACGAGGTGGAGCTCGCCACCACCGGCCACGATGGCCTCAGCAAGGCCCAGCACGTCGACATCGACCTGGTCGTGCTCGACCTGCGCCTGCCCGACCTGGACGGGACCGAGGTGCTGCGCCGGCTCCGCGGTGGCGGCAGCGACGTGCCGGTGATCGTCCTGACCGCCCGCGGCGACCCCGCCGACCGCGTCGAGGGCCTCGACCAGGGCGCCGACGACTACCTCGCCAAGCCGTTCGTGTTCGAGGAGCTGCTGGCGCGCATCCGCGCCCGGCTGCGCCGGCGCGACGGGGTGGTGCAGGTTGGCGACCTGGAGCTCGACCTGCGCACCCGCAGGATCAAGGTGAACCAGCGCGAGGTCGAGCTGACCGCCAGGGAGTTCGCGGTCCTCGAGACGTTCCTCCGCCACCGTGGCCAGGTGCTCAGCCGCGAGTGGCTGCTGTCGCGGGTCTGGGGCCTCGAGTTCGACCCGGGCTCCAACGTGGTCGACGTCTACATCGGCCACCTGCGCAAGAAGCTCGGCGAAGGGCTGATCGAGACGGTGCGCGGCATGGGCTACCGCCTCGGGATCGACTACCGGCAGGGAACCGACAGCCAGAACGTCACGCCGTAGCCGGCGCGGTTGCGGGCGCCCGCCGAGCCGCCGTGCGCCTCGGCGATCCCGCGGACGATCGCCAGGCCGAGCCCGGTGCCCGGCGCCGCCGTGTTGAGCCGGCGGAACGGCTGGAAGACGCTGTCCTCCTCGCCGGGCGGCAGGCCGCCGCCGCGGTCCTCGACCTCGAAGCGCACGGCGCCCTGCTCGCCGATCACGCGCAGGTCGACCGGGCTCTCGCCCGGCGCGTGGACGACGGCGTTGCGCAGCAGGTTGAGCAGCGCCTGGGTGAGCCGCTGCGGGTCCGCCCACAGCACCGCGGTCGAGTCGACCGGCTGGGTGCGCAGCCGCCCGTCGAGCAGCGGCGCCGCCGTCGCGGTCAGCTCGTCGACGAAGCGGTCGACCCGCACCGGCTCCGGCCGCAGGAACTCGGGGTGCTCGGTCCGCGCGAGCGTCGCCATGTCCTGCACGATCCGGCCCATCCGCCCCAGCTCCCCCACCACCAGGCCGATGACCTCGGTCACCTCCTGCGGCGACGGGTCGGCGCCGAGCACCTCCAGGTGGCCGCGGCAGATGGTGAGCGGGGTGCGCAGCTCGTGCGAGGCCTCGCTGATGAACTGCCGCTCGCGCTGGAACGCCTCCTCGAGGCGGTCGAGCATGCGGTTGACGGTCTCCGCCAGCAGCCCGGCCTCGTTGCGCTCCTCGGTCTCGGCCACGCGCCTGGTGAGGTCGCCCTGGTCGGCGATGGCGTTGGCGATGTGGGCGATGTCCCGCATCTGGTCGCGCTCGCGCAGCCGCGAGCGCCAGCCGCGGTGCGCCAGGTACGACAGGGCCAGCGGGATCAGCAGCAGGGGGATGGTCAGCGGAACGGTCGCCCACAGCACCCCGCCGAGCAGGCCGATGGCCAGGCTGCCGGCCCAGTTGACCAGGGTGAGCCGCCAAGGCTCGCCCAGCAGGCGCCAGAACGCGCCGCCCACGGTCAGCCGCACGGCCGTCGCGATGGCCACCTCGTTGACCAGGTACAGGGCGCCCATCGCGGCGGCGGCCGCCCCCCAGGCGGCCGGCCTCGTCGGGTCACCGGGCGAGAGGCTGGCGTAGATCAGCTGGGCGGCGGTGATGCCGATCAGGTGCTGGCCGAGGTTGAAGGCCTTCTTGTAGAGCGGCCGCCTCCGCAGCGCCTGGCCGAGCAGCATCCCGGCGGCCACGGTGACGGTGAGCATGCTCGGGGGCGCCGCCAGCAGCGCCGCCACCCAGACCGCGTCGACCAGGGAGAAGACCTGGTAGCTCGCGCCGTACGGCAGCGGGAACAGGAATTGCTCGAGGGCGACGCTGAGCCCGACGAGCGCCGCGCAGGTCCACAGCTCCACCGCGGTCCAGCCGGCCACGTCGGGCAGCCGGGGCGCCAGGCAGGCGAGGCCGCCGAGCACCACCAGCGCGATGTACAGGCTGGCCGCCGGTGGCGGCCGGCGGCCAGCCGCCGCACCCTCAGTTCCAGGTGCTGACGTCCCAGTGCTTGACGTCCCAGTGCTTGACGTCCCCGGCGGCGGGGCTGTCCCAGCGCGCGACCTCCCAGGAGCCGGCGTCCCAGTGCTTGACGAGCCAGGTGAACTCGACCACGCCGAACTCGTTCCAGAAGCGGCCGGCCCAGTGCTTGACGGTCCAGTGCTTGACGCTCCAGGGTCCGGCGGGCTGGACGATCCCGGGCCAGGTGTCACCGTCCCAGCGCCTGACCTCCCAACCGGGAGACTCGGCCGCCAGGCGGGACCAGGGCGACCGCGACCAGGTCGGTCGCGTCCATGGTGTGGCCGTCCAGGCGGCCCCATCCCATGCCCTCCCGAGCGCGTCCAGCTCACCGACGATCGGCTCGATCGCGCCGTCGCCGTCCAGGTCAGTGTACGCATGCTGGGAACCCCGGCTGGCCTCGAGCGAGCCGAGGCCGGTCGAGCGGCGCAGGCCCTGGTTGGCCGGGTGCGCCTCGAAGGTCCCGCGCCTGACCGCGTCGACCGCCGCGCGCGCGTCCACCAGGCCGGCGCCCGCGCCGGGCTGGCCGGCGAGCTGCCGCTGCGCGGTCCGCAGCAGCGCCGCCTTGGCGACGTCGGGCCGTAGGGACGCCTTGGTGTCGTACAGCAGCGCGGCCACGCCGGAGACGATCGCGGCGGCCTGGGAGGTGCCGGTCCCCTTGAAGTAGCTGCCCTTGACGCGGGCGGTCGGGTGCTCCCGGTCGACCGTGCTGCCGACCGCACGGACGCCGAGGATCGAGGTGCCCGGCGCGACCAGGTCCGGCTTGGCGAGGCCGTCGGCGGTTGGCCCCATGCTGGAGAACGGCGCCACCACGTCGTCGCCGGGGACCCTCGGGTCCTTCAGGTCGGCGGCGCCGACGGTGAGCACGAAGGGGTCGTCGCCCGGCTTGGAGATCCCGCCGGGGCCCAGCTCGCCGTCGTTGCCGGCGGCGACCACCACCAGGATGCCGGCGCGCCAAACCTGCTCCACCGCGAAGTCGAGCGGGTCGAGGAGGTAGCTCTGGTTGGCGTCGGTGCCGAACGACAGGTTCAGGACGTTGATGTGGTAGAGGTCGCGGTGCGAGACGACCCACTGCATGCCGGCGAGGACCAGCGAGACGTCGGTGGCGCCGGTGCCGTTGGCCACCTTCACCGAGACGAGCCGCGCCTCGGGCGCGGCGCCTTGGTAGCCGCCCCCGCGCGCGCCGCCCTGGCGACCGTCCGCCATGTCACCGTTGCCGGCGATGACGCCGCTGAGGTGGCTGCCGTGGCCGTAGCGGTCGAAGCCGTCGTGCTCCTCGGTGAGGTCCACCCGTACCCGCAGCCGGTCGGCGAGGTCGGGGGTGCGGGAGACGCCCGTGTCGAGCAGGGCGACGGTGGCGCGCTGGCCGTGCCTGGGGACGGTGTCGAGGTGGATCGCCTGGTGCCAGGCGCCGACCGGCGCCGGGTTCGAGGCCGCGACGTCGCCGGCCAGGCCGCGCATGCGGATGCGGCCGTCGGGCCAGACCTGCCGCACCGCCGGGGAGCCGAGCAGCTGCGGCAGGCGCCCGCTGGGTACGCGGGCGGCGAAGCCACCGACCACCGGCAGGGCGCGGACCACGGTCCCGCCAAGCTCGCGCACCAGCCGCTCGGCCTCGGGGGAGCCAGGGACGCGCTCGCGCACGATGACCGCGCTGCTGCGGCCGCTGACGGGGACGGCGGCGCGGGAGCCGGGCACTGCGCGGGCGCTGGTCGGTGGCAGCAGCAGCGCGAGCAGGATCAGCAATGCTCCGGGAAGCCTTCCGGGTAGCCGGGAACGTAGGAGGACACGGGGCACCTGCCAAGACATAGAGCCTGCTCCTGTTGTCGCGCCGGGGTCTCAGAGTTGCCGCCGACCCGCCCATGGCCTCGTGGTCATGGGCTGGAGGACTGCCGAACGGCACTACTGGCGGCGCGCCGTGGGAAAGATCACCTTCGACGGCCAACGAACCGCTAACGTTCTTGCTCGCGACGAGGCCGCCGATCCGCTCGGGGTCGGCGGCCTCACGTCGTGGGCGTCAGGGGTTGGCGGCGGTGGAGGTGATGGTGCCCCAGATGGGGTATGCTGGCATACCATGAAGCGGACCACCGTGAAGTTGCCGGACGACCTCGACGCCCGCCTGCGGCACGAGGCCGCCCGGCGCAAGAAGACCATCTCCGAGCTGACCCGCGAGGCGATCGAGGCGCACCTGGGCCTGGGTGGGAGCCGGCGGCTGCTCGCCGCCGCCGCCGGGCGCAGTGGCCGTGACGACGTCTCCGAACGGATCGAGGAAATCCTCCGAGCGGAGGTGGCCACGTAGCCGTCGTCGTCGACGCTGGGCCGCTGTACGCCTACGTCGATGCCGACGACCGCCATCACCACGCGAGCCTGGCGCTGTTGGAGTCGCATCCAGGGCCGCTCGTGGTGCCGACGCTGGTGGTGACCGAGGCCGCCTACCTGATTGCGACCAGGCTCGGCACCGAGGCGGAGGTGCGTTTTCTCGGGGACTTGGCGGCGGGGGCCTTCGCGGTCGAGCCGGTGGACCCTCCGGACTGGCTGCGGATCGCGGAGCTGGTCGGACGCTACCGCGACCTGCCGCTCGGCACGGTGGACGCCTCGGTCGTGGCGACCGCGGAACGGCTTGGGATCGCCGAGGTGGCCACCGTCGACCGCCGGCACTTCAGCACCGTGCGACCTCGCCACGTGGAGGCGTTCGTCCTCGTGCCGTGAGGTGTCCCTTCAGTAGCCACTCGTCAGGCGCCTCCATTGACCTCCGGACCACCCACTCGCAGGATGCTCGCGCCGGATCCAGGACGACGAGGAGGCGCACGTGGAGACGTGGGAGGCCATCAGGTCGCGGCGGAACGTCCGGGCCTACTCGGAACGGGCGATCTCCGACGAGGACCTGGACCGGATCCTCGAGGCGGCATGGCGCACGCCCTCGTCCTCGAACCAGCAGCGCTGGGACTTCGTCGCCTGCACCGACAGGGAGCAGCTCGCCCAGCTCGCCACCGTCTGGCAGCACGCGGGCCACGTCGCCTCCTCCGCGGCGACCATCTGCCTGGTGGCACCGGCGCCCGGCGAGGGCTACCAGCGCGACTCGATCCACTACGACCTCGGCCAGGCGACCATGAGCATCATGCTGGCCGCGGCCGACCTCGGCATCGGCAGCGGCCACGCGTGGGTCTCCGATCAGGAGCTCGCTCGGCGAATCCTCGGATTGCCACCCGACCGGGTGTGCGCCTGGCTGGTCGCGCTCGGCTACCCCGCCGACCGCCCACTCGCCCCGATCCGGCGTCCCAACCGGCGTCCCTTCGACGACGTGGTCCACCGCGGCCGCTGGTAGCCGCGGCCAGGGAGCACGCCGCGCCGCGTCAGGAAGCGGCCAGGTCGGCCGCTTGCGAGGAGGCGGGGTCCCGCAGGAACCCGGCCACCTGGGTGACGACCTCGGGGTCGCGCAGGACCCGCCGGTGCCCGAGCCCGGTGGTGGTGAGCAGCCGCGCGTCCGGCCAGGCGATGGCGATCGCGCGGCCGTCGGACCAGCTTGTCTCCCGGTCGTCGCG
>DASUZB010000030.1:0-15657 GCA_036377075.1 Actinomycetes bacterium | reverse complement strand
CTGGTCGTCGTCGAAGTCCTGCGAGCCGGGCACGGTCGGCACGTAGCCGACCAGCACGCCGTCCTGCAGCACCTGCGCCTCCAGGCCGGCGGCCCCGTCGGTGTCCCAGACCGCCTCGCGGCCGTCGCGGATCACCACGCGGATGCCGAACTGGAACACCCCGGCGCGCGCCACGTGGGCGAGCACCCGGCGCTGCCGCAGCCGTTCGACGAGCTGGACGACCCGTTCCTCGTTCACGCTTCGCTCCTTACAGAAACGGTCGGTGGGCCTGCGCCGCTCTGTGCGCTGGCTTCCCCCGTCGCTCCGTCGTCGCCAGGGGCTCCTCCGTCGCTCCTGAAGTCCAGCCAGCGCGCGGCTCCGGCCCACCTCCCTAAACCTAAACCCCAAAGTGGCGTGCGGCGGTGGGCCACCATCCTGCACGGGCCTGCACGGACACCTCGGCGCAGTGTATCGATCGACCCACCCAAGGCGCTGCCCCCGCTGGGGTGCCGGCAAACGCCTGGTGGCACGGTAGACCGGCGCGCCGAACCGGGCCTCCCCGTGGTCCGGCCGACGGCCCTACGGTACGCTCAAGGTTCCGCCCGGCACGCGTGTCCGGTCCGTGAAGCTGGACCGAATTCTGCAGCGCGCGGGCGCTGCGACGAAGGAGGACTGCTCGTGGACATCACGGAGATCATGACCACGGACCTCGTCACGGTCGGGCCCGAGTACAACGTGGCCGACGTCGCCAGCCTGATGGACGCCAAGGGGATCGGCTCGGTCATCGTGCTCGAGGACGACCGCGTCCTCGGCATCCTCACCGAGCGGGACATCCTGCGGGTGGTCGGTGCCGGGGAGGACCCCAAGAACGTCGCCGCCCACGAGGCGCTCACCGACGACCTGATCACCATCGGCCCCGACGCCTCGATCGAGGAGGCGGCGCAGGAGATGACCAGGGCGAAGGTCCGCCACCTGCCGGTCATCTCCGACGAGGGCCTGGCCGGCATCATCTCGATGCGCGACCTGGTGCGCTTCAGCGTCCGCGACATGGCCGAGGCGCGCGAGCCTGCCCACGTCGAGCTGACCAGGCAGGTGCTGTCGATGGTGCACCGCACCGAGCCGGTCCCGCCGCCAGAGCGCGAATGAGCTTCCTCGACAGGCTGCGCATCCGCCGCGGCCGGGGCAGCAAGGTCGCCTCGATGGACCGCGAGGCGACCCCGGACGACCTCGACGACCTGCGCGGATTCGCCCGTAGCCGGGTCGGGGTGGAGCTCTACGTCGAGCCGGAGACGATGGTGACCGACACCACCGCGGTGGCGATCGCCACCGACGGCGAGTGGATCCGGCGCCGGGTCGGCTCGCCCAAGGTGGTGCGGCGGCTCGCCCACGAGCTCAGCGTGCCCGTCTACGACGTGCAGATCGTCGGCTACCCCGAGCGCATGCGCGCCTACAACGCGCGCCTCAAGGCCGCCGGCGGCGAGCGCCTGTTGCGCGACCCCGGCGGCCCGCCGGTGCGGACCTCGCGGCCGCCCAGCCGGACGCCTAGACCGCCCCGATCCTCCGGGGAGCGCCGACCCACCGGGGGGGCAGGCCGACCCACCGGGGGGCAAACAGCGCCCCCCCGGACCCCCCCCAGTTCGCCGACCCCGCCCAGCCCTCCTGACCCGTCCGCGACCGAGGAGACCGACAGGTGACCCTGAAGCGATCGCCGCTGGACGCCGTGCACCGGCGCCTGGGTGCCAAGATGGCCCCGTTCGCCGGCTGGGAGATGCCGATCGAGTACGCCGGCACCCTGTCCGAGCACCGGGCGGTGCGCGAGGCGGTCGGCGTCTTCGACCTCACCCACCTCGGCAAGGTCGAGGTCGAGGGGCGGGGCGCCCACGACGCGCTGCAGCACGCCCTGACCAACGACCTGGACCGGCTCAAGGACGCCGGCGCCGCCCAGTACACCCTCTGCCTGGACGAGCGCGGCGGCATCGTCGACGACCTGATCGTCTACCGCGAGCAGGACGGCTACCTGCTGGTTCCGAACGCGGCCAACTGGCCGGCCGTCGCCGACCAGGTGCGCGCCTCGGCCGCGCCCGGAACCGAGGTCACGCCGCGGCCGGACGTCGCCGTGCTGGCGGTGCAGGGCCCGCGCGCCCCGGAGCTGGTCGGCGAGCTGTTCGCCGAGGCCGCCACCCTGGCCTACATGCACATGGCGGCGGTGGCCTTCGAGGGGGTCCCGGTGCGGCTGTGCCGCACCGGCTACACCGGCGAGCGGGGCTTCGAGCTGCTCGTGCCCGGCGACGCCGCCGAGCGCGTCTGGGACGAGCTGCACCGCCGCGGCGCCCCGCTCGGGGTCGTGCCCGTCGGCCTCGGCGCCCGCGACACCCTGCGGCTGGAGATGGGCTACGCCCTGCACGGCAACGACATCTCCCGCGACACCGACCCGCTCTCGGCCCGGCTCGGCTGGGCCGTCGCCATGGACAAGGGCGACTTCCGCGGCCGCGACGCGCTGCTGGCGATCAAGTCGGCGGGCACCGAGCGGCTGCTGGTCGGGCTCGCCTCGACCGACCGGCTGATCCCGCGGCACGGCATGGCCGTGCTGCGCGACGAGGAGCCCGTCGGCGAGATCACCAGCGGCACCTTCTCGCCGACCCTGCGCCAGGGCATCGCCATGGCCTACGTGCTGCGCGAGGCCGCGGCGCCGGACACCGAGCTGCAGGTGGACGTGCGCGGGCGCCGCGGCACGGCGCGGGTCACCCGCCCGCCGTTCGTGGACGCCTCGCCCAAGTAAGGGCCTCATGGCCCCCTCCGACCCGTTCGAGCTCGTCCTGCTCGACCTGGACGGCACCATCTACGTCGGCCACCAGGTGGTGCCCGGCTCGCCGGGCGCGGTCGCCGCGCTGCGCTCGCGCGGCCAGCGGGTCGGGTTCCTGACCAACGACCCGGCGCGGACCCGGGCCGAGTACGCCGCCCGGCTGACGCGCATCGGCGTGCCCGCCCACGCCGCCGACGTGGTCACCCCGGGCATCGCCCTGGCCCGGCTGCTCGCCGCCGACGGCCTCGCCGGGGCGCGGGCGCTGGTGCTGGGCACCGACTCGTTCCGCTCCGAGGTGCTGGCGGCCGGGCTGGTCGCCGGGGACGGCGCGGCGCCGGGCGCGGTCGACGTGGTGGTGGTCGGCGGCTCCGCCGACCTCGGCTACGCCGAGCTGACCATGGCGACCAGGGCGCTGCGCGCCGGGGCGCGCCTCTACGGCGCCGGCCGCGACCCGATCTTCCCGACCCCGGACGGCCCGGCGCCGGCCACCGGCCCGTTCCTCGCCTCGGTGGAGGTGGCCGGCGGGGTGCGGGCGGTCGTCGCCGGCAAGCCGGAGCCGCCGATCTTCGAGGCCGCCAGGGAGCTGCTCGGCGGCGGCAGGGCGGCGATGGTCGGCGACCGGCTCGACGCCGACGTGGCCGGCGCCCAGCGCGCCGGCATGGCCGGCGTGCTGGTGCTCAGCGGCACCACCACGGCCGCGGAGGCCGCCGCCTCGGCGGTCCGCCCCGACCTGGTCTGCGCCGACCTGGCCGAGTTCGCCGGCGTGCCGCGCGGCTGAGCGCGCGCCTCGCCAAATCCTAATGAGCCACCCATTGACAGCCAAATGCCTCGTAGATTGACTTGCCCCCCGATGCGGACCTTCGTGCGGAAGGGAGCGAGCATGCACCGCCGCCACCTCGCGATCGCGCTGGCCGCCGTCCGCAACCGCACCCAGGCCGCCACCGCGGCAGGGGCGATCCCGCCGTCGGTCGACGGCACCAGCGGCTGCCCGGATTCCTCGGCCACCAACGTCAGGGCCAACCAGGACTGCACCAACGCCAGCCTGCTGCCAGGCCGCGGGCAGGGACAGAACGAGCCCACCGCCGCGGTCGACCCGGGCCACCCGCGCCGGGTGCTCGCGGGGCAGAACGACTACCGGCGCGGCGACGCCGCCTGCGGCGCCGACTTCAGCCTCGACGGCGGGCGCCACTTCGGCAGCGAGCTGGTCCCGGCCGGCTTCACCACCCCCGGGCTCAGCGGCGGCCAGCGGCACTACTGGAGCACCAACGGCGACCCGTCGGTGGCGTTCGACTCCAAGGGCACGGCATACTACTTCTGCCTCGCCTTCGACCGGTTCGCCCCCACCAGCGACGTCAACAGCTTCGCCAGCGGCCTGTTCCTGTACCGCTCCACCGACGGCGGCGCCTCCTGGAGCTTCCCGGGCAGCCTGGTCAAGCAGGAGGACGGGCTGGGCGCGATCGGCCTGCTCGACAAGCCGTACATGACCGTCGACACGGGCGCCCACAGCCGCTTCCGCGACCGCATCTACGTGGCCTGGGTGGAGTACAACGCGGCCTTCACCGCCAACCCGGTCTCCTTCGCCTACTCCGACGACGCGGGGGCGACCTGGCACCTGACCGGCACGATCACGGGCACCTCCGCCAGCCTGTGCCCGGTCACCTTCGACGGCTCGCCGCCCGGCACCTGCAACGCCACCCATTTCCCGCAGCCGTTCGTGGCGCCCAACGGCGACCTCTACGTGGTGTTCCAGAACTTCAACAACGCGCTCGCCGACCCGGCCGACAACCACAGCCAGATGCTGATCGTGAAGTCGACCGACGGCGGCGCCAGCTTCGGCGGCCCGGTGAAGGTGTCGGACTACTACGACCTGCCCGACTGCCTCACCTACACCGGCGCGAACGCCGGCCGGCCCTGCGTGCCGACCGCGCCGCTGTCCAACCGCAACATCTTCCGCGCCACCAACTACCCGGTCGGGGTCGCCCCGAGCAACGACACGGTGCTCGTCACCCTCGGCAGCTACGTCAACCGGCACTCCAACCCGGCGCTGGGCAACTGCACCCCGGCCGGCGTCAGCGCCACCACCGGGCTCAACACCTACCAGGGCGTCGGGGTGGTGGACGGCTGCAACAACGACATCGTGCTGAGCACCTCGTCCGACGGCGGGGCCAGCTTCACCGGCGGCAGCACCCCGGTGGCCGCGCTGCCATCGGTGAGCGACGAGCGCGCTGGCGGCCACCTGGCCGACCAGTGGTGGCAGTGGGCGGCGCTCACGCCCGGCGGCAAGCTGGCCTCCTCGTACTACGACCGGAAGTACGGCGACGACCAGTCGAGCGGGCAGATGGACGTCACCCTGCGGCGCGGCAACGGCGCCCACGTGCGCGTGACCGACGCCTCGATGCCGCCGCCGGCCGAGTTCCCCGCCAGCGCGACGGTGCCGTTCTCGACCTTCTTCGGGGACTACTCGGGCCTGGCGGTGGGGTCGGACGGCATGGCCCACCCGGTCTGGGTGGACAGCCGCAACCCGAGCTTCGCGCCCGGCTCACCGGACCCGCGCCGGCTCGTCACGGTCGGCCCGGGCTCGGACATCTACACCAGGCGGCTCCCCGCCTGACCGCGGGCCCGGCGACCTCGGGTCACCGGCAAGCGACAGGGGGCGGCCAGCTGGCCGCCCCTGGGCGTCCCTCAGATGAGCTCGGCGATGAGGGCGGCGGCGCGGGCGGCGCCGTCGGTCTCGACCGGCCGGTAGTCGACCTGGCGGCCGACCTCGGCGGCGATCGTCTCGGCGATCACCTCGGGCGTGGCGCTGGCGAAGTCCATCCGCCGGCCGGCGTGGTAGCGGTCCAGCCGGTGGCGCACGTGGAAGTTCTGCTCGAAGTGGTGG
Organism: Actinomycetes bacterium; assembly: GCA_036377075.1. Taxonomy (GTDB): domain Bacteria; phylum Actinomycetota; class CALGFH01; order CALGFH01; family CALGFH01; genus DASUZB01. Next base: position 9,994 of record DASUZB010000030.1, on the reverse strand, counting down.
CGCAGCGGGAAGTACAGGAACGGCCGCCGGTTGGCCGTCAGCTCCATGCAGGTGGTCAGGCCGCCCTGCACCACCGCCAGGTCGCAGGCGGCGAAGTGCCGGTACAACCGTGGCACGAACGCGCGGATCTCCAGCCCGTCGTGGGCGGGGAGGCTGGCCGGGTCGATCCTCGGGCCGGCGACCACCACCATCCGCAGGGCTGGAACCCGCCGCTTGGCCTCCGGGAACGCCTCGATCACCCGGCGCAGCAGGTGGCCGCCGACGCCTGACCCGCCGACGGAGACGACGCAGACCCGCTCGTCGGGGTGGTAGCCGAGCTCGGTCCGCAGGGCCTCGGTGCCGCCGAGCTGGGCGGGGTCGAACCCGCTGACGTAGCCGGCGAAGGCGTAGTTGGCCTCGGTCCACTCGCGGATCAGCGGCAGGTCGGGCCCGAAGGCGTCGGGGACGACGTCGTCGGGGTCGCCGACGAAGATCGCCCGGTCCCGCAACCGGGGGAAGCGGGCGATGTGCTCGATCATCTCGGCGTTGTAGTCGGCGGTGACGTCCGCCTCGCGCTCGCCGCCGTCGGGCATCGGCAGCCAGCCGACGAAGTCGGTCATCCACGCGTAGGCGGTCCGCTTCAGCTCGGGGTTCTCGTGCCAGTAGTAGTCGACGTCCCAGGCCTCGTCGCCGACCACCAGGTCGTAAGCCTCCCCGGCGACGACCTCGTGGAAGACCAGGAAGTTGGCCAGCAGGATCTCGTCCATGCGGCGGATCGCCTGGAAGCAGTGCAGGTCGTGCTCGGCCGACTCCGACTCGATGTGGCCGGACTCGTTGGCCAGGTACGCGCTGGCGGGGTGGATGCGCTCACCGTTCGCCTCCAGGACCTTGGTCACCGGGTGCTGGGCGAGCCAGTCGATTTCCAGGTCTGGGTGGAGCTTGCGCAGCTCGGCGGCGATGGCGACGTCGCGCTGGGCGTGGCCCAGGCCGATCGGGGAGGAGATGTAGAGGGCGCGCTTGCGGCGGGACTTGCCGCGCACCCAGCGCCTGGGCGGCGGCGTCGGCTTGACGAACTCACGCAGCAGCAGGTTGACCCTGACCGGGTCACGGACGTGCGGGGCGTGGCCGGAGCCCTCCATCAGGACCAGCCGGCCGCCCGTGTGCTCGGCGAGGGCGGTCCCGCGGGTCACCGAGGCCTGCCCGTCCTGGTCGCCGTGGATCACCAGCACCGGGCAGCGGACGCGCCGGGCGAGCTCGCGCGCCTCGCCGGGTTCCATGAACGGCGCCAAGCAGGTGAGCGCGAGCGTCTCTGGGGTCGTCTCGAGCCCCCAGCCGATGGTGTCCTCGATCGGCTTGGTCGAGTGCGGCTCGGGAAACATCGTCGACATGAAGAACTCGAGGTAGCCCTCGTAGTCGCGGAGCCAGTAGTGGCGGTTGTGCTTGGCCCAGCCCTCGTCGGTGTCGAGCTCGTCCTCCCAGGAGTACACCGTCCGCGCCGGCAACGGCTCGCCGCCGCCCGGGTAGTTCGGACCGATGAACACGGCCCCCTCGACCCGGTCGGGATGGTTCGCGGCCAGCAGCAGGCCCCGGTGCGCGCCCATCGAGAAGCCGACGACCACCGCGCGAGCGGTCTGGGTCGCGTCCATCACCGCCAGCGCGTCGGCGGCGAACTCGGGCTCGGCGTACGCCTCGGGCTCGGTCGGCCGGTCGGAGAGCCCGTTGCCGCGGCCGTCGAAGGTGACCACGCGGCAGTGCCGCGCCAGGTAGGGGACCTGCATCTTCCAGTGCCGCGAGTGGACGATCGACCAGGTCGGCAGCAGCAGCACCGTCGGCTCGCCGTCGCCGAACACCTCGTAGTGGACCTTGACCCCGCCGCGCTCCACGTAGCCGTCACGGGTCGGTTGGCAGGCACGCATCGTTCCCCGGCTCCTCCATCGATCGGTCGTACGACCGATCAACTCTAGAGGGTCATCCGCTCAGAATCAACTGGTTCGGTCATACGACCGAACCAGTTGCCGTGGGGGGCGAGGTTCAGGGGACCTCGGTGGTGGCCTCCGGGTCGAGCTCGAAGCGCTTGATCGCCTCGGCGACCGCCTCGCGCTTGACCGTGCCGGACAGCGACAGCTCGTAGAGCACCGCGACGGCGATGTTCTGCGGGTCGATGCGGAAGTGCCGGCGCAGCGCGGCGCGGGTGTCGGAGCGGCCGAAGCCGTCGGTGCCGAGGATCGCGAACGGGCCCGGGACCCAGCGGGAGATCTGCTCGGGGACGCCCTTGACCCAGTCGCTGACCGCCACGATCGGGCCTTCCTCGTCCTCGAACGCCCGGGTCACGTACGGGACCCGGGGCTCCTCGCCAGGGTGCAGGCGGTTCCAGTGCTCGCAGCCGAGCGCCTCGGAGCGCAGGCGCTGCCAGCCCGGCGCGCTCCACACGTCCAGGGCCACGTCGAACTCGTCGGCGAGCAGCTCCTGCGCCCGCAGCGCCTGTGCCATGGCGCTGCCCGAGGCGAGCACGTGGGCGCGGTGGGCGTGGCCGCCGCCGCCCTGGCGGTAGCGGTACAGGCCCTGGAGGATCAGCTCCTCGTCCAGGCCGTCCGGCATCGGCGGCTGCACGGACGGCTCGTTGTAGACGGTCAGGTAGTAGAAGACGTCCTCCGGCTGCTCGCCGTACATGCGCCGCAGGGCGTCCTTGACGATCACCGGGATCTCGAAGGCGAACGACGGGTCGTAGGCGACGCAGGCCGGGTTGGTCGTGGCCACCAGCAGCGAGTGGCCGTCCTGGTGCTGCAGCCCCTCGCCGTTGAGGGTGGTGCGCCCGGCGGTCGCCCCGATCAGGAAGCCGCGGCAACGCTGGTCGGCCGCGCTCCACATGGAGTCGCCGGTGCGCTGGAACCCGAACATCGAGTAGAAGATGTACAGCGGGATCATCGGCTCGCCGAAGGTGGCGTAGCTCGACCCGGCGGCGTGGAAGCTGGCCATCGAGCCGACCTCGCTGATGCCCTCGTGCAGGATGCGGCCCTTGACGTCCTCCTTGTAGGACAGGACCAGGTCGCGGTCGACCGCGTCGTAGTTCATGCCGCTGGGCGAGTAGATCTTGAGGTTGGGGAACAGCGAGTCCATGCCGAAGGTGCGCGCCTCGTCGGGGATGATCGGCACGATCCGCCGGCCCAGCTCCTTGTCCCGCAGGAGGTCCTTGACCAGGCGCACCAGGGCCATGGTGGTGGCCACCTCCTGGTTGCCCGAGCCGACCTTGAGGCGCCCGAACAGCTCGTCGGCCGGCAGCGCCAGCGGCCGGTCGGGGACCACCCGCCGCGGCAGCGCCCCGCCGAGGGCCTGGCGCCGCTCCACCAGGTAGCGGTGCACCTCGGAGTCCTCCGGTGGGCGGTAGTAGGGCGGGTAGCCCTTCTCGATCGCCTCGTCGGAGACGTCGATGCCGAGCCGGTCGCGGAAGGTGCCCAGCGTGCCGCGGACGAACTTCTTCATCTGGTGGGTGGCGTTGCGGGCCTCGAACTCCCGGCCCAGGCCGCGGCCCTTGACGGTGTGGGCCAGGATCACCGTGGGCCGGCCCTTGGTCGCCACCGCGGCGGCGAACGCGGCGTGGACCTTGCGCAGGTCGTGGCCGCCCCGGTCGAGCGCGAGCGCGACCACGTCCTCGTCGGACCAGCCCTCGATGAGCTTGCGCAGCGGCTCGGAGTCGAACAGCTTCTCGCGCACGTAGGCGGCGTCCTCGGCGGCGAGGGTCTGCCACTGCCCGTCGGGGGTGGCGGTCAGCTTCTCGAGCAGCACGCCGTCTTCGTCGCGGGCCAGCAGCTCGTCCCAGCGGCGCCCCCAGACGACCTTGACCACGTTCCAGCCGGCGCCGCGGAACAGCGACTCGAGCTCCTGGATGATCTTGCCGTTGCCCCGCACCGGGCCGTCGAGGCGCTGCAGGTTGCAGTTGACCACGAAGGTGAGGTTGTCGAGGTGGTCGCGCCCGGCCACGGTGAGGGCGCCCTGCGCCTCCGGCTCGTCCATCTCGCCGTCGCCGAGGAACGCCCACACGCGCGCGGAGGCGCTGTCGCCGATTCCCTGGTTGGCCAGGTACTTGTTGAAGCGGGCCTGGTAGATCGCGTTGATCGCGCCCAGGCCCATGGAGACGGTCGGGAACTCCCAGAAGTCCCGCATCAGCCTGGGGTGCGGGTAGGAGGGCAGCCCGCCGGGCCGGCCCTCCTGGCGGAACAGGTCGAGCTGCTCCTCCGACAGGCGGCCCTCGAGGAAGGCGCGCGCGTAGATCCCGGGCGACGAGTGGCCCTGGAAGAACACCTGGTCGCCGGGGTGGTCGCCGTCCTTGCCGTGGAAGAAGTGGTTGAAGCCGGTCTCGTACAGCTCGGCGGCGGAGGCGTAGGAGGCCATGTGCCCGCCCAGGCCCAGCTCCGGGCGGTTGGCCCGCGACACGATCGCCGCCGCGTTCCAGCGCGCGATGTTGACCAGCTTGCGCTCCAGCTCCTCGTCGCCGGGGTAGTCCGGCTCGGCGTCGGCGGGGATGGTGTTGACGTAGGCGGTCGAGGGCAGGTCGGGCAGGCCGATCCGCAGCTCACCGGCGCGGCGCAGCACGCGGCCCAACAGGTAGGCGGCGCGCTCGGGACCCTCCCGCTCGACCACGGCGTCGAGCGAGTCGAGCCACTCGCCGGTCTCCTGGGGATCGGCGTCGGGCGGCTGGCGCAGCTTCGCGGCGCCGCTGACGTTGTCCTGGTCGCTCACCGTTTGCTCCCGCCTCTCGTGCGGCCGTGCTCGTTCCTCGCAAGTGTTCCCGACTGGCACCTCTCCGACGTCGGGGTTGGTACTAGGTTAGTCGTACGCTCAACCAGAGGGCGAAGCCAGTGGCGGCGCCGCCGCGGCGGCGCCGCGGGCGCCCGCCACCTGGGCAAGGACGACGCCGGCGACCACCAGCAGGCCGCCGGCGAGCTGGGCGGCCTGCAGGCGCTGGCCGAGCAGCAGCCAGGCCAGCGCCGCGGCGAACACCGGCTCCGAGGTCGCCGCGATCCCCGCGGTGGCGGCGGGGATGTGCCGCACGGCGTCGACCGCGAGGAAGAACGGCAGCAGCGTGCCGACCAGGCCGACGCCGAGCACCGCCAGGGCGACGCGCGGGTCGGCGAGGCTGCCGAACGGCCACGACCACCACGGCTCGGCCACGCTCCACACCGCCACCGCGGCCACGAAGCCCCACAGCAGCACGGTGGCCGGCGGCACCCCCAGGCGCCCGCCCCGCTCGGCGAGCAGCAGGTAGGCGGCGAACAGCGCGGCCGAGGCGAGCCCGGCGGCCAGCCCGACGGCGTCCATCCCCGCCCCACCCTCGAGCGCACGGCTGACCAGCACCGCCCCCGCGCAGGTGAGGGCGCCGGCGGCCCACGCGAGCAGGCCGGGCGTGCGCCTGGTGGCCAGCGCACCGAAGCCGAGCAGCAGCACCGGCGCGGTGTACTGCAGCGAGATCGCCACCCCGACCGGCAGGTGGTCGATGGCGACGTAGTAGGCGAAGTTGACGGCGGCGACGCAGACGCCGAAGGCGCACAGCACCGGCAGGGCGGAGCGCGGCGCGCGCAGCAGCGCCGGCCGCCGCCAGGCCAGCAGCGGAGCGAGCGCGAGCAGCGCGACCGTCGCCCTGGCCTCGGCCAGGCGTCCGGGCGCGACGCCGTGCTCGAACGCCGCCTTGGCGAAGATCGCGTTCAGCCCCCAGCAGAACGCGGCCGCCACCACGCGCAACAGCGCCCCCAGGGCGACGCTCGGTCGGGCGTCGGTCAGCACCCGGCCAGGGTAGCGGCACCACGTGGCCCGGTCACCCCGCACCCACCAGCGGTCGACTGATTGCCTGCGAGCATGGAGCACATTCGGGAAGTTGGCCTATGCGGCTGGCCTCTGGCCTGCCTGTTCGGTGAGCAGGTTCTCGATGCTGTCCGCCACCAGCGCGGGGGCGTCGTAGCGGGCGAACTCGTCCTCGAGCGCCCTGGCCCGCGTCGCATAGGACGGGGTGTCGAGCACCTCTCGGACGGCCGCGCGGATCCGGGCCGGCGTCGGCCGGTCGGTCTTCAGGTTGATGCCGGCGCCGGACCAGGCGACGCGGGCGGCTACCTCCGGCTTGTCCTCGCCGGCCCCGGCGACGACGAGCGGGACGCCGTGGGCCAGCGCCTGGGTGACCCCGCCGTAGCCGCCGTTGGTCACCATCACCCTGGTCCTGGGCAGCAGCCAATCGTACGAGGCGTACGGGACGACGACCGCGTTGCTGGGCAGGCTGTCCAGGTCCGGGTGGGTCGCCCGCCGCGACCCGAGGGTGGCCAGCACCCGGACGTCCTCGCCGGCCAGCGCCTCGATGGTCGGCCGGAGCAGCCGGCCGAGATCGTCGTTGGCCAGGGTACCTTGGGTCACGTGGACCAGCGGTCGCCCGTCCGGCTCGATGTCCATCTCGGCCCAGCCGGCGTCGGCCTGCCCGGGCTGCGAGGTGATCGGACCGTGCAGCGCGCCGATGAAGTGCACGGTCGCGGGCAGGTCACTCCGCGGGTACTCCAGCCCGGGCACGCTCGCCTGCAGGTGCAGGTGTGGCGAGAGGAACCCGGTCATCAGGTCGTCGCCGGATGCTGGCAGCCCCAGCCGGGCCCGGACCTCGTCCCGGTAGGCCACGACGTCGCGCAGCTTGCGGCTGGTCATGGCTCTCAGGACGCGGTCGCGGAGGCGACCGGCCAGCGAGCCGTTGGGCAGCAGCCCAGGGCCGAACGGCGGCAGGTGCCGGCTGGGCAGCATCAGCGGCGTGATCCCGACGCTGACCCACGGCAGGCCATCCAGTTCGCTGAGCATCCGGGCGCCGGTGAAGCCCGGGTCGACGACGATCACGTCGGCCGGGTCGTCGCCCAGGATGCGGCGCAGGTGGGCGACCTGCTCGATGGCCGGCTCGATGAACAGGTGCTTCATGTCCCAGCGGAGCTTGTCCAGTCCAGTCAGGCGGGCCCGGTCGGGATGGACCTCGTCCAGCGGGCGGCCGTCGCGGTCGATCGTCGGGCGCATGGGGATGTGCTCGGCGCCGGTCGCCCGGACCGTCCGGGCGAACGCGGCGCCGGCGTACCAGCGCACGCGGTGGCCGCGACTGGCCAGTTCCCGGGCGGTCGGGCGCAGCGGCAGGGTGTGCCCGGCCAGCGGGTAGGTCGCAATGAGGATGTCAGCCATTTGGCCCCTTTCGTCGGTCCTGGACGTGTGGATCTGGCCTGGTCGCTGTCGGTATGAGGGCGGCTGCGTGGTGGCGTTGCTCGTGGTCATCAGGCGCTCTTTCGCTGTGGCGGGGCTGGTTGTGATCGGTGGGAACGGGTGGCGTCGACGGCCCCGTGCAGGGCGGGCGGAGCCTGGATGCCGAGGTGGTGGGGCCAGGAGGCGACCGGCACGCCGCCGGGCCGGGTCAGCAGCGCGCCGCCGCGGTGGATGCCGAGGGTTCGGGCGGTGATGGCGTCCAGGCGCCGGACGGTCAGCGGCGGTGTGGCAGCCGTGGCGGTGGTGATGGTGGCCGCTGCCGCTGCCCAGGTTGCCTGTTCCGGCCCGGTGAACAGCGTCAGCCCGGGGCCGAGCAGGTCGAGGGTGGAGACCCGCTCGCCGGTGGTGGGCAGCCACGCGTGCCTGATGCGGCCGCCGAGGTCGACCTGGAGCTCCTCGTCGGCTGGCCGGTTGGTGCCATTCGGGTCGGCCGAGCGGGAGACGTTGTGCTCGGCGACCTGGCGGCGTTCGACCTCGTAGGAGTCCAGCAGGTCCGGGGCGGCCCAGCCGCGCAGCACCCAGGTGAGCTTCCAGCCGAGGTCGTAGCCGTCGTGGATGGCGGTGTTCATGCCGGTGCCGCCCCGCGGGGTCACCCGGTGGGCCGCGTCACCGACCAGGAAGGCGCTGTCCTGGCGGAAGCGTTGGGCGAGCTGGGCGGCAGAGGAGATGGCGCCGATCCGCTCGATGCGCACGTCGAGGTCGGCGACCCCGGCGCCGAGCCGGATCAGCCGCCGGATCCGCTGCTCGATGCGGTGCGCCGGCGTCGGCGGCTGGAGCCCGTCGAGGCGCTGCTCGACGGCGTAGATCGATGTTCGCCGCCGACCGGGACGTGCGCCGCGCGCTGTTCTCCATGGCCCAGCTCGACCAGGACACCCTCGGCGGGGCGGTAGGGCGCTGGGAGGCCGACCGCGCCGGCGGCATGGCCCACCTCGCGCGGCGGCTGGCCGAGCAGGACGTCCTGCGCCCGGACGTGACCGTGGAGCAGGCCGCCCACCTGCTGTGGGTGCTGACCAGCTTCGACAGCTTCGACCTGCTGTACACCGGCAGGGGGCTGCCCGCCGAGGAGGTCGCCGACATCCTGGTCTCCGCCGCCGAGCGCAGCCTGTGCCGCTGAGGTGAACCTATCGCCGACTGGTTGTACCGCTTCATCCGGAGCAAGCAAATAAATTAAGTTTGCTTTGTTGTCCGTATCCAGGGTGGCGGGTAGGGTGGCGGTTTGCCCAGCGGAAGGTGGTGCAGCCTGCGACCAGCCAAGCCACCAACTGGCGACGGCAACCGGCCGCGCGCCCCACCGCTCGCGACCCCACCCGAGAACCCGACAGCAACCACCGGTCCACGCCGACGGAGGGAGCAGCCGTGGCCAACCGGGGAGTCGTCTACGTCAAGCCGGGCCAGGTCGAGGTCCACGACCTCGACGAGCCGAAGCTAGAACTGCCCGACCAGAACAACCGCCAGCTCCAGCACGGCGTCATCCTCAAGACCGTCGCGACCAACATCTGCGGCTCGGACCAGCACATGGTGCGTGGCCGCACCACCGCGCCGCAGGGCCAGACCCTCGGCCACGAGATCACCGGCGAGGTCGTCGAGGCCGGCCGCGACGTCGAGTTCATCAAGGTCGGTGACCTCGTCAGCGTGCCGTTCAACATCGCCTGCGGCCGCTGCCGCAACTGCAAGGAACGCAACACCGGCGTCTGCGAGAACGTCAACCCGGCCCGCGCCGGCGCCGCCTACGGCTACGTCGACATGGGCGGCTGGCTCGGCGGCCAGGCCGAGTACGTGACCGTCCCCTACGCCGACTGGAACCTGCTCAAGTTCCCCGACCGCGACCAGGCGATGGCGAAGATCCGCGACCTGGCGATGCTGTCGGACATCGTCCCGACCGGCTACCACGGCGCGTTCAGCGCCGGGGTGACCACCGGCTCGACCGTCTACGTCGCCGGCGCCGGCCCGGTCGGCCTGGCCTGCGCGACCTCGGCCTGGCTGCTCGGCGCCGCGGTGGTGATCGTCGGCGACATGCAGGCCGAGCGGCTCGCCCAGGCGCGCAGCTTCGGCTGCGAGACCGTCGACCTGTCCCAGACCGACGACCTCTCCGGCGCGATCGAGCAGATCCTCGGCGTTCCTGAGGTGGACGCGGCGGTCGACTGCGTCGGCTTCGAGGCCCGCGGCCACGGCCGCGAGGGCTCGGCGGGGGAGGCGCCGGCGACGGTGCTCAACTCGATCATGGACATCACCAGGGCGGCCGGAAAGCTCGGCATCCCGGGGCTGTACGTGACCGGCGACCCCGGCGGGGTCGACGAGGCGGCCCAGGTCGGCGCGCTGTCGATCCGCATCGGGCTGGGCTGGGCGAAGTCGCACTCGTTCACCACCGGCCAGTGCCCGGTGATGAAGTACAACCGCGGCCTGATGCAGGCGATCCTGCACGACCGGGTGCGGATCGCCCGCAACGTCAACGCCACCGTGATCCCGCTGGACCAGGCGCCGCAGGGTTACCAGGACTTCGACAAGGGCGCCGCCCGCAAGTTCGTGATCGACCCCCACGGGTCGATCCCCGCCGCCTGACGACTGCCCGACTCGACCATCCCGCAACGCCGGATGTGCCTGCTCGACCCGGCCCGTCCGGCGCTGCCGTGCCGTGGGTAGGCCGTCGACCTGGGCGGACCGAACGGGCGGCCACGAGGGCAGAGTTGGCTGGACCTTCGGCGGCGCACTGGCCTGCGCATGCTGGTTCGCGTAGCGTCGGCGTGGTGGC